>NZ_JBKXTT010000002.1:0-419146 GCF_047017445.1 Marvinbryantia sp. | reverse complement strand
ACAATGGAAACGGAACGCATAAAGTAACCTGCACAGACTGCGGAACAGTAGTAACTGAAGCGGCTGATTGTGTATATGTAAATGGTGCGTGCGGCGCATGCGGACATAAAGAGCCGGGCTGCGACCATATGGGCAATAACTGGGAGTACGTAGACAATGGAAACGGAACCCACAAAGTAATTTGTAAAGATTGTAACGAGGTAGTAACTGCAGCAGCAGAGTGTGTATGGGAGAACGGAAATGCTTGCGTATGCGGATCTGAGTGTGACCATATGGGTAACCACTGGACATACACAGACAATGGAAACGGAACGCATAAAGTAACCTGCACAGACTGCGGAACAGTAGTAACCGAAGCAACAGAGTGTGTATGGGAGAACGGAAATGCGTGTGTATGCGGATCTGAGTGTGACCATATGGGTAACCACTGGACTTACACAGATAACGGAAACGGAACGCATAAAGTAACCTGCACAGACTGCGGAACAGTAGTAACTGAAGCAACAGAGTGCGTATGGGAGAACGGAAATGCTTGCGTATGCGGATCTGTAGAAGCTGTTGAAACGGAGAGCGAACCGGAAACAGAAAGCGAACCGGAAACAGAAAGCGAACCGGAAACGGAAAGCGAACCGACAACGGAAAGCGAACCGGTTACAGAAGAAGTGACCGAAGATGTAACAGAGGATGTAACCGAGGAAGTGTCCGAGAAGGAAACAGACAAAGTTACGGAAAAAACAACGGAAGCTTCCAAAAAGACAGATACAACAGAGAAGACGACAGATAAGGATGCAGTAAAGACCGGTGATAATACAGTAGTAGTACCGTATATCATTGTTATGGCTATGGCTGCGGCTCTGGTAGTAGTTGTTATTAAAAAGAGAAAAGTGGTAAAATAAGCTCAGAAAATGAAAAGTAAGAGAGGGCAACCTCTCTTATTTTTCAGAAAAAAATGATTGTTGGAACGCAGTAAAGAAATTTGCTGCGTTTTATAATCATTTTAATTATGGAATCAACATTTGCCCGGAGGAGCATATGAGTGTAGAAAAAAGAAAAACATACAGAGAAAAAGGGGATAAACGCAGGCACAGAAGAAAAAGTCGTATAAGAGGAATACTGATGCTTGCGGTATTAGTAATTTTGGTAGCCGTTTATGCTATTGTTGGAAGATTTTTGTTTTCTGAGAAAACGCCAGATGAGAGCAATGCTGTTACAGGAGAAACACAGGGAAGCAAAGAAGTAATTACTGAGACTGCGAATGAGTATATAAAAGCAAAAGCCGGAGATGCATCACAGCTAAGGGAACAGATTGCCCGGATAAAAGAGATGAATCTGGAGGATTATACAGAAGAATCGCTGAACAATCTGTTTGACTATATTGCAGCCGCAGAGGCTCTGATTGCAGGAAATGCCGCGCAGGAAAAAATGGATGATGTAAGTGCGAAGCTTGAGGAGGCGATTGCCGCTCTGGAGCTAGTTCAATAAACAGGGATGTAAAATTGCGGGCGCTCATATAATATAGAAAACGCAAAGAGAGCATGACATGGCTACTGATCAGAAAATTGAAAATCTTTTAAATCTTGCACTGGATACGACGCCGGAGGAGCGGGAGAAGTCGCTGACGCTGAACGTCGGGTTTGACGCGCAGGATCAGGAATGGGATCTGATCGTAAAGTATTCGGGCAGCCTGGAGAAATTTCGTGAACAGGGCATCCGCGTGGCGGAGCTTGCGAACGGCTATGCGATCGTTACCATTGCGCAGTCCATGATCCCGTATCTATCGGCGCAGCCGGAAATTGAATATATTGAAAAACCAAAGAGGCTGTTCTTCTCTGCTCGTCAGGGGAGGACAGCTTCTTGTATGGATGCGCTGCAGCTTATGGACGAAACGGGAGTACCGAGTACAGCAGGTGTTTTATTGGAACAGGAAGAAAACGTGGCGACGCGCGTTCTGCTGGGACAGGGAATTTTGATCGCTGTGATTGATTCGGGCGTGGATTATACGCACCCCGATTTTCGTAACCCGGATGGAAGTACCCGCATTCTGGCAATCTGGGATCAGAGCATCGCCGGAAATCCTCCGGAAGGGTATACGTTGGGAACGGAGTACACAAAGGTTCAGATTGATGAGGCGCTTCGCAGCGGACAGCGACTGCCCACGCGGGATATCAGCGGGCATGGTACCGAGGTGCTCGGAATCGCGGCCGGAAATGGGCGTGCTTCTATTTCTGACGGCCAGAAAGCCGGCGGACTGGAGGGCGGCGACGGACAGCTGACGGCAGAAGCACCGGCGTCTGGTGGACAGCAGGAGGGCGCCCGCGTACAGGCACTGGAACAGTCGGTAATTGGACCAGACCGCGGCGTGGCTCCACTGGCGCACATTCTGGTGGTGAAGCTGGGCAATCCGAAGCCGGGATCCTTTCCAAGGACGACAGAGCTGATGCAGGCGCTGGATTATGTTTATCGGAAAGCGCAGGAGTGGGGGCTGCCGGTTGCTGTAAATCTGAGCTTTGGAAATGTTTACGGACCGCACAACGGCACAAGTCTTCTGGAAACTTTTATTGCGGAGCTTGCGGATCGCTGGCGTTCGGTCATCTGCGTGGGAACCGGGAATGAGGGCAGCACAGCCGGTCACACTTCCGGAATGCTGCAGCAGGGAACCGCGCGGGAGGTACAGATGGGCGTTGCCCCATTTGAAAGTACCATCAATGTGCAGCTCTGGAAATCCTACTTGGACGAATTTGAGATCCGGCTGATAACCCCGGAGGGACAGGTGATCGGACCGCTTCCCGAAAATCTCGGACCGCAGCGCTATCTTGCAGGAAACACGGAACTGCTGATTTTTTATGGCAAACCAAGCCCGTACAGCATTTCACAGGAGATTTATTTTGACTTTCTGCCGACGCGGGAATATATTGACAGCGGTATCTGGCGTTTTTGGCTGATGCCCCGCAGAGTGACGGACGGCAGGTATGATATTTGGCTCCCGCAGGCGGAGGTGCTGAATCCGGGAACGCGATTTTATGAGCCAAGCGTGGAAAACACATTGACAATTCCCGCGACCGCCAGAAACATCGTCGCTGTCGGAGCCTACGATTCCCGCAGCCTCACGTATGCGCCTTTCTCGGGGAGAGGCAATCCGCCCGGGCAGCCGCTGCCCTCCGGCGCCACCGCCGTAAAGCCGGATCTTGCCGCGCCGGGCGTCAATATTCGGACAACTGCAGTCGGAGGCGGCTACACCATCGTGACGGGAACCTCCTTTGCAACTCCGTTTGTCACCGGGGCCGCGGCGATGCTCATGCAGTGGGGCATCATTAACGGAAACGATCCGTTTTTATATGGAGAAAAGGTGCGGGCGTATCTGCGCCGCGGAGCACGCCCTCTGCCGGGATTCACGGTGTATCCGAATAATCAGGTGGGGTATGGTTCATTGTGTGTGCGGGAGAGTTTACCGGTGTGAATCAAAGAAAAAAGATGATAATGAACAATATAGATATTGAAAATAAGAAGAAAATATATTACAATATATACACAATGTGTAAATAAAAAGAGAGGGAAAGCAGTGGAAGTAAAGAATGAGATAAAGAAATTACGAGAAAGTACAGGAATGAATAGAAAAGAATTTTGTGAATATTTTGAAATTCCATATCGAACGATGACAGAATGGGAAAGAGGAACCAGAAAAATGCCAGATTATGTATTGCGGTTGTTGGCTTATAAGATAAAAATGGAGAATTTTATAGAGAAGGAAGATGTGAATGAAGAATAAAGTTATTGTGGTGCAAAATGTTAATATTACTGTTTCGGAGGAAAATTTCGACGATTATATCTGCATCACTGATATTGCAAAAGCTAAAGTTGGCGGATCCAGAGGAGCAGATGTCGTCAAGAACTGGATGCGAAACAGAGCAACACTGGAATTTTTGGGTACATGGGAACAAATTTATAATCCTGCTTTTAAAGTGGTCGAATTCGACCACTTTAAAAGTGAAGCGGGGTTACATACATTTGTGTTGAGTGTTTCAGAATGGATTGAAAAGACAAATGCGATAGGTTTATTTGTAAAACGTGGAAAATATGGGGGAACGTATGCGCATAAAGATATTGCATTTGAATTTGCCTCATCTATCAGTCCGGTTTTTAAATTATACTTAATCAAAGAATTTCAAAGACTGAAAGAAGCGGAGAATAATGCAAAAAAAATTGAGTGGAATGCGAAGAGATTTTTGTCAAAAAATAACTATTTGATTCAAACAGATGCTGTTAAAAATTATTTAATTCCATCAGGAAATTATAAAGAAAATTTGGAGTGGCTGGCATATGCGGAGGAAGCTGATATTTTGAATGTTGCATTATTCGGATTTACTGCGAAAGCCTGGCGGGACAAAAATCCTGAATTGGCAAAAAAGAATAATGTGAGAGATTTTGCTTCAATTAACGAACTTACAGTCTTATCTAATTTAGAAACACATAATGCACAGATGCTCCGTGAAGGTAGAGGCAAGACAGAAAGATTTCAAATATTGAAAGAAATTGCAGAGTATCAATTGAACATTCTTAATGCGGCTGAAGAGATAAAGTTGATTGAGTGAAAAATTGTAATTGAAAATTTTTGGTCCTTACTTGACAGTGGCATATGGGGAAAAGGTTCGCGCCTACTTGCGCCGCGGAGCCCGCCCCCTGCCGGGATTTGCACAGTATCCCAACAGCCAGGTGAGGTATGGGGCGCTGTGTGTGAGGGACAGTTTGCCAGTATGATATTGACGTGTGTAATAAAAAATGCAATGGAGGCTGATATGAGAAGCAGTACATATGATAAGCTGGAAGCGGTATACCGGAAGTTTAAAGGATATATAGGAACGCCGGAGCTTATGAAAGAGGGTTTTTCAAATCGCCAGATAGCAGTCTTGGCAAAAGAGGGGTATTTGGAAAAAGTATGTCATGGATATTATTGGCTGGTCAGGAAAAAGGAAGATAAACCATCAGACTATAAATGCATAGAAGTATGCCTTAGCGATCCCAGGGCGATCGTTTGCATGAACAGCGCGCTCTATTATCAAGGAGAAATTAAAGAAGAGCCGGAATATTTGGATGTTGCCACAGCACGGACGGACCGTAGCTTGCTGAGTATGAATTTCCCGATTATGCGGCATTATTTTTCGACTAATAATTACTTAATGGGCATGAGGAAAATAGAGACAGAATTTGGCTGCTATAATATCTATGACATTGAGCGGAGTATCTGTGATATGCTTCGTCTGGAATCGGATATTGAGATAGGAATCGTAGATAAGATAAAAATAAATGAGGAACAATACAGACATATATTGAGATACGCAGAGCTGCTGCGGGTAAAACAGCAATTATGATGACAATATAAAAGAAAGACAAAATATTTGCCGGAATGAATTATAATTATATGGAGGTACATAGCAATCGCATGGATGAAAAAAAGATTGGAAAATTAAAAAGACTTTTTGATGATGTTATTCATATATCAGAAGATGGAACAATTGAATTTTGGTATGCCAGGGAATTGCAGCCATTGTTAGGATATTCCAGGTGGGAAAATTTCGAGTTAGTTATAAAGAAAGCGATGATATCTTGTGAGAATGCAGGTGGAAATGTAAACGATCATTTTCGTGGCGTCACGAAAATGATAAAATTGGCGAAAAATGCAGAAAGAGGTATTAAAGAATATGTGCTGACACGTTATGCATGTTATTTGATCGCCCAAAATGGAGATGTGAGAAAAGATGAGATTGCCTTTGCTCAAAGCTATTTTGCTGTTCAGACAAGAAAACAGGAACTTATTGAAGACAGGATTAAGCTGATTGAGCGATTAAATGCAAGAGAGAAATTAAGAGAGTCTGAAAAAAGGCTGTCTCAGAATATTTACGAACGTGGGGTGGATGATGCTGGCTTTGGAAGAATAAGATCCAAGGGTGACCAGGCGCTTTTTGGCGGATTTACTACAAAGGACATGAAGGAACGTCTAAGAGTAAAAGAGAACAGACCTCTGGCAGATTTTCTTCCAACATTGACCATAGCTGCTAAAAATCTGGCAACAGAAATGACCAATTATAATGTGGAACAAAAAGAATTATATGGCGAAGCTCCTATAACAGATGAACATGTTCAGAATAATTCAAGTGTAAGAGAGATGTTGGGACAGAGAGGAATAAAGCCGGAGGATTTGCCTCCGGCAGAAGATCTGAAAAAGTTGGAACGCAGAGTAAAAAGAGATGAGAAGAATTTAATGAAAGGATAAAAAATGTTTGGTCCTTACTTGACATCAGCATATGGAGAAAAGGTGCGCGCCTACCTGCGCCGCGGAGCGCAGCCCCTGCCGGGATTTGCGCAGTATCCTAATAGCCAGGTGGGGTATGGGACGCTGTGTGAGGGAGAGTCTTCCGGGGTGAGCCTGGTATGCTTGTTGGTTAATCATCACTTTATTTATTATATATGTGATGAATAAAGTGATGATTATGTGTTGATTAAAATGATGAAAAGGGATATACACATTTTTCAGATTTGCATTTGAATAAATAGGGAGTTATTTTGCTGTTCAAATGAGAAAACAAGAACTTATTGAAGATAGGATAAGTTTGATTGAAAGATTAAAGTCTGCGCCTGTCTGTGCCGCGGCGCACAGATGCTGCAGACTTTCTTTTAATCTTTCGTGTTTCCGGTATTTGAAGCTGCCGGAATTTTGAAATGGATATATGTACCAAAACCCAGTTTGCTGGCAATGTGAACACATGCATCTTCTCCATAAAAGAGCTGGAGGCGTTTGCTGGTGTTTACAAGACCTATGTGACTTGCCATTTCTTCATCCGAAATATAACCATTTAATTTCTGACGGATTTGGCGTAAATTTTCCCCGGAAATGCCCGCACCATTGTCAATGATGGAGATAAACAGAGTCTCATTGCGTAAATAAATTCTTATTCGAATAAAGCATTTTTGATCTGTATTGCGGCATCCATGGTAGATTGCATTTTCGATAAAAGGCTGAAATAGAAGGCGAATTACTTTTTGCGAGAGCAATTCGTCGTCATATTCCCAGATCACTTCAAACTGATTTTGATAACGGACCTTTTGCAATAAAATATAATTTTTGGTATTTTGTATTTCTTCCTCCAGTGTTACAAGGGTACTGGAGGGTGAAATAGAATATTGAAGGATTTCTGAAAGCTGTTCAATCATTCGACTGACGTCATTGTTGCTGCCGGTGAGAGCAACTGCTTTCCAGAAAATAGTTTTCAGTGTATTGAATAAAAAGTGCGGATTAATTTGTGCCTGCAGAGCAGTCAGCTCCAAAGAACGGGCGTGATGCTTTTTGGCTTCCAGCTGAAGACGCAGATAGTTCTGCTCAACAAAGGTACGGATAATCTGCTGCTGAATATAGTCGTAAGCTCCTGCATCGTGCTTGTCGGGAGGATTCAGAGGAAGTCCGGCTTCAGCACGTTCAAAAATTTCCAGTGTGCGATAAAGCTGACGATAATTTTTTCGGGTTATAGACCATGCGATTAATACACTTGACACGAAGGAAACAATTAACAATGCTGCTGTAATGCGGATTAATGTAATGGGCAGACGGTATATGTGGGAATAATCGCTGACAGAAAAATAGCTGATATCGTAACGATTGGAGGACATGCGGGATACGACATAGTGTTTTTCGTTCAGCCATATAGGAGAAGTTGCTTCCGGAAGAGATACCAGCTTTTCAAAATCCAGTTCTTCGTGGTCAGGTTGCTCTATACTGCCTTTGGCGAGTAAATTGCCAGTTTGATCGAGAAGAAAAACCGTCTGGGAACCATCGGAGGCAGACAGCATTTGTTCAATATAAGAGCAGCGTATATTCATTACGAGCATTCCGTCTGCAGTTACGGAACCAGGAGAGTACAGGGGGTTATAAATGGTAATAACGGGGGTACCCGGATCCTCGAAATTATAAGAGCGAACACATCTGGCTTCGAGGAAGGTTTGTGTATTTTCTGCATTCTGATATTGCTCGTACCAGTGCTGATCGGGATAATGAGAGATATCTGTAATACCCCGATTAGAAACGAACATGTTGGGTTTATTGGTTTCATAATAGACATAAATAGAATGTATATATGGCTTGGCGTTGGCAGATGCATTAATAATATCGGAAAACCATCGCTGGATATTTGCATTATCGTAATCTACGCTGTCAGATTCCAGCAAAGTTTTCAGCTTGGAAACGAAACGTCCATTTAGACAGAAATTATTGCTCAGAGTATCGATCTCACTGAAAATAAGCTCTGTGGAATTGCGCATTTGCGTCAGTGTCAGATTATTATTTGTTTCCACTTCTTTTTTTATAGAGGTTTGCACAATAAAAAAAGAAAAACTACCAAGTAAAAGTATTGGAATCATCGTGGGAAGTAAAAAGGAAAGAAGATTTCTTGCAAAAAAACGGCGTCTCATGTCGTGTGCTCCTTATCTGCAGGCGTTCGGGTGCTGCGTCCACGGTATTCCTTCGGAGACATACCATAAAAACGCTTAAAAGCACGGGTGAAATTAACGGAATTAGAATATCCTACCAGAGCGCTTACCTCGTAGGTTTTATACTGAATATCTTCAAGCAGCTGCGCCGCTTTTTTCATACGCACTTCCATTAAATAATCGGAAAAATTTTGTCCGGTTATTTTCTTGAAAAATTTACTGATATACTGAGGATTCATATGAACCTGTTCGGTCAGATCCTCAAGCGTAACATCTGCATAATGTTCATTGATATACTTTTTAATGGTGTCAATTACCTTATCATCAAAAGAGGAAAATTCTGGTTCTGGTTTTTCTGGTAAATTGTCGCCGTAACGAGCACTGTCCAATTCGGAGTGTATGCGGGAAAACACACGGATCAGCTCATTGTATTTTGCAGATTTCAGGATATAGCTTTTTACATTGTATTCCAGCGCCTGCTTTGCATAAGAAAATTTTGAATAGCCGCTGAGAAATACAATTTGGATATCCGGGTAATTTTCATGTATAAGTTTTGCGAGCTCCAGTCCATTCATAACGGGCATATTAATATCACACAATACCACATCGACAGAATGATGACAAATATAGTCATATGCGCTTTTCCCATTTCCAAGGTGGCACACTACGGTAAATCCAAGATCCTCCCAGGGAAAATACTGACTGATGCCTTTTAATATTTCTGGTTCATCGTCCACAATCATCAGCTTATACATAAGTTCCTCTTTTCCTGTAAAAATCAGAATTTTATTTAGTATACCATAATTATAGGAAAAATCTGCATAGAAAATGTAAAATGTCAATTTAAGATAAAAAAATACAAATAAAGATATGTTTTGGGAAACTATCAAAAAAGAGGGAAAGAGATGATAGGTTTTGTCAAGCAGGCAGTCTGGTGCGCGACCGTAAATTAAGATAAAATAAAAGCACCAAAAACAACGGAACCGGGGTTTGGAAAACAGACAAGAAAAGGGGGAAACAATTTTGAAGAAAAGGAAGATGGCAATGATCGGTATGCTGACCGCTGCAGCAATTGGGAGCAGCGCTTCGGCGGAGGCTGAAAAGGACGTAACGATGCGTTTTTCCTGGTGGGGTGCGGATATCCGTCATGAAGCAACGCTTGCGGCGATTGAGGCTTATGAGGAAGAAAATCCGGGAGTGCAGATTGAGGCAGAATACCAGGGATTTGAGGGATACCAACAGAAGATGATGACACAGCTGGCAGGCGGTACAGCGCCTGATCTGGTGCAGATCGATAATGTGTGGCTGATGGATCTTTCGTCACAGCAGAAGGTGCTGTTTGATGATTTGAACAATTATACGGATATTATTGATCTGAGCTATTTTGATCCGCAGATTATTGAAAGCTATTGCTCTTACGATGGAAAGCTTCTGGGAATTCCTCTTGGCACGAATGGTTCCGGCATTATGATCAATACGGAATTTATGGAAAAGTTTGGAATACCTACAGACGAACAGCTTACCTGGGATTCTGTAATTGAATATGGAAAAAAGGTGCAGGAACAGGATTCTGACAGTTATTTGCTTGGAATTGATCCGAGCAGCGAGAGCATCATACCGCTGTTTTGGGAACCCTATCTGCTGGGTTTGACGGGAGAATATTGGGTATCAGATGAGTTTGAAATCATTGCAACCGCAGAAGACATGCAAAGTACATTGTCTATGCTGAAAGAGTTATACGACAGCGGCGCAGTGGTGCCTATGGGAGAAACGATTAGTTTTGCCACCAAGATGGAGCAGCTTCCGAAATGGGTGAATGGTGAAATTGGCGGACTGATGGATTGGTCAGGAAGATTGCCGGCAATTAAATCTGCATTGGGAGAAGAAAAATTCTCCACTATGAATGTTCCGATTGTGGCGGATGGAAAAGTAGACAGTTATCCAACAAAGCCCTCATTGCTGCTTGCGATCAGCAACGATTCTGAGAATAAAGAAGAAGCGGCAAGATTTATTAACTGGATGGTTAATACAGAAGAAGGAGCATCTATTTTGAAAGACGTGCGTTCTATTCCGGCTTCCACACTTGCACGTGAGGTCATTTCGGAGGGGGATATGGGAGATCCGGATGTTTTGGCAATGGTAAACAATACGCTTGAGAACCCGTCGCCTGCACCGCCTTATGTGGGACGCAATGCAGAGATTGTGTCGATTGTTTCAGAAGTAATGCAGAAGGTGGTTTATGATCAGACAACACCGGAAAAGGGCGCTGAGGAAATTATTACCCGTGTACAGAATAAGCTGGACTCGCTAAATAAGTAGAAATGTGAGTTTCGAAGGGTGTCTGTACTTTGAGAGAGGGAATAGGCGCCCTTTGAAAGGAGGACGGATCAATGGGAAGTTTTGCCCGGCTTCGCAGCAGGCTTCGACGCCGTGACTGTGTGGGGTATGTTTATATTTTGCCATGGATACTGGGTTTTTTATGCCTGCAGTTATATCCGCTGGCATCGTCATTGTGGTATTCTTTTACCAATTATTCCGGGTTTGGAGAAGCTGCATTTATCGGGCTTGAAAATTATAAAAATATTTTTCGGTTCGATTATAATTTTGGACAATCATTGAAAGTAACACTGCTTTATGTTGGGATTACAGTGCCGCTGAAATTGATGTTTGCTCTGTTCATAGCGATGCTCCTGAGCGTGCCTTTGCGGGGAGTGAATGTATTTCGGACTATTTACTATATACCGTCGATTCTTGGCTCAAGCGTGGCAGTGGCGACTTTGTGGCGTTTTATGTTTATGAAAGACGGCATGTTTAATAATTTACTGAGTGCTGTTGGCATAAAAACGCAGATTGACTGGATTGGAGATTCCAGATTTGCGCTTCTTACGATCAGTCTGCTGTCTGTTTGGCAGTTTGGCTCTTCCATGGTTATTTTTTTGGCGGGGCTTAAGCAGATTCCAAGAGATTTGTATGAGGCGGCTTCTATTGATGGAGCATCTAAAGTACGCCAGTTTTTTGTGATTACAGTTCCGATGCTGACGCCGATTATCTTTTTTAATATTATTATGCAGACAATTACAGCTTTTCAGGATTTTACAGCGCCGTTTTTGATTACAGCGGGCGGACCGGCAAACGGCACTTATCTGTATGGAATGTACCTGTATGACAATGCATTTCGTTACTACAAAATGGGATATGCAAGTGCATTATCATGGATTTTGTTTGCAATTATCATTGCCTTTACACTGTTATTATTTCAGACATCAGCCAAATGGGTGTTCTATACGGAGGACGAATGATATGCCGAAAAAAATGAATCGAAGTATGCGCAGGAAAAGAAATAAAATATTAATGTATTTGCTGCTGATATTAGTAGGAATAATGATGATATATCCTCTTGTATGGCTATTGTTTGCATCGTTCAAGACAAATGAAGAAATTTTTGGTACAACGGCATTGCTGCCGGCTAATCCGGTATTTGATTCTTACGTAGAAGGCTGGAAGGGAACGGGACAGTTTTCTTTTGGAGTTTTTCTGAAGAATTCCTTTATTCTTGTAGTTCCGACAGTAATACTGACACTGATCTCCAGTGTTTTAGTAGGCTATGGATTTGCACGTTTTCATTTTCCGGGGCATAAAATCTTATTTGCTTTGATGATCTCTACCATGATGCTGCCGAATGCGGTTGTCGTTATCCCTCGTTATATTTTATATAACAAAATGGGCGTGCTGAATAGTTACGATACTTTTTATTTGCCGGCAGCATTGGCATGCTATCCTTTTTTCATTTTTATGATGGTACAGTTTTTCAAAGGAATACCGCGGGAGCTGGATGAATCGGCTAAGATGGATGGATGCAATTCTTTCCAGACTTTGATACACGTTTTGCTGCCGTTGTCAAAAGCGTCCGTGTGTTCTGCGGCAATTTTTCAGTCTGTGTGGACCTGGAATGATTTTTTTAACTCTTTGATTTATATCAACAGTGTATCAAAATATCCGGTAAGTTTAGGACTCCGTATGTCGCTGGACAGTGCGGACGCTGCTCACTGGAATGAGATTTTTGCAATGTCGATTGTCTCGATCATACCATGTGTAATACTGTTTTTTACAGCGCAGAAGTATTTTGTAGAAGGCATTGCGACCTCCGGGATCAAAGGGTAGAAAAGCGGAAGGGAGTGAGTTGCTTTGAAATATTATATGGGGATCGACATAGGGACGACAAATCTCAAGGCAGCAGTATTCCGGGAGGATGGAGAGCTTGTATCTTATCACAGCGAAAGTACGCCGGTGAGTCATCCGAAACCATTTTTCAGTGAGATGGATCCAATGGAAGTATGGGAAAAAATAAAAATTTGTATTCGGGAAAATGTCAAACAATGTCCGGCAAAAGAAATATGTTCTGTCGCGGTATCTTCTATGGGTGAGGCAGGTATACTCGTGGAAGAGCAGGGCAGACCGCTGAATCCCTTTATTTTGTGGTATGATACCAGGTCAGAAGCGCAGTATAAAAGGCTGGAGACGGCTGTCGGTTATGATCGGCTTTATGAAATTACCGGGCAGATCCCATCTGTTAAATATGGGATCAGCAAGCTTTTATGGCTGAAGGAAAATGATTGGGAATTGTACCAGAGGGCCAGCCACTGGCTGTCTGTAGAGGATTGGATAATTTATTGTCTGTCAGGAAAGTATGCGACAGATTATTCTGTGGCAGCCAGAACTCTGGCGTTCGATGTGCACACATGCAATTGGTCGGATGAGATTATAGAAGCAGCAGGATTGAAGAAGCAGCTGTTTCCAAAAGCAGTTCCCGGCGGGACGGCTGTCGGAAGATTAAAACCGGAAATTTCTGTGGAATTAGGTTTAAATAAAGAAATGATTGTAGCGACAGGAGGCCATGACCATTCCTGTGCGGCTATTGCGGTGAACATTCAGAAGGAAGGTGTAATGCTGGATTCCATGGGGACAGCGGAGGTATTGATGATGGCGTTCGACCATGTGCTGCCCTTTGAAGTCCTTAGAAAATCAGGGTATTCTGTCTATCCGCACTGCGGAAAAAGAAAATACCGGTTGCTGTCCTCAAATCAGGCGTGCGGAGTATGTCTCCAGTGGTATTTCAAAAATATGGGGAGGGATCTGGAAACAGAAGCAAAAAAAACTGGCGTTTCCCGCTATGCATTGCTGGAAAAACAGATTTTGCTGCAGCGATCCCAAAACGAAAAGCTGCTTTTTTTCCCTTTTCTGCGTGGGTCTGCAGAAAATTCAGAACTTATGGGAACCTTTTGGGGGATGTCAGATACAGATAGGCCCGGAGATTATGCCGGCGCGATCATTGATGGAATGGCTTTTGAACTGAGGCGGCAGACGGAGGACTACATACAGCTTGCACAGCTTGAAAAGCCAGTGGTACGGATCGCGGGAGGTTTAAGCAAATCGGATTATATTATGAGACGTAAAAACAAAATACAGGGCGTTCCGGTAGAGGTTCCGGTATGTACGGAAGCCGCCTGCTTTGGCGCTGCGCTTCTTGGGGCGATTGCAGCCGGACATCTATCCTTTGAAGAACTGGAAAATTTCTGCAGGATACAGTATATCTTCCGTGAAGGACAGCCCTGCGAATATGCGGCGAAATTTACACAATACAAAAACATACGGGAGCAAATCGGCAGGCTGTATATGCAGTTAAGAGACGAATCGTTTCTGTGTAAAGAAAATTATGAATAAAAGGAGAGGCTGAATGGGAAAGAAAATTGCTGTAATTCATACAAGCCTTGCGATCAGAGAGCGTCTGGATGAGGAGATTATGCGGCAGATTCCGGGAGCGGAGATTCATAATATCATTGACGAGAGAATTTTATCGGATGTTATGAAAAAGGGTGTAGATGAAGATATCTGCCGCAGAATAAGTCTGTATATATTGGCCGGGGAGAGTATGGGCGCAGATATTATTCTAAATGCGTGTTCGTCGGTGGGAGAAGCTTTCGGGATTGGAACACATCTCACAAAAACGCCGTGCCTTAAAATTGATCAGGCAATGGCGGAGGAAGCGGTACGCTGCGGCAGCAGTATTGCTGTCTATGGGACGGTAGCGACTACACTGGAACCAAGTGCACGTCTTATTGAGACGGAAGCGGGGAAGATCGGGAAAAAGGTTTCGGTTACACGTTATCTGATCGACGGAGCATTTCAGATACTTGCAGAGGAGAAAAATGCTCAGAAGCATAATCAAATGGTAATGAAAAAGATAATGGAAACGAAAGAACGGCACGATGTAATTGTACTTGCGCAGGCGAGTATGGCAGTGCTGATTCCGGAAATGAAGAATGTCACACAGCCGGTTTTGTATAGTATCAACAGCGGTGTTAAGCGTTTGAAAAAGATGTTGGAGCAGGCAGCTTCGTGATACAGGAGGAATAGAGATGGAAATAATGAATGGTGATGTGCTGAGAAGGATGCTGAAGGAGGCAGATGAAGGCGGCTATGCGGTGCCAATGTTTAATTACACAGATTTGTGGGATCAGCTCGCAGTGCTTGAAGCGGCAAAAGAGCTAAGAGCGCCGGTTATGTTTGCATCAATTCCGAAAACAGTGAACATGTTGGGAGTGGAACTGCTTGGCGCTGTAGGAAAAATCAGGATGAAGCAGTCTGCGGAACCGATTATTCATCATCTGGATCATTCCAATTCGGTGGAATTATGTAAACAGGCGATTGACTGCGGTTATCCGTCAGTTATGATTGATGCCTCGAAAGAGTCTCTGGAGCAGAATATTGCAATGACCAGGGAAGTTGTGGAGTATGCGGCTGCTCATAAAGTTTGTGTGGAGGCGGAAATCGGCAAGATCAAGGGGCGCGACTATGAGGCTTCCTTTGAAGGCGGAGATTTTTTAGTACAGGTAGAGAATGCGGTAAAACTGGTAAAAGAGACAGGGGTGGATACGCTTGCTGTTGGAATTGGCACGGCACATGGCTTTTATCAGGGCAAACCGGAGATTAATTTTAAACGTCTGGCAGAGGTAAATGAGGCACTGGATATCCCGCTGGTACTTCACGGGGGGACCGGAATACCGGAAGAGGATGTTCGAAAAGCGATTAAAAATGGGATAAATAAAGTGAATGTAGGAACCCAGATCCGTTATACATATATGGATAATGTAGCGCGTGTCGTTCGGGAGAGAGGAGCGGTGATACATACGATTGACATCATGCAGGAAGTGATTCCGTATATTAAGGAGGCGGCAAAAACATGGATTAAAATATGCATGGCAGATGGAAAGGCTTGAATGCTGATATTATATAAGGAACGGAAAAGGCAGGTGTCCAGGTGAGAAAAAAAGAAAGCAATATTTTAATCGGATGTGTGGCAGATGATTTTACCGGCGCCGGAGATGCAGCTTCTTTTTTGGCGGAAAAGGGCATAAAGACGATGCTTTTTAATGGAATTCCGGGAGAGGAAGAGCTTGCGATGGACTGCCGGGCAGTGGTCATTGCATTGAAAACAAGAAGCGCTCGGCCGGAAATTGCAGCAGCGCAGACGTTGACGGCATTTCACTGGCTTGAAATGCATGGGGCAAGACAATTTTATGTGAAGTATTGTTCTACGTTTGACTCCTCGCCAGAGGGGAATATAGGTCCGGTTGTGGACTGCATTCTGGAAGCGTATGGAGTGAAGTATACAGTGCTTTGTCCTTCTCTTCCGGTAAATAAACGAACTGTACGGAGCGGGCAGCTTTTTGTGGATGGCGTGCCGCTGGACGAAAGTCCAATGCGGAACCATCCGCTAAACCCAATGTGGGATTCCCATATTGAACGCCTTATGAAAGAACAGGGCAAATATTCCTCGTTTGTAATAGATGGAGAATTGCTTGCCAGGCCGAAAGAGGAGATTTTGAATTATATAGAAGAGTATGGGCAGGACAAGGATCACTTTTATGTTATCCCCGATTTTGAGACAGACGCGCAGGGAAATAAAATTGCAGAAGTTTTCGGGGATTTAAAGCTGCTTACGGGAGGGGCAGGTCTTCTGGCGCATATGGCAGAAAAATATGCCCCACAGGCACAGAAGGAGATGAAGGAGACAGCAGATGCCGGAACTGTTGGAAAAGGGCTTGTTTTATCCGGAAGCTGTTCAAAGGCGACCAGGGAGCAGATTCGTTATTTTAAGGAAAAAGGCGGACGAAGTCTGGCGCTTTTTCCCGAAAAGCTGCTCAGCGGAGAAATGAGCCTGGAAGTAATATGGCAGTTTATACAGGAGAATACGCAGGAGGAGGTATTGATCTATTGTGATGGGTACGAGCGGAAGGAAACGCGGACAAGGGCGGAACAGGAGCGAAATGCAAACGTATTGGAAAAGGCGCTGGCAGATATTGCTGTAAGAGCATATCACAATGGATATAATCGTATTATTGCAGCGGGAGGAGAAACATCGGGGGCGATTGCTCTTGCATTGGGATTTGACGCATTTCTGATTGGAAAAAGCATAGCGCCGGGGGTACCGGTCATGATTCCGCTTCGCAGACCGGAAGTGCGTCTCGTATTGAAATCCGGTAATTTTGGGCAGCCCGATTTTTTTGTCCGTGCGCTTGACATGACCGGAGGAAGATAATATGGGAAATTTGCTGGAAGAAAAAACAGAAACAGCGGTATGGATAGCAAAAAGTTTGTTTGACAGGGGAAAGACGTCGGGTTCTTCGGCGAATCTGAGCTTTCTGCACAGAGGAATCATTTATATTTCGGGCAGCGGAACCTGCTTCGGGAGATTAAAACCGGAGGAATTTTCCAGAGTCCGGCTGTCGGATGGTGAGCATATTGGCGGAATAAAGCCAAGCAAGGAATTGCCCCTGCATCGGTGCTTTTATAAAAAAGACAGTAGTATACAGGCAGTGATTCATGTGCATAGTTTTTATTCGGTAGTTTGGTCATGTATGCCGCCGGAAAATACAAAATTGGTAATTCCGAGATACACACCTTATCTTGCAATGAAGCTTGGAGCGGTAGGGTGGATTCCATACGCAGAGCCTGGTTCGCAGGAATTATTTCAGTTGTTTGAAAACAATATAAATGAATGCAATGGATATTTGCTGGCTAATCATGGCGCTATTGCAGGCGGAAAGGATCTGCTGTCTGCGTTTTATGCGATAGAAGAACTGGAAGAAAGCTTACACGTAGCCTGGGAGCTTAGAAAAGAAAATGCAAATAGGATCTGAAAACTGACAGAGTTATGCGGCCCGGGCAGCCTTACTGGCAAAGGGCCGCGTTTTTTTACGGAAAAATACACGTTTACGCTGGATAATACAGCTAATATGTGTTATACTTAAACTCGTATTCACGAGGGAAACAATCAGATAAGGAAGGTGAGCGATTGGAAAACTATACCAAGTATAAGTTAAAAAGCAGCGAAGAGCTGGTGTCCCTGCTGGCCGGGAAGGACAACCTGTTTATCGTTGCCTGTAACAAGTGCTTTAAGGAGTTTGAAAACATTGACGAGCCGGATTGTGAAGAGCTTGAAAAGCTCGCAGCCGAGCAGGGCAAAACAATTACCGGCAGTGCAAAGGTTGATTTTTTATGCAACAAGGTCCAGACTGAGAAAAAGCTGCAGGACATGATTCCGGAAGGAACGGAAAATGTGCTTGTCGCTTCCTGTGGTCTGGGTATCCAGACCGTCGCAGATCTGGCAGGAAAGCCCGTATATGCGGCCAGCAATTCACTGAATTATACGGGGCATCACGGCATGGCGCTGACGAAAAAGAGCTGTGACGCGTGCGCGCAGTGTTATCTGAATATTACCGGAGGTATCTGTCCGATCGTTGACTGTTCCAAGAGTCTTGTGAACGGACAGTGCGGAGGCGCAAAGGACGGCAAATGCGAGGTAGACGGCAATAAAGACTGCGCATGGGAAAAGATTTACAGAAGGCTGGAGAAGCAGGGACGTCTGGAAGAGTTCTTACACCAGCCGGTACAGATACGGGATTACTCGAAGGTAAACTTCAAAGTCATCAACGATTATGTGAAATCTGTCCGCGAGAGCAGACTTGCGGGCTATTACGGCGGCGTTCATCCCTCGGAGCGCAAGGAATTCACAGAGCATCTTCCGCTTGTGAGATTCCCGGAGCCGGAAGAGGTCGTGATTCCGCTGTCCATGCATGCGGGCGCTCCGGCGAACCCGGTCGTGCAGGTGGGCGATACCGTGAAGGTCGGACAGAAGATCGGCGAAGCGGCAGCCTTCATCAGCAGTCCGATCCACTCCAGTGTGAGCGGAACGGTAGTTGCGATCGAGCCGCACGGACATGCCACAAGAGGCGAATGTCTCTCCGTTGTCATTCGTTCGGACGGAAAGAATACGCTGGACGAATCCGTAAAGCCGCATAAGTCTCTCGATGAGCTTACGCCGGACGAGATCGTTGAGATTGTCCGCGAGGCAGGAATCGTCGGCATGGGCGGAGCCGGATTCCCGACATCTGTAAAACTGAAACCGCCGAAGCCGATCGACACGATCCTGCTGAACGGCTGCGAATGTGAGCCGTATCTGACGGCAGACCACCGGGTGCTCCTGGAGTTTGCGGACGACGTCATTTACGGTCTGAAAGCGATCATCAAAACCGTCAATGCAGAAAAAGGTCTGATCGTTATTGAGGATAACAAGCCGGATGCCATCGAGCTGATGCAGGCCAAGATCGCGGACTGCGACAACATCGAGGTAGTAGTGGCTAAGACGAAGTACCCGCAGGGCGCTGAGAAGATGCTGATCAAGCGCGTGATGGGCAGACAGGTTCCGCGCGGAGGGCTGCCTGCAGATGTAGGCTGCGTTGTCAGCAATATCAGCACCACAAAAGCGATCTCCGACGCGATCCGGAAGGGTATGCCGCTGATCGAGCGTGTGGTAACGGTAACCGGTGAGAGAATAAAGAATCCGGGCAATTACATAGTAAAGATCGGTACCAACACCAAAGATCTGATCGACTACTGCGGAGGTCTGGTGGGCGACGACATCACCATCAAGGCAGGCGGTCCGATGATGGGCTTTGTTCTGAACGATACGAACGTGCCGATCATGAAGGGCTCCAACGGTATCATTGCCGTTGAGACGGACCACAGTGTGGAGCAGCCGTGCATCAAGTGCGGACGCTGTGTTGACGTATGTCCGATGGAACTCACTCCGCTGTATTTCGCAAAATATGCGGATGAGGAAAACTGGCAGGGCATGAAGGATAGAAACGTTATGGATTGTGTGGAGTGCAGAAGCTGTGAATACATCTGTTCCTCCAAGATTCCGTTAGTGGCAAAGATAAAAGCCGGAAAAAATGCGGTAAGGGGGATGAAGTAATATGTTGATTACCCAGTTAAAATCCAAAGAGACAATCGCATCGCTGGCAGAGGGCAAGGTTTTTATCATTAACTGCCATGGATGCAAGGAAGTGCATTTCCCGGAAAAGGAAGCGCTGGAGCTTCAGAAGGAGCTGGAGGCTGACGGGAAACTGACAGGAGCGATCACAACAGATTATATCTGCAATCCGGACAACATGAAGCTGCGTCTGGAAAAGCACAAAGATGAGATCGCGGCAGCCGATGTGATCCTGGTACTTTCCTGCGGCGTTGGCGTGCAGACGGTCGCAGAGTATTTTGAGGATAAAAAAGTATGCGCGGCATGTGATACCTATCCGCTGCCGGGCTTCCAGGGCGTGACGCCGCTGGAGTACGACTGCAAGCAGTGCGGCGAGTGCTATCTGAACTTAACCGGCGGCATCTGCCCGATCACGGCATGTTCCAAGAGCCTTGTAAATGGTCAGTGCGGCGGTTCCAAAAACGGCATGTGCGAGGTGGATGGCGACATGGAGTGCGGCTGGGAGCGCATCTACAGAAGACTTGCGCAGATCGGACGTCTTGACGCGCTGAAATGTCCGACGCAGATACGTAATTTCGCAACCGATGACGAAGTGAAAAATTTATAATGAGTAGGAGTAATGTACAATGAAAATTACGGAATTATTTGAACGTGGTGAATTTGTGGTTTCTGCGGAAGTAGGACCGCCTAAAGGAATTCATATTGAACATACACTGGAAGAAGCGAAAACGTATCTGAGCGGCATTACGGCTGTCAACGTAACCGACAACCAGTCCTCCGTTATGCGTCTCGGTTCCCTTGCGGTATGTAAAGCTCTCAAGGACGAGGGGCTGACGCCGATCTATCAGCTTACCTGCCGCGACAGAAACCGTATCGCGCTGCAGTCCGACCTGCTGAGTGCGGCGATGCTCGGCATCGAAAACATTCTCTGTCTGACGGGCGACCACACAAAGATGGGCGACCATCCGCAGGCAAAGCCGGTATTCGACCTCGATTCCGTTTCTCTTCTTCATACCGTGACGAAGCTGGAATCTGGCGTTGATCTCGGCGGAAACGAGTTGATTGGCGAGCCGCCGAAGTTTGCGAAGGGCGCAGTTGTTTCTCCGTGCAGCGATTCTGTGGACGCACAGCTTGCAAAGATGGAGCGCAAGGTAGCAGCAGGCGCAGACTACTTCCAGACACAGGCAGTATTCGAGCCGGAGAAATTCATCAAATTCATGGAGAAGGCAAAACAGTTCGGCAAACCGGTCCAGGTTGGCATCATCATCCCGAAATCCGCGGGCATGGCAAAGTTCATGAACAACAATGTTGCCGGCGTCCATGTTCCGGATGAGATGATCGAAGAGCTGAAGGCTGACAAGGAAAAGACAAAGGCAGGCATCACCGGTGTGGAGATCGCTGCCCGCATTATCAAAGAATGTAAGCCGTACTGCCAGGGCGTACATATCATGGCGCTTGGCTGGGAGTCCAAGGTACCGGCGCTTCTTGAACAGGCTGGAATCTAAATATAAAAAAGTGCTGCCGCACGAAATGATGGAATAAATCATTGGTGCGGCAGTATTTTTTATGCTTTCGGATGCGGCTCCCTGCGGTATTCTGAAGGGCTTTTTCCGGTCATTTTTTTAAACAGGCGGCTGAAATATTTTTCGTCCCGGTAACCTGTCTGGAAAGAAATCTCCTGGATGGATTTTCCGGTGGTGGTCAGCAGCTTTCTGGCGCACTCCATGCGCAGACGGATGCAATAGTCGCTGAAGGAAACCCCGACGATATCGTGAAAGCAGCGGCTGAAATAGCCGTAGCTCATCTGGGCGTTCCGGGCGATCTCCGTCGTATCAATCTGCTCCGTGTAGTGCGTGTCGATATAATTCTTCACATTCAGAATGCTCCGGACGACCGCGTCGGAGTATTTGGATGAAAAACGAAAATAATTTGTTTTCTCATAGAGCAGGATCAGCCAGTCCTCCACCTCTTGCCAGTTGTGAAATACAGCGGGGACCGCTATTTTTTCTCCGGTCAGCTCGCTGTAGGAGGAATTCCAGACCGCCTCCAGCGCCAGCAGAAGGTGATAGAGGGCGGAGGGCCTTAGCTTCTGCGTTTTCAGATCAAAGGTGATCTGGTGAAAAAGGTCGTTTTCGTGAATCCAGTTCAGAGAAAGCCACTCTTTTTTGAGCTGCTCTACCGACTCCGCGCTCTGAATCGTTTCGTCCTCAAAAAGCTCATAGGCGTGTTTGTCGTTGACGGTTTTCAGCGGCTGGTAATCGTAGAAAAACTGCTCCTTCTGATAGTGGCGCAGAAGCTTGCCGAGCTGTGCGTACGTCATTTCCGACACGTCCGAGATGCGCAGCAGCATCGTGTTCGGAAAATGCTCCGGGAAGGAAAATTCTTTTGTATCGCTTGTAAATACCCAGACACCTGCAAAAAGCTCAAAAATATTTTTGCTGTCGGCAAGCTGATTCAGCTCCTGAAATTGAAAAATATGCTCCTCCCCGTCCGGCTCCACAGTCAGAAGCGCATAAATTGACGGATAGAGAATTTTGCTGTTCCTCCAGTCGACGCCTGCCGGACCGGATACATTGCTTTTCTTTTTCATGACGGCGGCATAGATACGGTCAAGAATCTGGTCGAAATTTTCCCTGTCAAAATGCGTTTTTGCGATATAGTCAATCGCGCCGACGCGCAGTACGCTCTGGATGTACTCAAATTCCGTGTGAACCGTCAGCACAACATAGCTAAGCGCCGGATAGCGTGCGGACGCTGTCTGGATAAAGGTCATGCCATCCATGATTGGCATATCGAGATCCACAAGCACAAGGTCGACAGGATTTTTCGCAAGAAAATCAAGCGCCTCTTTTCCGTTGGATGCCTCGCCGACAATTTTCATATGATGCTTTTCCCAGGGCATCAGTATCTGGATACCCTTTCGCGTTAAAATATCGTCATCTACGATCAGTATTTTCAGCATGATAACCGCCGCCTTTCATTTTTGGAAATTCTATTGATATCGTTGTTCCGGCGCCGCTTTCGCTGCTGACAGAGAAAGAGCAGTTGTCCGGGAAAAAGCTGTGCAGACTGTTGACCACGTAAGACAGACCGATGCCGGACTGCGGGATGTCGGGAGATGCTGAAGCCGCAGAAAAACCTGCACCGGGAGAGACCGGACCGGTATTTAAAACGGCTCCACACAGGCGATTGATTGCTTCCAGCCGGTCGGGAGCGATGCCGGAGCCGGTGTCGGAGACGGTAAGACGGATGCGCTCGTCAATTTGGACTTCCACGAGGATTTCCATGCCGGGACGGTAGCCGTGGCTCAGCGCGTTTTCTACCAGCGGCTGCAGCAGGAATTTGGGGCAGGGGTAATTCAGCTCCTCTGCAGCAGACGGGCGGATTATTTCAAAGTGAAAATCGTAGCGCACCTTCTGGAGCCGGATATATTCCTGCAGGGCGCCAAGCTCCTTTTCCAGAGTGGCGGAAACGCTGTCCTTGTCAAGATTGTAGCTCAGAAGATGGGCGAGCGACTGCGTAAGGTCATCTATTTCATGCTGTCCGTTCATCAGCGCCAGCCAGTGCATCGTATTCAGCGTGTTTAGCAGAAAGTGCGGATTGATTTGTGCGCGCAGCTTTTCGAGCTGAACCTGGGCGGTTGTTTTTTCCTGCGCGATAATCTTTTGGATCATCTGCTGGATCTGCTTTTGCAGAGAAGCTATTTTCTGCAGAAGATGCTCATATTCCGGGATGGAGGAATGCCATTCCCGGGAAACCTCCTCGTCGGAGAGCAGAAGCTCAAGCTGACGATCGAAAAGCTGCAGCGGCGTATAGATGCTTCGCCAGAAATAGACGGCGAGCAGCCCCACCAGAACCGCAACGATGATCGTGCAGAGCAGGGCTTCCCGGAGAGAATGGTAGTAGTCAAGCGCGTAAATCTGGTTCGGAATGATCAGATGCACCTGCCAGCCCTGCGGCATATCCCTGGAAAGACTGCGGAAGTTCTTTGTTTTGCCGACGGACAGCAGAGCGGGGATTTCCTCGCTGCTGTCCTCGGGGAAATTTGTATAAATCAGCTCGCCGTCCGTGTTTGTTACCGCAAGATAGGCGGATTTTCGCCCGGCAAGCTCAATCGGATCGAGCATGGAATAAAAGCCTGTCTCAATAGACAGCGTAACGCTCCTTCCGTTTGGCAGCGTCTCGGTCCGGTTGAGGATCAGCACCGGATTGCCGTTGTAGTTGCTCTGGCTGGAGCAGGGACCGTAGAACGAAAAGGCAGAATTCTGATAGAGCACGGGAAGCTGATCAGTTTGATTTCCGCTCACGGGATAACTGCTGTAGATATATTCCGATTCTGTGTTATCATATAAAGAGAGCAGAGAAACATCGGTGTTGGAGAGCGTAAGCATCGTGATATCGTTCATAAGGGCAGAATACTGCTCCTGATGGTCATACGGCGAGGAAACTGAATAATAGAGAAGCAGCGTGTCCTGTATCGCTTCGTTGTCGAGAATCTGCCCGGAGGTCAGCGTCAGATTCCACAGAAGATCCTGCATGGTATCGCAGGTTTCGGAGAGCAGGCTGTTGTAATCGTCGGCGAGCTGTTTTTCCGTAAAGCGGGTGATGAAGCGGCCGCCGATAAAAATATAGGTAAACAGCATGAGCAGCAGGATACCGAAAAAAGAAATAAAGATTCTCGCTTTTAAAGAAACGCTCCGCAAATTGGTCATTTTTCTGCCTTCCTTTTTAAAATTCCTGTTCTTATTATAAAATTTGTACAAATCATTTGTCAACATAGATGCCGCACAGAAGGGGTGGAGTATTTTGCCGGACAGGAGGACAATAATGAAATGCGGACACAGCAGTTTTGAACAAAGTACCCCTTTCGGTGAAGTATGTCGGTTCAAAAAAGCGCACAGAAAAGATATACTGGATTCATCAAAAAAACATGGAGGTGTGAAAATGAAGAAAAGAAAGCAAACAATTTTAATTGCCGGATTAGCATGTGCGATGGCTCTTGGCGGAGCGGTTTCGGTGGGCGCGAGCGAAAATATGCCGGTGGACGAGAGCGGAAATCCCAGTCCCTTCGGAAAATACGAGGAGCCGGTCACGGTGGAAATCGTTCAGTCGATCAATCCGACGCTTCCGCTCCCGGAAGGCGACAGCGCGACAGACAACTACTTTACCAGATACATCAAGGAAAATCTGAATATTGATATCGCGGTGAAGTGGTCGGCAGCTTCCGCAGATTACAATGAGAAGCTGAATCTGGCGATCGCGGCAAACGACCTGCCGGATGTGTTCGTAGTAAATGAACAGCAATTCCGCAAGCTGCTCAAATCGGATATGCTGGCAGATCTGACGCCGTACTTTGACACCTATACATATGACATCATCAAACAGAACATTGACACGACTGACGGAAAAGCGATGGAAAACATCACTTATGATGGAAAAATCTATGCGATTCCAAATGTGCAGGTGGAAGGTGACGGCTACAATCTGATGTGGATCCGGCAGGACTGGCTGGACGAGCTGGAACTGGAAGCGCCTCAGACTATAGAAGAGCTGGAGCAGGTGGCAAAGGCATTTGTAGATAATAACATGGGCGGAGAAAATACCATCGGAATCCTGGGACCGACGATCAACGGTGCGCTGTACAACACGTTTCTTTCGATTAACAATTTGAACTGCCTGGACGGAATCTTCCAGGCATACCAGAGCTATCCGGGCTTCTGGGTGCAGGATGAGGAAGGAAATGTTGTTTACGGCTCCACGACGCAGGAGACGAAGGAGGCGCTTGCCGAGCTGCAGAAGCTCTACGCAGACGGCGTACTCGACCAGGAGCTTGGCGTGAGAAAAGACGCGGATGAGGCGTGGAAGAGCGGAAAAGCAGGTATCCTGTTCTCCCCGTGGTGGCACGGCTACAACGTAAAGGACTGCATCGCCAACAATCCGGAGGCGGAATGGAAGGCATATGCAGCTCCGGTCGCGGAGGATGGAAACTGGTATCCGAAGCTTGGCGGCGTTGGCAACAGTTACTGTGTGGTGCGCAAGGGCTATGAGCATCCGGAGGCAGCGATTATGCTGAACAACCTGCTTCGAAGAAGCGAGGGCCTCTTCCAGGAGGAGACAAGTCTGGATATGAGCTATTATCCGGGATGCGTTGTTGTTGCTCCGAGCGACGAATGCAGCTTCAGCGTAGAAGCGCTGCGGGCAAAAATGAACGGCGAGGAAATTCCGGAGTACGATCCGCTGAACTACAAGCTGCTTGAAAGCGATTTAAACAGTCTGGAGGAGTGCCTGGAGGCGCCCTACGATGATCTGAGTATTGAAAAATGGAATACCGAAATCATGTCCACCTCCGGAAGCTTCGGAAGACTGTATTCCCTGCTGATGGGCATGTCCGCGGTGGAGGACGCAGAGGAAGCGGGCATTGTAAACAAGGTTTACAGTGTGACCTACACACAGACCGATACGATGGAGCGCAGATGGACGAACCTCAAGAAGAAAGAGGACGAAACCTTCCTGAAAATCATCATCGGCGAGGAACCTCTGGAGGCATTCGACACCTTTGTGGAAGAGTGGAACGCCGAAGGCGGAGCGGATATTACGGCGGAAGTGCAGGAACTTGCAAATCAGTAAGAGCGGCGCTGTGAATGGGTGCCCGGGGCATCTGAGAAATTTCAGATGCCCTCTCTTTTTCAAAAAAGGAGACAGACATGAATAGAAAGAAAAATAATATCTTCCATTCCAGGACAGGGGCATACTGGCTGATGCTGCTCCCGGCTCTGGTCTGGATGATCATGATAAATATTGTCCCAATGTTTGGTATCGTGATGGCGTTCCAGGATTACAATCCGGGGCTTGGCATCTTTCGCTCTGAATTTATCGGGCTGGAAAATTTTGAATATATGTTCCAGATAAAAGATGTGTCCCAGATTTTTACAAATACGGTGGTGATCGCGGTGGGCAAGCTGCTGCTGAACGTGTTTGTGCCTGTGGTATTTGCACTGCTGCTCAACGAAATAAAAAATGCGGCGTTTAAGAAAAGCGTGCAGACCATTGTGTACCTCCCGCATTTTATCTCATGGGTTATCATGGGTGGAATACTTCTGGATGTGTTTGGGTTATACGGACCGATCAACTCTGTCCTTTCCGCTCTTGGTATGGAGCGGGTGGCGTTCTTCCGGATTGCTTCGATCTTCCGGCAGCTCGCGATCGGAACGGATGTGTGGAAGGAATTTGGCTTCAATGCCGTGGTTTATCTGGCGGCGCTGACGGGAATCAGCCCGGCGCTTTACGAGGCGGCGGCAATCGACGGAGCGAGCCGCTGGCAGCGCATGTGGCACATCACGCTTCCGGGACTGAAACCGATCATCGTTCTGATGACGATCCTTGCGCTTGGCAATATCTTAAACGCGGGCTTCGATCAGATTTATAACATCTACAATCAGGCGGTTTATTCCACCGGTGATATTATCGATACCTGGGTATATCGTGTTGGCCTGAACGATCTGCAGTTTTCGCTGGCGACTGCGGTCGGGCTTCTGAAGTCTGTCGTAGGATTTTTACTGATCTCCCTGTCTTATGCGATTGCATACAAGAAGGCAAATTATCGGATTTTTTAGGAGGGCTTACGAATGGTAGAGAAAAAAACAGCCGGATATTATATCATACAGGGAACGTTTGTCGTTATCCTGGTGCTTCTTGCGCTGAGCTGTCTGCTGCCGCTTCTGTATAATCTGGCAGTGTCTTTCAGCTCGAAGGAGGCGGCGGAAGCGGGGCTTGTGGCGTTCTGGCCGGTGGATTTCACTTTGAATGCCTACAAGGAGATCATGGGGGAGAAGGCGTTTTTTGTATCCTTCCTCACAGCGGTAAAGCGTGTGGCGCTCGCGCTTCTCATCACTCTGCCGGTTCTTACGATGGCAGCGTATCCGCTGGCAAAGAGCAAACATGAATTTGCGCCGCGCAATATGATTTTATGGATTTTTGTATTCTGTATGCTGTTTTCGGGAGGTACGATCCCGTGGTATATTGTGATGAAAGCATACGGACTGACAAACAGCGTTTTCGGGCTGGCAGTCTGCGGCGGCATCCCGGTGTTTAACCTGATCCTTATGGTGAATTTCTTCCAGGATATCCCGAAGGAATTGGAGGAGGCGGCGATGGTGGACGGGGCCGGGGCGTGGTACATTCTGACGCATATTGTCGTGCCGCTTTCGAAGCCCGTGCTGGCAACTATCGCATTATTTACGATCGTGACGCACTGGAACGATTTCTTCCAGGGACTCGTGCTTTCCACAGGCGAAAAATATTATCCGCTGCAGACCTACATTAAGCAGTTGATTTTTCAGGTGGATACGACGACCATGACGGCGGAGCAGATCAAGCAGGCGTCGATGATGTCAAACACCACGATGAACGCAGCGAAGATATTTATATCGATGGTTCCGGTGCTTTGCATTTATCCGTTTTTACAGAAATATTTTGTCACAGGCATCACCCTGGGCGGCGTGAAGGAGTAGGAGGAAAAGATGGAGCATTTGATTTTCAGCAATGACAGTTATGAGATGGACTGGCTGCGGCAGGATTTCCGGTACGGGAAGGTCACGGGACCGGAGGAGCTGGAGTTTGCGGCAGAGACGGAGCAGAAGGGGGATATTGCATACACCTGTGTTTCGATAACAAATCCGTCGGACAAACCGTATTTTACGAACAACGAGAGCATTGCGATTACCTTTCCGCTGCCGGACAGCTATGAGGACAGCAGAACCTGTCTGAAAAAGCGCTGTCATGTACACATTTTCTGCGGAAAACAGGTGAGCTGGATCTGCGCTCTGCGCATGGGCGGGGAGGCTCCCCACCTCGGCATGGTGCTGACGGAGGGCAGCCTTGCGGCATACAGTATCCAGCGGAATATCCTTCACCAGAGCAATGATCGTGGCTGTTTCCTTCTGCATCCGGAGGGGATGCAGCTTCAGCCGCATGAGACGAGGAAGCTTCGCTGGACGATCTTTCCGCACGATGGCAAAGCTGATTTTCTGAAGAAGCTGAGTGTCTATCAGCCGCGCATGGTGTGCGTGGAGGCGCAGCGCTATGTACTGTTTTTGGGCGAGACAAACCGGATAGAGATAACGCCAGCATTCCCGGCGGAGCGCGTGACGGTGAACGGCGAGGAAGCGCAGCGGGAGGGAAATTCCTTTGTTTATTCTTACACGGCGGAGAAGATCGGTGAGCTGACCTTTTCCATCTGCGCGGATGATGTGCAGACCGAATGCCGCATATTGGTGCAGGAGAGACCGGAGCTTTTAGCGCAGCGGCGGTGCCGTTTTCTGGCAAAGAATCAGCAGTATACGGGAGAGGGACCTCTTAACGGCGCTTATCTGGCATACGATAACGAGGAGGAGCGTCTGGTGTACACGCCGGAAAATGATTTTAACGGCGGCAGGGAGCGCATCGGCATGGGAATCCTGATGGCGCGTTACCTGCAGCAGAAAAAGGACGAAAATCTGATGGATAGTCTCGAAAAATATAGGGATTTTGTGCTGCGTGAACTGGTGGACAAAGAAACGGGATGTGTTTATAATGATATGGAACGCGATGACAGTTATCACAGGCTGTACAATGCGCCCTGGGCAGCGACCCTTTTCACAGAGCTTTACCGGCTGGAACAGAAAAGAGAGTATCTCACATATGCCTGCCGGATTGTGAAGCGCTACTATCAGGAGGGCGGCAAAGAATTTTATCCGATCGAGCTTCCGGTGCTCGCGCTGATAAAGGCGCTTGGCGAAGTGCAGATGGAGGCGGAGCAGAGAGAAATGCGGGTGCTGTTTATAAACCACGCTGACTGGCTGTGCGGGCGGGGACTGGATTATCCGCCCAGCGAGGTGAACTACGAGCAGAGCATTGTCGCTCCGGCGGCGCAGATTTTACTGTCTGTCTATCTGCTGACGGGAAAGGAAAAGTATCTGCACGCGGGCGGGCAGCAGGTAAAGGTTCTGGAGCTGTTTAATGGAATGCAGCCGGACTATCATCTGTATGAGAGCGCCGTGCGTCACTGGGACGGATACTGGTTTGGAAAACGCCGGTATTACGGTGATACGTTTCCGCATTATTGGAGCGCGCTGACTGGAAATGTGTTTGCGCTTTATGCAAAGGCGACGAAAGATGCTTCATACATGAAGCGGGCGGAGGATTCCAGAAGAGGAGTGCTGCCGATGATTTTCCCGGATGGACGCGCCTCCTGCGCGTACGTTTATCCGCAGAGTGTGAATAACAGGCGGGCGTCATTTTATGATCCGTATGCGAATGATCAGGACTGGGGACTGTATTTTTATCTCCGCGAAGGAGAGGCGTATCAAAGAGACTAAGGAGGATTAACAGATGGGAAAAAAGATCAGCCGGATCTTGTACGGCGGCGACTATAACCCGAATCAGTGGCCGCGGGAAATCTGGAAGGAGGATATGCAGATTTTCCGGGATGCTCATATCAACAGTGCGACGATCAATGTTTTTTCCTGGGCAAAGCTGCAGCCGTCGGAGGAAACCTACGATTTCTCCGAACTGGATGAGATTGTCGATATGTTAAGCAAAGAAGATTATGATATCGTGCTGGCGACCTCCACCGGAGCGGTTCCGGCATGGATGGCGAAAAAATATCCGGAGGTTGAGCGCACGGACTACGAGGGACGTCATCACAAGTTTGGTCAGCGTCATAACGCGTGCCCGAATTCTCCGGTTTTTCAGAAATATTCGGCGGCGCTTGCAGCAAAGCTGGCGGAGCGCTACGGAAGCAATCCGCATGTGAAGTGCTGGCATGTGAACAACGAATACGGCGGCACCTGCTACTGCGAGAACTGTGAAAAGGCATTCCGCGTGTGGGTAAGGAAAAAATATGGAACGCTGGATGCGGTGAACAAAGCCTGGAATATGGAATTCTGGGGACATACGCTGTACGATTGGGATGAGATCGTGGCGCCGAACGCGCTCAGCGAGGGCATTGGTACGGAAAAAACAGCGTTTGCGGGAATTTCCATTGATTATAAACGCTTTAACTCAGACAGCATTCTGGAAAACTATAAGCTGGAGCGGGATGCGATCCGCAGGTTTGATTCCGAGGCTGTCATCACCACAAACCTGATGGGAAGCTATAAGGAGCTTGACTATTTTAAGTGGGCGAAGGAGATGGATGTGATCTCCTGGGATAATTATCCGGCGTACGATACACAGCCGGGATATACGGCGATGCAGCATGATCTTATGCGCGGCTTGAAGGATGCGCCGTTTATGCTGATGGAGCAGACGCCGAGCCAGCAGAACTGGCAGCCATATAATTCGCTGAAGCGCCCGGGGCAGATGCGCGCGCAGAGCCTGCAGACCATCGCGCACGGAGCCGACACCATCCAGTTTTTCCAGCTCCGCAGAAGCGTCGGGGCGTGCGAGAAATTCCATGGAGCGGTGATCAGCCACGCGGGAACAGAAAATACGAGAGTTTTCCGGGAAGTGCAGCAGCTTGGCGGCGAGCTGGAAAAGCTGGGAGACGTGATCCTGGGCAGCCGCAGCTCGGCAGAGGTCGGCGTCGTATTTGACTGGGATAATTACTGGGCGCTGGAGTACACGAGCGGTCCGACGGTGGATTTGATGTATGTAAAGCAGATTTATGCGTATTATCAGTATTTTTATCAGCATAATATACCGGTGAACATGATTCCGTTCGACGCGGATTTCAGTAAATATAAGCTGATCGTAGCGCCGGTACTGTACATGGTGAAGGCGGGAATGAAGGAAGCGCTGGAGAAATTCGTGCAGGATGGCGGTGTGCTGGTTCTCACTTATATGAGCGGGATCGCGGATCAGTCCGACAATGTTTATCTCGGCGGCTATCCCGGTCCGTTCCGGGAGATGGCCGGCGTCTGGGTGGAGGAAATCGACGCGCTCTCGCCGGAACAGACAAACCGGGTGCGGTTCGCAGACGGCAGCACCGGAAGCTGCAGCCTGGTGTGCGATCTGATGCATCTGGAGGGCGCAAAGAGCCTCGGCGAATACGCGGAGGATTTCTATGCGGGAATGCCGGCTGTCACAGAAAATTGCTATGGAAACGGTAAAGTGTACTATATCGGCACACTGCTGGAGGAATCCGCGCGCGGAAAGCTGTTCTCCTATATCTGTGGGAATGCGCAGATAAAAGGGCTGGCGGAAACAGCACCGGGGCTGGAGATCACCTGTCGCGAAACCGAAACGCACAAGATCTATTTTGCTCTGAACTTCGGGGATGAGGAATGCAGACTGCCGGAAATGTTCCGGGGACAGAAGGATCTGCTGACGGGCAGCGTGCTTGCAGAGGATACAGTCTTAAAGAAATTTGATGTATGCATAGTGCAGGTGGAAAAATAATTATATGAGCCAGGGGACAAAAGGTCTAAACCCATACGAGCTTGTTCAGAAGTGGGTTTGAGAGTTACTGTTCAGGTCAGGACTTTGCATTCAATGCAAAGTCCGTAAGAAAGTGATACAGGTGTGAGCAAATCCCATTCGCGGAGCGAATTTTAAATGGATTTGCGAATATTACTGTGAACAGTAACGTTTGAGAACTTTTGTCCCCATACAATCAACAGGGATTCTTTTGAACCTCTTCTGCCACTTTTCTGACGATCTCTTCCATCTGTCCGCGTTTTTCTTCCATATCCTTCACCAGCTTAAACTGCGTGCGTGCGCGGTCCAGGTTGTGGTTCTCACGGTGTATCTTGAAATAGTGGTCGCCCTCTAAGTGGTCTGCGAGAAAGCGCATCCCGCATTCGAGCGTCATCATAATTGCACCGTCGATCAGCGAATCCAGCTCGGCGGGGGTGAGCGTGCCGCCGCAGCCTTTCAGGAAGCCTTTCGTGTATGCCTCGAAAAGCTCCAGACTGCAGGAGACTTTTGAGAGATCCTGCTCATCCTCGGCGGCGGTGCTTGCGCCGAAGCGGATGGAATCTCCGAAATCATTGGCGGAAAGTCCCGGCATCACGGTGTCAAGGTCGATGACGCAGATGCCCTTTCCGGTTGCATTGTCGATCAGGATATTATTCAGCTTCGTGTCGTTGTGCGTAACGCGAAGGGGCAGCTCGCCGGATGCCTGCCGGTCCACCAGCGTGTGGACGTATTCTCTGCGCGCCTCCACAAAAGCAATTTCCCCGCGCACATTGTCCGCGCGTCCGGCGCTGTCTGCTGCGACCGCTTTTTCAAAATCGGCAAACCGTACCGGCGTGTCGTGAAAATGCGGGATCGTTTCGTGAAGCGTGTGCGCCGGATAATCCGCCAGCAGGCGCTGGAAATGCCCGAAGGAGAGCGCACTCTGGTAAAAATCCTCCACAGACTCCGACTGGTTGAAGCAGGAGGTATTTCCGATAAAATCGTACACACGCCAGTAGCCGTTTAAGTTATCCTTATAATACGGCTTTCCGTCAGCGGCGAGGCGTACGTTTAAGGTCTCCCGCGCCGGATCGCCGCCTTCCTCTATGATCTTTTTCCGAAGCCAGCCGGTAACGCCGCTGATATTTTCCATCAATTCTTCCGGATGATGAAATATTTCCGTATTTATGCGCTGCAGGATAAACTTGTCTGTCACGGAAACCTCCACAAGAAAGGTATCGTTGATGTGACCGTCGCCGTAGGAGCGGACGGATGCAGGATCTGCGTCGAGGCAAAAGGCATTCAGCACTTCCTGGGATATTGCTTTCTGATTCATGATCGTTCCTCCCGATATGTTTTTCTGTCTGCTATTATATCGTATCTATCAGAGAAATTCAAATGAATATAACAGTTTTTGTGGGATTAACATACAAATATTTTTTAAAAATAAAAATAAATTTCACAAATTTATCAAAAATGATTGCTTTTTTGAGGGAAATATTATATAATCCGTCTATAAGACGGACGCCGCAGTCTCGTGAACTTTGGACGTCCGATTTCACCTTAAAGGAGGACATAAGCTATGAACAAGAAATTTTTAGCAATGGCAGCAGTTGCATCTATGGTGGCAGCGGTACCGGCGGTATGCTCCGCAGAGGATGTGGAAATCAATGTAATTGCAGCAGAGTATGGCCAGAACACCGCAGACTGGTGGGCAAATTTTGTAGAGGATTTCAACAATGACAATGCAGGCATCAAGCTTACGGTAGAGGTTGTCTCCTGGAATGACATTTACACCGTAGTAAACACCCGTATTCAGGGAAACAACGCGCCGGATATTCTGAACATCGACGTATTTGCGGATTATCAGGCGGACGGTCTGCTTCTCCCGGCACAGGATTACGTTTCCGAAGAAACCTATGCGAAGATGTATCCGTCCTTCCTTGAGCAGTCTGTAGTGGACGATGTTGTATGGGCAGTTCCGGACCTTGCTTCCGCACGTGCGCTTTATTACAACGTAGATATTCTGGAAGCAGCAGGTGTGGAGGTTCCGACCACATGGGATGAACTGACGGCGGCTTGCGAAGCGATCAAGGCATATGACGACAGCATTTATCCGTGGGGTATCGATATGACAACTGACGAAGGTCAGGCTGCGTTCGCATACTACACCTGGAACAACGGCGGCGGCTTTGTTGATGAGAACGGCGACTGGGCGCTCAACAGCGATGCAAACGTAGAAGCGATCGAGTATGCGATCGGTCTTGTAAATGCCGGCTACACCAACACAGATCCGGCGAACAACACACGTTACGATCTGCAGGATATGTTCGGCGCAGGTCAGATCGCAATGGTTATCGCACCGAACAGCCTTCCGACCTACATTGCAGACGGCGGACACGAAGTAAACTATGCGGTAGCTTCCATTCCGTGCAATACCGGTGAATCCGTATCCGCAGGCGTTATGGACCGCTTCATGTGCTTTGACAACGGCTATTCTGAGGAAGAGCTGGCAGCGATCACCACATTCTTTGATTATTTCTATGACGATGCACGCTACTCTGACTGGGTTCTGATGGAAGGCTTCCTTCCGGCAACGATCGCAGGCGGCGAAGCAGTTGCAGCAGCAGACGAGAGCATGGCTGCATGGGTTGACATCGTAGGCTCCAGCAAATTCTATCCGACAGCAAAAGCTGAATGGGCAGATGTAAAACAGGGCGTTATCGACGTTGAGCAGAGAGCACTCCTCGGTGAAGATGTAAGAACACTGCTGGATGAGCTGCAGGCTGACATCGCAGGTTAATTTTCGAAACACATACTTTATTTTCTCAAAAAAGAGAACCGGGAGCCGGGCTGCACAAAGGCCCGGCTCTTTGTACAGATAAGTCTCAAACTGGTGGTGAAACATGAAAAAAAAGAATCTATTAAAGGCGGCGAGTCCCTATATCTGGCTGCTTCCGAGCATTTTATTAATGACAGTTTTTATTCTGTTTCCGATTTTCGAGGTGTTCCGCACGTCCCTGAGTGAAGTGAGCAGAGCCGGTATCATCAAGGGCTTTGCGGGGCTTGACAACTTTAAAAAAGTGGTCACAGGCTCTACCTTCGGGATGGTACTGAAGAACACACTCGTATGGACGATCGTGGTAGTAGGTCTGTCCACCCTCATCGGTTTTGCGCTGGCGCTCATGCTGAACAACGAATTCCGCGGAAGAAAGGTTGCGCGCGCGATCGTTGTATTTCCCTGGGCGACATCGCTGATCATCCAGGCCGGCGTCTGGAAATTTATCATTAACCCGGATTACGGTACCTTAAATACCCTGCTTTTGAAGCTGGGGCTTATCAGCAGTCCTGTGAACTGGACGCCCACGCCGGGCGCTTATTTCGCATGGGAGTGCTGGGTTGGTATTTTTGTAACGATTCCGTTTGTCACTTTTTGCGTGCTTTCCGGGCTGCAGAGTATTGACGCATCTTATTATGAATCGGCAACGGTGGACGGAGCGGGATTCTGGCAGAAGCTGTTCAATATCACGATCCCGCTTGTAAAATCGTCCCTTACCGTCAGCACGGTACTGAATATTATTTATGTATTCAATTCCTTTCCGATCGTCTGGACGATCACCAAGGGAGACCCGGCAAACCGTACCGATACCCTTGTTACTTACCTGTATAAGCAGGCATTTTATAAAGGCAGAACCGGTGAAGCGGCGGCGATTTCCGTAATCGGCTTTCTGATTCTGTGCGTCTGTGCCTCCGTCTATATGATTGCTTCTTTAAGAAAGGAGGAGCAGGATGAGTAAAGAAAAAAAGTACATCAAGAAAGCGCGTACACCCAAGGATAAAGTGCTCAGGGTGCTGCTGTATGTGGCGATCATTGTAATGGTCCTGGTAACGCTGTATCCTTATTTTGTGATGTTTACCACAGCGCTGAAATCCCGCGCGGAAATCTATTCCATGAAGGGCACGCTGCTCCCGATCGAGTGGGAGTGGGAAAACTTCGTGGATATCTGGAGCCTGGCGCCGCTGGGACGCTACTTTATCAATTCCATTCTGATATCAGGCGGAGCGACGGCAATCGCGATCCTCTGCGGTATTCCGGCGGCTTATGCGCTGTCGCGCATGAAGTTTAAGGGAAAGAAATTTTTCCTCGGTCTGGTGATCGTTTCCCAGATGTTTGCGCCGGTCGTGCTTCTGGTGGGTATTTACAAGGTCATGAGCGTGCTGCATCTCACCGACAGCCTGCTTGGTCTGATCTTTATCAACGCGGCGTTTAACCAGGCGTTTGCCATCTGGCTTCTGCGGGGGACCTTTATGTCGATCTCTCCGGAGATGGAGCAGGCGGCGACGATTGACGGCTGCAATCAGCTCCAGGCGATGATCCGGGTTCTTCTCCCGGTAGCGGCACCTGGCATTGTGACGGCGCTGATCTTCGTGTTTATCAATGCGTGGAACGAGTACACGGTTGCGCTGACGCTGATCTCCAGCGACCTTCTGAAACCGCTGACGGTCGGCATCACGGTATTTAACGGCTACAATATGATCGAGTGGCAGTATCTGTTTGCATCATCGCTGTTTGCTACCATACCGGTTGTCATTCTCTTTATCTGTATCGAGAAGCATCTGGTGGGCGGTCTGACAAGCGGCGGCGTAAAGGGATAAATGCCCGATCTGTGATTTAAATAAAATATGCTCTGAGTGGTATTCACCGCGGATGCGTTTGCGGTGGAGACCACTCAGAGCATTTTTACAGCAGTTTTTTTGCGATTGCTTCCGCGGCGGTCGCCTTTGCGGACGCATAGTATCCGGGGCTTTTCAGGCAGAAGCCGTGGAACAGACAGTCGATGATGAGCATCTGCCCCATCCTTGCCGCGATGGAGCCGGATTGGAGCGGGCTTTCGTTGTAGCCGCACAGCAGGATGACGTCGGCAAAGGCGGCAGCCTGCGATTTTGGAAAGTGTGTGACCAGGATCACGGGAATTTTGCGCTGGTGCGCGACGTTCATAATGTCCTCCATGTCGCGGGTGGCGCCGGAGTAAGAGAAAAATAAAATCACATCCTGCGGGGTGGCGAGCGCAGTGGAAAGCATCTGCATATGGGAATCCGCGATGTGGATGAACTGCGTGGACGCCGTGCTGAACCGCGCCCATGCTTCCATTGCCATCACAGAACTGCTTCCATGCCCGAAGCAGTAAACGTGGCGCGCATCGTAGAGCAGATCGACCGCTTTCGAAATTGCCTTTTCGTCCAGCAGATCAAAGGTCTCTGTGAGAGACAGGATATTTGCAGACAGCAGCTTCTGGAAGATACTGGAAAGGCTGTCCTGCGAGGTGATCGTGGAGGGGGTGCCGGACGGCTCGCCCATATCCGTCACGCGGTCTGATTTTGCGATCGCAAGCTTGAAGTCGTTGTAACCCGCTAAACCGAGCTTGTGGCAGAAACGTGTGATGGTAGCTTCCGAAACCCCGCTTTTTTCCGCAAGCGCTGAAATGGAAAGATACTGCGTTTCCGTGGTGTTTGCAAAAATATAATCAGCCAGCTTTTTGCCGGAGCGGGTGAATGAGGGATATTGCTCCGTGATATAATCCAGGATATTAACAGACATAGAAAACCTCCTTTCGTAAGATTTTTCCGTTTAGTATTTCCTACTATTATAAAGTAAAAATGCTTCCTCTGCAAGTAAAGGTTATAAACTAAAAATGAAATGGAATTTCAGGAACAATTTTATTGAAAATAATTTTCCGGTAGAGTATAATAAAAATAGCTGGGACGGCATGTCCCAAAATAAAGAAAGGAAGGGATAGTATGAGCAAAGCGGAGAAGTACCAGGGCATCATTCCGGCATTTTATGCCTGCTATGATGAGAACGGAGAGGTAGACGGAGAACGGGTGGAGGCGCTGACACGCCATCTTGTAAAAAAGGGCGTAAAGGGCGTTTATGTAGGCGGTTCTTCGGGAGAGTGCATCTATCAGACGGTTGCTGACAGAAAGCTGACGCTGGAGCACGTGATGAAAGCGGCGGAGGGTAAGCTGACAGTTATCGCGCACGTTGCCTGCAACAATACGGCAGAGAGCCAGGAGCTGGCAAGACATGCGGAGAGCCTTGGGGTGGATGCGATCGCGGCGATCCCGCCGATTTATTTCCATCTGCCGGAGCATGCGATCGCGCAGTACTGGAATGACATTTCCGCGGCGGCTCCGAACACGGATTTTGTGATCTATAATATCCCGCAGCTCGCGGGCGTGGCGCTGACGATGCCGCTTTTTAAGGAAATGAGAAAAAATCCGAGAGTAGTTGCCGTAAAGAACAGCTCCATGCCGACGCAGGATATCCAGATGTTCAAGATGGAAGGCGGCGAGGGCTTTATCGTGTTCAACGGTCCCGATGAGCAGCTTGTTTCCGGTCTTGCGATCGGTGCGGACGGCGGAATCGGCGGAACCTACGGGGTAATGCCAGAGCTGTATCTGAAGATCAAGGAGCTGGTGGACGCCGGCAGGATCAAAGAGGCGCAGGATGTACAGAACGCGGCGGATGCGATCATCTATGCGATGTGCGCGTGCCACGGCAACCTGTATGCGGTGATGAAAGAGGTCATGAAGATACGCGACGGTCTGGAGCTTGGCGGCGTGCGTAAACCGCTTCCGTCTCTGATCCCGGAGGATATGCCGCAGGTAGAAAAGTGCGCGAAGATGATCGACGAAGCGATCGCGAAATTCTGCTGAGGCTGCGAACTGCGGCAATGCGGCGGAACCGCGGCAGAGGAGGGAAACATGAAAATCTGTGTGTTGGATATCGGCGGGACGGCGATCAAAGCCGGTATCTGTGAGAACGGAAATTTAAGCGCTCTCAAAGAATTTCCCACAGAGGCGAAGCTTGGGGGCGCGCATGTCGCAGCGCGCGCGCAGGAGATCATCGAAGGATACCGGAGGGAGCACGCGTTTTCAAGGATCGGCATCAGCACGGCGGGACAGGTGAACCCGGTGCAGGGAAGCATTATCTGGGCAAACGAAAATATTCCAGGCTATACAGGTATGCGCCTGAAGGATATGATGGAAGAAAAATTCCAGCTTCCGACCGCCGTGGAAAACGATGTGAATGCGGCGGCGCTCGGCGAGGCGGTGTTCGGCGCAGGCAGAGGAATGCGTGATTTTGCCTGCCTTACCTACGGAACCGGCGTTGGCGGGGCGCTGTTTCTCGGCGGAAAGCTGTACTCAGGCAGCAGCTTTTCTGCCGGAGAATTCGGGGCGTTAGTCACGCACCCGGAGGATCGCGATCCGGAAAAAGATTTTTTCTCCGGCTGCTATGAAAAGTACGCTTCCGCCACTGCGCTGGTGGAGCGCGCAAGGGCGCTGGATGAGTCGCTTTCGAACGGGCGTCTTGTTTTTGAAAGAAAAGAAGAGCCGGAGGTGGCGGCGGTCATCGATGAATGGATCGGTGAGATCGTCTACGGTCTTATCACGATCATTCATATGCTGAACCCCGGAGGCATTATCCTGGGCGGCGGTGTGATGGAGCAGCCCTGCGTGCTGGAAAAAATCAAAGAACGGTTATACAGGAATACGATACCGAGCTTCCGCGGCGTGGAGCTGAAAAAAGCGGAGCTTGGAAATCGCGCGGGGATGCTCGGCGCATCCGTGCTGCATGAGAAAAGATAGGGAGGGAAATTTTGTGAATAAAGAAGAACTCTTTGCGAAGATGAAGGGAAAAGTGATCGTGTCCTGCCAGGCAGTGCCGGGCGAGCCGCTTTATGTGGAAGAGAAATCCATCATGTATCTGATGGCGAGAGCCGCAAAGCGGGCGGGCACTCCGATGATCCGCACCAGCAGTATCCGTGACGTGGTTGCAATCAAGGAAGAAACCGGGCTGCCGGTGATCGGGCTTGTGAAAATACAGTATGAGGGATTTGAAAGCTATATCACGCCGACCATGAAAGAGGTGGATGACCTTGTGGCGGCAGGCTCCGACATTATCGCCCTGGACTGCACCGATCAGAAGCGCGGCGACGGGAAGACTATCAGTGAGTTTATAACGGAGGTGCGTGCAAAATATCCGGAAGCGATCCTGATGGCGGACATTTCTACCTATGAAGAGGGTGTGCGCGCATGGAAGCTTGGCATGGATATCGTTGGAACGACGATGAACGGCTATACCAGTTATACCGAAAAGACGGACGGACCGAACTACGAGCTGGTGAAAGAGCTTTCTGCAGCGCTGGATATCCCTGTGATCGGAGAGGGAAGGATACATTCACCGGAGCAGGCGGTTAAGATGCTCGACGCCGGGGCGTTCGCTGTGGTAGTTGGCGGGGCAATCACCAGACCGCTTGAGATCGCGCAGAGATTTATCAGTGCTGTGGAGGCAAGATAAGATGAAACATATTGTTTGCTTTGGGGATTCCAATACGCATGGCTACTGTGCGGAAAACAACGGCAGATTTGACGAGACGCAGCGCTGGACATGCCTTTTGCAGAAGGGACTTGGCGACGATTACCTTGTGCTCGAAGAGGGATTGAGCGGGCGGACGACCTGCTTTACCGATCCGATCCACGAGGGGCTGAACGGTCTGGATTACATTTATCCCTGCCTGATGAGCCATGAGCCGGTGGATCTGCTGATCATTATGCTGGGAACGAACGATACAAAGGAACGGTTCGGCTCCTCGGCGGCGTGTATCGCGCTCGGACTGAAGCGCCTGATCGCAAAAGCGATCGCCACGACGGACTGCTGGCGTGATGGAAAACCAAATATCCTGGTGGTAACGCCGCAGAATATCGGCAGAGAATATGCGGACACCGAGGTGGCGCAGACGATGGGAAGAGGCTGTGCCAAGAAGTCTGAAGGGCTTGCTGCGCAATATGAGCAGATCGCCAAAATGATGGGCTGTCATTACCTGGATGCGAACCAGGTGGTATCTGCAGGACCGAACCAGGTTGATTTCATGCATTTGACGGAAGATGGGCACAGACAGCTTGCACAGGCGCTTTTGAAAATAATTCCCACGATTATGTAAAAATTTTTCAGAAAATGAAAAAATGAAAATATTTTCAAAAACATATTGACAAATTGCCTAAAGAAATGTAGAATAAGGGTACAACATTTATAAAGAATGAACAGGCTAAGACCTGTTCATTCTAATAATTAAAGGAGGGCGTTAAATATGAAATTCCGTAGGATCTTAGCACTTGCACTTGTTGGAACGATGGCATTATCTGCGACTGCATTTGCTGAAGGAGAAACAACAGAAATCACAATGTGGACCTATCCGGTTGGTGATTGGGGCAACGCAGAAGTAATGGACGGCCTGGTAGCAAAATTCAACGAGGCGCATCCGGAGATCAGCGTAAAGATCGAATATCTTGATTACACCAACGGCGACGACCAGATCAACACCGCGATCGAAGGCGGACAGGCACCGGATATCGTATTTGAAGGACCGGAGCGTCTGGTTGCAAACTGGGGCGCAAAGGGGCTTATGGTAGACCTGGCGGACCTCTGGACAGACGAAGCAAAAGAAGCGATCTACGATTCCGTAGAAGCAGCGTGCCAGAGCAACGACGGCGTATTCTATGAGTATCCGCTTTGCATGACAGCTCACACCATGGCGATCAACAGAGACGTATTTGAAGCAGCAGACGCTCTTCAGTATCTCGATGAGGAAACACGCACCTGGACAACCGAAGGCTTCATCAACGCTGTAAAGGCAGTTTATGAGAGCGGACAGGATCCGGTTGGCGCAGTATACTGCAGCGGACAGGGCGGAGACCAGGGTACACGCGCACTGGTAAACAACCTGTACGGCGGCACCTTCACAAACGCAGAGCACACCGCTTACACACTGGACAGCGAAGAGAACATCAAGGCTCTTGAGCTTCTGGCTGGCATGGACGGCATCAACTTTGACGCATCCATCGCAGGCGGCGATGAGATCCAGCTCTTCTGCAACGGCACACTGGCGATGGCATTCTGCTGGAACGTTGCACAGGAAAAGAACAATGCTGAGCTTATGGAGTTTGATGCGCTTCCGATGGCATTCCCGTCTGAGAGCGGCGAACCGCAGCTTTGCGGCGGTATCTGGGGCTTCGGTATCTTCAACAACGGCGACGAGGCGAAGATCGCAGCAGCGAAGACTTTCATTGACTTTATGGCAAACGATGAATCCATGGCGGCAGAGAGCGTAAAGGCTTCCACATACTGGCCGGTTAAGGATCTTGGAAACATCTACGAGGGCGATGAGCTGATGACAGAGTACTCTATCTTCACCCAGTACATGGGCGACTACTACCAGGTAGTTGGCGGATGGGCAGAGGCTCGTACCGCATGGTGGAACATGCTGCAGCAGATCGGTACCGGCGCAGACGTTGCTACCGCAGTTGCAGAATTCCAGACCACGGCAAACGCAGCAGCAGGACAGTAGGCTGTACTGTGAATGCGGAAAGGTTATCATCTGATAACGGAATAATTATCTGAACTCGTGCACCCTTCCTGCTTTGCGCGCGGGAAGGGTGTCTTCATATGTAGTGGCGTATGAAGGGGAAGGTTCAAAAAGAGAAAGGGGGAGGCTTCATGGCCGGTAAAGCAAAGAAAAACACTGGCTACAGCATGAGCAGAGCGCTGGTGCGCAGAGAAACGATCGCGGGATATGCGTTTATGCTGCCGAATCTGATATTTTTTGTCGGGTTTGTTATTTATCCGATGATTCAGTGTGTGATTACCAGTTTCTTTGATTCTACAATGAACCGGGCGGATATCTTTGTCGGACTGGGAAATTATATAGAGCTGTTCCAGGACGGCGTGTTCCTGCGCGCACTGTGGAATACCATTATTATTGTAGTAGTTTCCGTTCCTGTAACCTGTATCTTTTCACTGTGGGTAAGTTCGATCATTTACGATTTGAAGGGGCCCTTGTGTTCCCTGCTCAGATGCGTATTTTATCTTCCGGTCGTTACCGGTTCCGTGGCAGTTGCGGTTGTATGGAAATGGATGTACAACAATTACTATGGTATTTTCAACTACGTCGGCAAGGGCCTGGGACTGATTGACAAAAACATCAACTGGCTCGGCGATGAACGATTTGCGCTTGGATGTATTATTCTGATTCTGCTTACAACCTCTGTGGGACAGCCGATCGTGCTTTATGTATCCGCGCTGAACAACGTGGACGCGTCTCTGGTGGAGGCTGCAGAGGTAGACGGAGCGAATAAGATGCAGTGCTTCTGGAAGATTAAATGGCCGCAGATCATGCCGACCACGCTTTACATCCTCGTTATCACGACGATCAACAGCTTCCAGTGCTTCGCGCTGATACAGCTTCTGACAAGCGGCGGTCCGAACCACAGCACAGATACGATAATGTACTATATCTATCACACGGCGTTCAAGCTGTATCGCTATGGCTACGGTAATGCGATGGGAGTTGTCCTGGCGATTATTATTGCTGTGCTTTCCGCTGTCCAGTTTAAGATGGCGCAGTCAGATTAGAGGGGAGGTACGGAAAATGAATAAGACGACGGCAGTACGAACCAAGTGCTATAAGATTATATCGATAGCGGTGATCATCCTTCTGGCGATTGCCTTTGCATTCCCGCTTTACTGGATTATTACCGGCTCCTTTAAGACGGCAAAAGCAATCAACTCTACGACCCCGCAGTGGATACCCAATGAGTGGGTTTTGGATAACTATCAAAAGCTGTTCAGCAAGCAGACGGCGCCGCTCTGGTCTCTGAGCATTCCGTTTACCGGCATTACTTTTGCGGGACCGACTGTTCCGGCTTCTATCCGCTGGCTGATGAACACGATATTTATGGCGGTTATGTCCATGATCCTTACCTGCGCGACTTCGGCTATGGCGGGCTATGCGCTGGCAAAGAAGCGCTTTATCGGCAGAACGGTGCTGTTTTCGTTGATTGTCTGTGCGATGGCGCTGCCGAAACAGGTTATCCTGATTCCGTTGCTTCGGGAGATGTCGGCGCTGAATCTGTACAATACCATCTGGGCGGTAATCTTCCCGATTGTGGGCTGGCCGTTCGGCGTATTCCTGATTAAGCAGTTCGCGGAGGGGATACCGGGAGAGATGATGGAAGCTGCGCGCATCGACGGCGCGAGCGAGTGGAAAACCTTTACAAACATTGCGCTGCCGATGATTAAACCGGGTATCGGCGCGCTGGCGATTTTCACGTTCATCAATTCCTGGAACGATTACTTCATGCAGTTAATCATGCTTTCAAGTACGGAAAACGCAACGATTTCCCTTGGTATCGCACGTATGCAGGCGGAGAACTCCACAGACTTCGGTCTGATCATGGCAGGCGCTGCGCTGGCGGCGGTTCCGATTATCGTGGTATTCCTGATCTTCCAGAAATACTTCACGAAGGGCATTACGATGGGTGCGGTTAAAGGTTAAGAAAGAAAACAGATCTCAAAAGAGCGTATTAAAAATGATAAAAAATTCAATCAGGAGCAGGGGCAGAATAAAACTGTCCCTGCTCTGTTTCGTCTGCGGCGTCCGGAAAAAATATTTTCACCGGTGCGGTTGGAAATATTCTGATTAAAAACGGAAGATCGCCGTCGGATGATGCTATGCAGGTGACTGTCCGGAGGGCAGCGAAAGGAAGAACGTCGCTCCGCCGCCGGGCGTATCTTCAAACCATATTTTTCCGGACAGCATTCCGGACAGCTCCTTTGCAATGCTCAGTCCCAGACCGAAATGCGATTTATCGGTGCGGGATTTATCGGCGCAGTAAAAACGGTTGAAAATAAACGGTTTATCCTTCTCTGCAATGCCGCTTCCATGATCTGCGACAAGAAAAATCAATTCTCTGGCGGTCTGCCTCGTTTTTATTTCAATGGAGCTGTTTTCCGGCGAGTAACAGACTGCGTTGTCCAGAAAGATGCTCAATATCTGGAAAACACGCTCCTGGTCCGTAAAAAGAGGCGGGTAGCTTTTTTCGTCCAGCTCCAGCTTCAGACGGATATTTTTTTTCAGACATACGGGCTCGTAGGCTTCATACAGCGTAATCAGCAGCGTATCCACATCCGTCAGAGTTTTCTGGAGGGTCCACTGGTCGGCATCCGAGGCGGCAAGGAGCAGCATATCACGTATCAGTCCGGACATCCGGGTGCATTCCGCGTCGATGATGCCAAGGCTCTCCCGCACCTGCGGGGAGGTCTCACCGGCATCCTGGATGGCTTCCGCGTTTGCCATAATGACCGCCAGGGGGGATTTTAATTCGTGGGAGGCGGCGGCAATAAAGTCCTTCTGTCCCTTAAGCACCTGCTCTGTGGGGGCGAATGCTCTGCGCAGCAGAAAACGGCTGACAATCAGAATGCCCGCAAATGCCAGCAGCCAGATGGCGCAGTATGCCGGAGCCTGTTCTGCCAGCAGGCTTCCGGCGGAGGGCTCCTCATAAAATAAAATCAGAGAGAGCAGCTTTTGGGACTTTGTGAGAATGCTGGCGCAGATGGCAAGATAGTGGTCGCCGCTGTCACCGGAAATCTCCATATACCCGCTCTGCTCGGTAACGGCGGGACTGCTCAGGGCCCCGTCAGTCGTCCGTGCGGACATGCTTTTCTCTGCCGTTTCCCACAGCGTATCAGGGTCTGTGCGGGTATCCGGGGCGCTCCGGAACAGGACAGAGCCATCTTCGTCCGTCAGGAGGCTGTAAACGTGCATTTCGCTTTCATAGTCGGCGAGGAGTGCTTCCGGTTCTGAGGAATCCGCTTCCAGTTGATAAATAATAAGAGACGCTATGCGCTGGATATAAGTGATATCGGCAGTCTGCTGCGCCTGCCGGATGCTGTGGAAGGAAAAGCAGAGAATCAGCGTGACGATTGCCATAAAAACGACAATCAGAAAAATACGCAGGCGGTTTTGCAGTCGTTTAAGCATGTGATTCCTCCAACCGGTAGCCGGTACCGTAAATCGTTTTAATCTGGCAGGCGCTCCCAAGCTCCCGGAGGCGTCTGCGAAGAAAAGAAATATAGTTGTCCACATTTCCAGGTTCAATATCAGAATCGCTTCCCCATACCTTCAGAACAAGCTGCTCCCGTGAAAATACAGCTTCCGGCTGCCTCATCAGTGTGCCGAGAAGCTCTGCTTCTTTTGCTGTCAGCGCGACCTTTCGCTGACTGCATTGGAGCGTCCGGGTGGAAGTATCGAACCGGAGGTCGCCGCAGGTGAGTAACTCTGCATCCTGTATCTGATGCGGCCGCCGCGTCAGCGCGCGCACCCTTGCCAGCAGCTCGCGGATGTGAAAGGGCTTTACCAGATAGTCGTCTGCCCCGCCGTCCAGACCGTCCACCCGGTCGTCCAGAGCGGACATTCCCGTAATGATGATGACAGGAATCTGGATATTTTTCTGGCGCATTGCCCGGATGATGGTCAGACCGTCGATGACCGGCAGCATACGGTCCACGATAGCGATATCATATCCATAATCGGTATTCAGCGCATAGAACATTGCCGTCTCCCCGTCGCTGCAGCATTCCACCATATAGCCGTTTTTTTCCAGCTCCCGCCGGATGGAGCGGCACAGCTCCCGGTCGTCTTCTATAAGTAATATTTTTATCATATCATTGCATTCCTCTCTTTGCGGGTGGCTGAACATGAAAAAGGCTGCCATTTGTCACTTAACTTTTATAGTATACCAGAGAAATCCTCTAAAAGTTATCAAAATCCGGGGGATTTCCTTTTTCTTTTTTCTGAGGATTTTTAGAGAAGTTTTCCATTATGATAGGCGCGTAAAAACAAACATTCCGAAAAGGGAATGCCGTGATGCTGCCGGGCGTGCAAAAGCCGGCAGATAAAGAAAGGAGAGATTTCTGATGAAACACAGGAGAACAATAACGGTAACAGCGATTCTGCTCTGCGCACTTGCGCTGACCGGCTGCCAGGGCTCTGTCGCCGGACAAAACGGGGAGAGTGACACAGCAGCGCAGAGCCAGGAGGAAAATCAGAATCCGCAGAATCTGGATGAAATGCAGGCGTCTGCAGCCCTGATTGGAAGCGTATCTGATTTCCAGGACGGGAGCTTCCAGGTGGTTCCGGAGCAGAGCACAGAAGATACGGCAATCCAGGCGGCAGCCGGTTATGAGAGCGGTATGGACAGCACCACTGTTTCTTATGGGGAGGACTGCCTTTTTCAGATTGCCAGTATCAGCACCACCACCGGGGAAATTACGCTTAAGGACGCCAGCGCGGCGGACGTGAAAAAATCCACCGGTGTCGCCGTCTACGGAGATACACAGGAAAACGGGGAAATTCATGCCGTAAAGGTGCTGATTACCCGCTATCAGTGACGGGAGGGAGAAAGCGATGCCTTTTTATCGGAGAGGGTTCCTTTATCTGAGAAGGAACTGTGCGAAGACGGCTCTTTTGTTTCTGGTATTTCTTTTTGTCAGCGGCATGATTCTGGGCACGACGATGCTGCTGGAAGCCGCAGAAGCCACGGAAGTGTCAATGCGGGAAAAAACGAAAGCCAGTGTCATCTGCGAGGCTTCGGATACTGCGCATCCGGTTACGGAGCAGGAGGCGGAAAGCATCCGGAGCCTGGAAGCGGTAACATCCGTCAACCGGATGGGGCAGCAGGCGGCATACGCGGTCAGCCTTACGCCGGTCACCGCCAGCGATTCCGGGGAGCCTGAGAACCGGCAGGTCAGTCTGTACGCATATGACGACCTGGAAAGCGAAGGACCTTTTGCGGAGCAGTCCTTCCGGCTTACGGAGGGCAGCCTGATTGATGCCCAAACCCGCCGCGGTGTTTTGGTGAACGCCGGATTTGCGGATGCAAACGGTCTTTCGGTCGGCGATACGATTTCGCTGGAAGCAGAGGACGGGAATGTCGTGACCGTAGAAGTGACCGGAGTGTACCTTGCCGGGAATGAAAGCCGGCAGGAAAACGACACTCCCGCCCTTTACCGGCTGGAGAACCGCATTTATATCGACAGCACGACGTATCTGGAGCTGACCGGCGGCGGATTTTACCAGGTGACCGTCTGCACCGGGCAGCCGGAGCTTCTGGATACGCTGGCGGAGGAGATAGAGGAAATTCTGCAGGGAAAAGCGGAGATTACCACATCGGACGTCCTTTACCGGCAGATGAAAGCGCCGCTTACGCAGATGACCGGGATGGTGGGGCTGATGAGGATACTTGCTTTTCTGACCGGCATCACGGTCGTCTCCCTGCTGCTCTGCATGTGGATGCGCGGAAGAAAGAAGGAAATGGCGGTATTTCTGAGCATGGGCGAACGGAAGCTGTTTATTTTTCTGCAGGCATTTCTGGAATCGGCTGCCGTATTTGCGGCTGCCCTGTGCGCCGCCTGCATCCTTGGAAATCTGGCGGCGGGGAAGCTGCAGGCGTTTCTGATGACTTTTGCAAAGACGGAGGTATCCGCGCAGATATCCGTGCGGACAGCCGATATCGCCCTTCTGGCGGGAAGCGGCATTCTGGTGGTGCTGGCGGCTGTTCTGCTGTCAGTGCTGCCGGTACTCAAGACAAATCCGAAAGATATTTTGTCAGAAATGGAGGAATGATACCATGAATTTATTTCAGAGAGCAATCCGCTCCTGCCTCAGAAAGCCGGTCCGGAGTATTCTGCTTTTGCTGGTCGTGTTTCTGGTCAGCCTGCTGTTTTTATCCGGCATGGCGGGGCGCTCGGCAAATATCGCTGTAAAGGACAGTACAAGACAGGCAATCGGCGCCGGGTTTTTGCTGGAGGAGAATCCGGAGAACCGCAGCAGGCGGATAGAGGAAGCCAGCCGGAAGATAGAGGAGTTGTCCGCGGACGGGCAGGGAGAATACGATGGCTACCATCAGCAGAAGATTACGGTAAACGGCAATGAAGTATGGCAGAGCTGGACGGATAATTCTTTTGAATCACTGAAAATGGAAGATATTGAAAAAATCGCCGCTGTGGAGGGGATTTCCGATTATAATATCACGACGGTTCCCACGGCGGTCCTGCCGGTCGGCTTTGAGCGGATTGAGGATGCAGGTACGGACCAGACCGGCGATCTGCAGGGAGTGGCGCTGGTCGGAAATCTGGATATGACGATGGATGACAATGTTCTTGGCGGAAACGTCACCATCAAAGAAGGAAGGATGACAACGGCAGAGGACAGTAACGTCTGCGTGATATCGGAGGAGCTGGCAGAGAAAAACCATCTGGAGGTGGGCGACAGTCTGAGGTTCTGCCCGGTGAAGGAGGAGGAGCCGGTACAGGAGGCGGTAATTGTGGGCATTTATCAGGTAAAAGAGCGGATGGAGCCTTATATGTCCGGCGATACGTACCGCTCCGAGAATGTGATTTTCACGGACCTGCATTTTCCGGAAAAGGTGGAGCAGGACGACCCGCTGTATGAGAAGGCGTATTTTAAGGTGGCGGATGTCAACGAATACGATGCGGTGCGGGAAGCAATCGCGGCGGCGGATATCGACTGGCAGAGATACGATTTGATTGACAATAACGGCAGTCTGGAAACGATGGCGGCGTACTTTCATGATTTGGAAAAAATCAACAATACGCTGCTGCTGGTGGTTGCCGGAGCCGGTTTTATGATTCTGTTTTTCATTTTTATTTTCTGGCTCAGGAGCAGGACGCATGAAATTGGGATACTGCTGTCGCTTGGAATTGCCAGAGGGAAGATTCTTCTGCAGATTGCAGCGGAGGCTTTCCTGGGCGGCGCGCTGGCGCTGGCACTTTCCTTTCTGGCGGCTCCGGCGGTATCGGACGCCGCCGCGGGCTATCTGACAGACTGGCAGGCGCAGCAGGACGAACTGCAGGCGGAGCTGGATGCGGGCGGAACCGCCACGGAGTACCAGGCGCCGGAGCTGACGGTAACGGATGTGGAAACAGAGCTCACGCCGGCGATGCTGCTGACGGATGGTCTCTGTGTGGGCGCTCTGATTCTTTTATCGACAGGCGTCGCCGGTGTGCTGATTCTGCGCAGAAAGCCGGCAGATATTTTAAAGGGGGAATAACTATGATTCTGGAAGCGGAAAATATCCGGTATTTTTATAAATCAAGGCGTGACAAAATGGTTCTGGAAAATGTGTCCGCCGCTTTTGAAGAGGCGGTGTTCTATGCGGTTACCGGTCCCAGCGGCTCTGGGAAAACGACGTTTCTTTCCCTGCTGGCGGGGCTGGATAACCCGGCGGAGGGAAGGATTCTTTATGAAGGGGAGGATATCCGCAAAAAAGGGCTGAATTACCATCGCAGGCATCATGTCTCTCTGGTATTCCAGAACTATAATCTGATTGATTATCTTACTGCCGAAGAGAATGTGAAGCTGGGCGGCACCAGGGACGCGGGAGAACTTTTGCAAAAGGTCGGCATCCTTTGCGGGGACTGGAAAAGAAATGTGCTGCAGCTTTCCGGCGGTCAGCAGCAGCGGGTAGCGATCGCCCGCGCTCTGGCAGGCGATGCGAAGGTGCTGCTCGCGGACGAACCGACCGGGAATCTGGACGAAGAGACAGCCGGCGGCATTATCCGGCTGCTGAAAAAGACCGCCCATGAATCGGGCAGATGCGTTATTGTGGTGACGCACAGCAGGCAACTGGCAGACGAGGCGGATGAAGTGCTGGAAATCGGGCAGGGAACGCTGCAGAAAAGGCAGTCTGCTGAGCCTGTGGATATCTTCCGGAAATAATGCTTGCAGGCGGCGACGGGGTCTGCTATGCTAGAAGAAAACGGTTGCGCAGACAGAAGACGCTGCTTTCTGTGGCGGAGAGTAACAGGGAGCCGCTTTTTGCAGCAGGACGACATGACAGACTGTTTTCTGTGCCGGGGAAAACGGAACAGGGCGCAGGCGGCAGCCGGAGGATGCAGGGTGGTGAAGAATTATGGAGAAGGATAAAATTTACACGATTGACGATATCGCCAGGGAGCTTGGCGTGAGCAAGACGACGGTATCGCGGGCGATCTCGGGAAAGGGGCGCATCAGCAAGGAGACGAGGGAACGGGTATTTGCTTTTATTGAGGAGCATGACTACCGACCGAACGTGGTGGCGCGCGCGCTTGCGCAGAGCAGAACATACAATCTGGGGCTTGTGCTCCCGGCGGATTATTCAGTGATGGATTTTCCGTTTTTTAAGGAGTGCATGAATGGGATTATTGAAGCGGCGTCCAGACATAATTATGACATTGTGATCACGATCGCGGACGCCAAGGACTTTTCCGGGAGCCGCCGCATGGTAGAGAACCGCAAGATAGACGGAATGATCCTGAGCCGGTCTACGGTGGATAATTCTGCAATGCAGCGTTATCTGAAGGAAAAACAGGTGCCGTTTGTCGTGGTGGGACCGGCGGACGAAGAGGGCATCGTCTGGGTGGATAATCAGAACCGGGAGGGAAGCTGCGAGCTGACAGGCATTCTTCTTTTGAAAGGGATCCGGCGGCTGGCGCTGCTGGGCGGAAATCGTGGGCATCTTGTGACGGAAAGCCGACTGCAGGGCTTTCTGGAGGCGCATCGCGAGCAGAAGGTGCCGGTGGACGAGTCGCTGATATTCTTTGATATTGAAAATTATACGGCGACGTCGGCTGCGCTGGAGGAAATTCTGGCAAGGGGCGCAGACGGCATTTTGTGTATGGATGATTTTATCACCAGTATGCTGATCGGCTGCCTGCGCGAGCGGAATATCCGGGTACCGGAGGATATGAAGATTGCAAGCTTTTACGACAATCCGCAGCTTGAACTTTTCAGACCGACCGTCACCAGTCTGCACTACAACACAAAAGGGCTGGGAGAAAATGCCTGTATGACGCTTTTGCGGCAGCTCGGCGAGGAAGTGGCGGAGGATGAGGCGGTATTAAATTATCAGGTGATCTTGCGTCAATCGACAAAATAGAATAGAGATTTCCGGCGGATGTAAGGTATCTGCATGGATCGATTTTGCATGGGACAGATTGTGAAAATGGAGGAAAAGATAGATATGAAGATAGGATTTATTGGCTGTGGAAATATGGCGAAGGCAATGATAAACGGAATTCTTTCAAGCGGGCAGGCACCGAAAGAAAATATAATGGCGTCGGCAAAGACAGAGGCGACCAGAAACAAAATAAGGGAGCAGCTTGGCATCCGTGCGGCAGAGAGTAACCGCGAGGCGGTGGAGTTTGCGGACGTCGTGTTTCTGGCGGTGAAGCCGCAGTATTTTGAAGAGGTGCTTACGGAAATCCGTCCCTCTGTGAGCAAACAGATTTTTGTGTCCATTGCTCCGGGGAAAACGCTCGCATGGCTGCAGGAACGCCTGGGAGACAGTGTGAAGATCATCCGCACGATGCCGAACACCCCGGCGATGGTGGGTGCAGGTATGACCGGGCTTTGCAAAAACGAACTTGTGACACATGAGGAAGCGGAGATGGTGTGCAGGCTTTGCGACAGCTTTGGCAAGACGGAAATAGTGCCGGAAAGCCTGATCGATGTGGTGGTCGGCGTGTCCGGAAGCTCGCCCGCCTACGTCTTTCTGTTTCTGGAGGCAATGGCGGACGCTGCGGTGGCAGACGGGATGCCGCGCGCGCAGGCGTATAAATTCGCTGCGCAGGCGGTGATGGGGAGCGCGAAGCTGATGCTGGAGACCGGCGAACATCCCGGCGTTTTAAAGGACATGGTCTGCTCCCCGGCAGGAACCACTATCGAGGCGGTGCGTGTGCTCGAAGAGAAAGGGCTGCGCAGTGCGGTGATCGAGGCGCAGAGAGCGTGCGTAAAGAAAGCGAAGGGACTGTGACGGAAACATGTTTACAGGAACATCGCAGAGAAAAAATATCAGCGTCATTTCAGAAAAGACGGAAAAAATAGAGATAAAAGGGTTTTAAAAAGAGTGCCGCATTTGAGAAAAATCTCTGGATGCGGCACCTTTTTTGTATATATAGTAGACTTTAAGATAAATTACCGTAGCTGTCGCAATAGAGTGTGACAGAGCGGGAAAGAGAGTCTGTTAATATACCGGCTACATAATGGTATCCGGTTGCTGACGCGGTAGCATGATTTCCGCTTTTGCTGGTAGTTGCATCGGAAACAGACCATGCAGAAGAGTAAGAAGCGGAACTGCCGTTGACACTTGTGCATGAAGATGATTTACCGTATGTATAGGAAAAAGTTGCATTAACAGACACTGACCACATTATAGAACCGGCGGAGTTCTTATAGTTTGTAGTTTTTGTTCCACTTAGAGAAGAACGTGTCGAGAAGGTTTGTGTAATGACAGTTTCCAGATAATCACCATTGGAAAGATATTCAATTCCTGTGTTTGCAGTTACATTACCAGTATTTGCTGATGACGGAAGAGAAAACATAAAAAGCAGACAAATTGTAAGAAAACAATATTTAAATAATTTCATACATTTATACTTCTTATAAAAATTTTTTAATTATAGATAATAATGGTCTGTTCAGAGGATATTTGCGTATTATCCCATTCTTTATATATGTAATATATTCGGGAGACAATACACATGGACAGAATAATGACAGCTATAGTTATAATTTTTAAGTAATATGATTTTCGCATAGTTTTCACGTAAGCACCAGAACCGATATTATCGTAATATTCTGTAATGATGTCTTCTGGTGAGCCGAAATTTTCTTTTAATTCTTCGAATGTACAGTCTGGATGTGTGTTCTGATATTCCTGTATCGCAGATGAAAAATCTTGAAAAAATCTTTGCTCGGATTTTTGAAAAACAGGAAAAACAGAACGGACATCATGTAAATATCGCTCAAAAGAATTATTCATAAAAATTCCTCCCTAATGAACATTTTAGAATGCTTTGGATACCATCATGAAGTGAATAGTATTCTTCCAAATATGGAAAGGAGAATTGTTATGAAGAAGAGAACAAAACGCACTTCGAAATTAGTAGCTATTTTGTTAACTCTTGTAGTAGGATGCACACCTATTGGAGTACAGGCTTCTGAAATGTGTCTGGGAGTAGTGCCTCAGCGAGCTGTCGAACATCGATCTGATGCTGTTGCGCCGTTTGCTACATATAATGCTTACGCCGCTTTGTATGGAGATCGCAGTGGGATGTATTGCAAATCTTATTCAGACATCACAGCGTATTTTCATAAAGCGCAATGCACTGTAAATAATAATGGACAAACAGTTGCTACAAGTGGTTGGACTACGCAATACAATACAACTGCTGCATCCGGTAATTATGTATATGCTACTACCAACGTTTGTACTTATACAGGCGAAGGGCAGAGTAAACACACTTCAAGTAGTAATTTAGTGGCAGGAACTTTAAGCAAATCTTATAATTAACAGTATTTATGAATGGATTTGCTAAAAAAACGCTTTTTTTTCGTTGGATAAGTCTTGTTCTATGTTGCTTTTTAATCTTGTCATCGCCGATATCAGCAGATGATTCTGTTGGAAATTCTGATGTTCCGGAATTTATTCGGGAGGAAATTCAGCGAGCACGTGAAGAATCTTCGGCACTGGCAGATTCATGGTACGATATTATGAGCATCGGGCTTTCAAATGGGAAAGAACCTACGCTGAATAATACGGTACTTTTGGAAAGCGAAAAAGACAGTCTGTTTTTAATCTTTGATTTTGCAAACGGAAGTAAAGCGGAATATGTGCTGAAAATCTTTGTGGATTATATAGAATCGGAATTTAAGATTGATGGCGAAACATATGAAGAATATTATTTTACGGCCGATGCAACAGAAGGATTTGCGATAGAATTTTTTCTGCCCGAAAATAAAATTGATTTAAATCAGTCACACACGATTACAGTTGCTATGTTTAAAGACCCGCGGGCGCACCGGAAGCCGGTATCGTATCGACAGAAAGAGATTCTTATTCTGCCGATTTTACCCTGACAGGGGCGTCAAAACAATCTGAGCAGCAATCTGTATTGAAGCATAACTGGCAAGCTGAATTTTATGAGATTCCGTTTTCTGGAATTATGTTAAACCGGGATATGGAGTTGAAGGATGATAATGAAGTTTACTTCCCGCCGGATGTGCTTGACGCAGCGCCGGACGAAACAGTAACGTTGGTTTACCGGGCTTCCGGCTACGAGGACTCATCTGATATTTTATTTCTGCTTCTGGTAGACTGGAAGCAAACGGACATCAATGGAAAACCGTATGCATTTACAGAGAATCAACACCAGCGTACAAATTGCGGACTGATAGAATTTAAGGCGCCGCAAAATCCTGGAGAATACGAAGTAATTGCGCTTATGAGCGGATATCCGTTTGAATTAAGAAACGAAAGAAATTGTGCGTTAAATTTCGCATCGGTACGGTTTACACTGGTTGTTGAATAATTTTTGGCAGAGTAAGTATCAAAATAAAAGGGGCTGTGAAAAAGGCCCATGAAAAAAGAACGCTTTCAGGCATAATACCTGGAAGCGTTCTTCCTTTGTATGACGGGCATGCCGTCAGTCTGTGGTGTAAGTCCACAAGGGGCGTAGTTGCCGACGAACTTCACAGCGACTTCCGAGGTTTTTATCGTAAGGAGAACATCCTGTGTCACTTTCGGCGGAAAAAACATTATATGCCCTGCCGCTCCAGAATGAGAATAGAAAAACCCCGGTGCTGGAACACCGGGGCTTTTTGCTGAACAGGTTGATGATAAGAGCTTATTTTCTGTATTTTGCTTCGATTTTCAGATATGTGATCATCATTCCGATGAGCAAAATCATTACCGCGAATATCACGAGAACAAAAAAAGGAGAATTTTGCTCTAAAAACAAAACAGGAATACCAATGATTTCAAATACAGCTGCCGCTGTAAGCCATAATACAGATACCGCCTTATTATAATGCGCTACATCTTTTATTTCCGGCGGATTCACAAACGTGAAAAAACCCACGGCCTCAGTTGACCTGAGGCAGCTGATTCCGATTCCGAAAAAGACAGCGGCGACTATACTCCATATGATAAATCCGATAATCATATTTCAATCGTACTCCTTTCAAAATACGGCTGTTGTCCGGTGCCATGCGTCTATTTTAATAAATCTGATATTGTTATCCGGAGGCCACTGTAAATTCCGACAATAACCGGCTGCTCAAAAGGAATAATCATGGGAGCGGCATCTTCTTCATATCGATAAACAGTAGTACGTTCTTTGGCTGGGTCTACAATCCAGTATTCGCGGACACCAGCCTCAGCATATTTGGCATTTTTGATATTATAATCCATCCGGCGGCTGCCAGGGGAAACGACTTCTATAATAAAATCCGGAGCACCTTCACATCCGCGGTCTGATATTTTATTTTTATCACAGATAATGCTGATATCCGGTTCTACATAAGTTTTATCATCTGCATTTAAATTTACTGCAAATGGAGCCGGAATTACATCGCAGGAACCGCCGCTGGATTTTATGTGATTGGAAAAAATCACGGTAAAAGCACTGATTAATTTCTGATGAATATAACTGGGCGGAGCCATAGCGTAAAGCTGCCCATCGATGAGTTCGGCACGTTGTCCCTCCGGGAGATTCCAGTAATCTTCAGCAGTATAGAGTTTTTCTTCTGGTAATGGCATAAAGTCACATCCTTTCTTGTTCTGAAATCAGATTCCCGCTTTTATTTTCCGCAAGGGCAATAAGAGGTGAAGAAAATGAAAAAGAAAAAACGACACGAATACATAACTGTCCAGGAATAAATTCTTCTCAATTTTTCCTGCAAATATGCCAATTCTGAGAAATGGAGCATACGGGATTCGAACCCGTGACCTCCACACTGCCAGTGTGGCGCGCTCCCAGCTGCGCCAATGCCCCGCTTAAATCAAATACCCCGCTGCAAGCACGGCACCTGGCTCATTGCTCGCGGGAATAAAAAAATGGAAGCAAGGAGGCTCGAACTCCTGACCTTTCGCGTGTGAGGCGAACGCTCATCCCGGCTGAGCTATGCTTCCATATGCAAATATTATAACGCAAAAATCAGAAAATGCAACAGTTGATTGCACTTTTTTGCATATCGCAGAGAATTTTAAATGGATTTGCGAAGGTTGCTGTGAACAGTAATATGGAAATGTCTTTTACTTGATGAGCAACCGATTGCGCAAATGGGTTGCACCAAAACAAAAATGCTGTTAAAATCATACAAAAATAAAGGGCATTTTTCGGTAAAATGTAATAATTGACTAGAAAAAGAAGAGGGTATATACTAAAGATACGAGCAAACGGTTGCGCAAATTGCGCAACAACCCTACAAAACATATTTAAAGGAGGATTAACATGAAGCTCAAAAAAGTATTAGCATCTACCCTTGCTGCTGCGACAGTTCTGTCTTCAGCCGTACTCGTAAATGCAGAGGAAACCATCACACTTACCCTGTGGGGAGCAGAGGAGGATCAGACTCTTCTCGGCGAACTGGTAGAGGAATTTAAGGCGGCATATCCGGATGTCACCTTCGACATCCAGATCGGCGTAGAATCTGAATCTACCGCAAAGGATACTATTCTGACAGACGTAGAGGCGGCTGCGGATGTATATTCCTTCGCAAGCGACCAGATCTATGATCTGGTAAACGCAGGCGCGCTGATCGACCTGGATGAGTATGCAGAAGCGCTCACCATGGCAGGAAAGACGCTGGATGACGTAAAGGCTGCAAACGTTGCAGGTTCCATCGAGGCAGCAACCGTAGACGGAAAACTCTATGCTTTCCCGCGCGCAGCGGACAACGGCTACTTCCTGTACTATGATTCCAGCGTGCTGTCCGAAGAGGACGTTGCATCCTGGGACAGTCTTCTTGCGGCAGCGGAAGCGGCAGGCAAAAAGGTTGGCATGACGCTGGCATCCGGCTGGTATAACGCTTCCTTCTTCTACGGCGCAGGCTTCACAACCGATCTGAATGAGGATGGAACCACCGCGATCGACTGGAACGGCACAAGTGCTGACGGCTACACAGGTGTTGATGTTGTAAAGGGTATGCTGAGCATCGCATCCAGCCCGGCATTCATGGCAATCGCTGACGGCGATATCTCCAACCAGCTTGCAGCGGGCGGTCTCTGCGCAGCAGTTTCCGGAACATGGGACAGCATTACTGCACAGGAAGCATTCGGCGACGGCTATGCGGCAACCAAGCTCCCGACCTTCACGGTTGGCGATGCGCAGGTTCAGCAGGGTTCTGTAGCCGGCTATAAGTTTGTTGGTGTAAACGGCTATGCGGAGAACGCAGGATGGGCAGTTCTTCTGGCTGACTTCATCACAAACGAGACGTCTCAGCAGAAGTTCTTCGACCAGCGCGAGAGCGGCCCGAGCAACAACAACATTATCGATTCTGATGCTGTAAAAGAAAACGTAGCGATCGCAGCACTTGCAGAGCAGGCTGAGTTCGGTAAGACACAGAAGGTTGGCGGAAAGTACTGGGATCCGGCACAGACCTTTGGCGAGCTGATCGCACAGGGCACACTGAAAGCTGATGACGACGCCGGCATCCAGGCAGCACTGGATACCCTCGTGGAAGGTGTAACCGCTCCGATCGAGTAAGTGCGAAGGCATTAAGCCGTGCGAAGACACTGGCAGAACAGTCTGTGCATGCTTGCATGCAGACGGACTGGGAGGTCAGGGGCTTCATAGGGCGTAAGCCCGCGTGCGAGCAAAGCCGTAGGATTTGCGAGAAGCGCACGGCGGCACGGCGTAAAATAATCAGGAAAGAACAGACATGGGCTGCTGCGAGACACCACGCCCGCGCAACAGGGCGTATGCTCGCAGTGGCTCTTTTTTCGGGAGGAAGTCATTATGGCAAGTGAGAAAAAGGGAGCTGCCGCGGCAGTCGGCGGTTTCTTCAAAGCAATTGGCAATTACTTCTCCGAATTTGGAACGGCATTTGCAAAGGGTGATGCGTTTGTAAAGCTGTCTGCACTGTGGATGGGGGCAGGCTATGCGCGCCGCAAGCAGTATGTGAAGGCGATCATCATGACAATCCTTGAGGTTGCTGTGATCGCATTTACCCTTACGTTTGCAATGCAGTATGTGCCGAAATTCGGAACACTGGGAACGGTAAAGATGGAAAAGGTCTTCAATATGCAGACCATGAAGAGTGAATTTAACGACTACGATAACTCTTTCCAGATCCTGCTGTTTTCCCTGTTCAGCTTTGTAGTCTGGGGAGCATTCATTGTTGTCTGGATGAGAAATATTGTGAACGCCTACAAGCTTCAGATGATGGAGGAAACGGGCGAGCACATCAACACCTTTAAAGAGGATCTGCACTCTTATATTGAAGAGAAATTCCATATCACCCTGCTCACCCTTCCGGTGCTCGGTATCGTGGTATTTACGGCAATCCCGATTTTGCTTTTGATCTTCGTGGCATTCACGAATTACGATCAGCAGCATATGCCGCCCACAGAGCTGTTTAGCTGGGTAGGATTTACAAACTTTTTGAGTCTGTTTGGCGGCGGCGGTCTCACCAGCACCTTCAGCTACGCTTTCGTGCGCGTACTCGGATGGACGCTGGTATGGGCATTCTTTGCAACCTTCACCACCTACATCGGCGGTATCCTGCTGTCTCTGCTTCTGAACAGCAAAAAGACAAAAGCGCCGAAATTCTGGCGTCTTCTGTTTATCATCACAATTGCCGTGCCGCAGTTCGTATCGCTGCTGCTCGTTCGAAACTTCTTCTCAAACGGCGGTATCGTCAATACGATCTGTGCGAACATCGGTCTGACCGGTTTTTTGCGTGATATCGGTCTGGTTTCGACCAGCTACATCCCGTTCCTGTCGGCTCCGGGCTGGGCGCACGTGATGATCATTCTCATCAACATCTGGATCGGCGTACCGTATCAGATGCTGATCGCAACCGGCGTGCTGATGAACCTTCCGGCGGACCAGCTTGAGAGTGCGCGCGTGGACGGCGCAAAGCCGTTCCAGATCTTCCGCAAGATCACGATGCCGTACATGCTATTCGTCACGGGACCGGCGCTGGTTACGGACTTTGTAAAGAACATCAACAACTTCAATGTAATCTACCTGCTGACGCAGGATGTATACACGACCACCAATCAGGCGATGGCAAATTCGCAGGCAAAGGAGGTCGACCTTCTGGTAACCTGGCTGTTCCGATTAACGCAGGATTACTACAACTACAAGATGGCATCGGCGATCGGTATCATCGTATTTATCATCTGTGCGGTATTCACGCTGGCAGCCTTTAACCGCATGGTAGGAAACGGAAAGGAGGAGGACTATCAATAATGAAAAAGATGAAAGGAAATCGTACATCATCTATTGTACTCCACAATTTACTGATCGCGGTTCTGGCGTTCATCTGGCTGATTCCGATCGTGTGGCTTGTCTGCACATCGTTTAGTTCCTACTCCGGAATGAACACCAGCACCTTTTTCCCGAAGGAGTGGAGCGTTATCCACTACGTCAAGCTGTTCCAGCCGGATACGGTGGCGCAGTTCCCGCAGTGGTTTATGAACACCTTTATCATCGCGTGCGTTACCTGCGTCATTTCCACAGCGTTTGTGCTGATGGTGGCATATGCGATGTCGGTGATGCGCTTCAAGGCGCGCAAGCCGCTGATGAATTTCTTCGTTATTTTAAATCTGTTTCCGGGTATGCTGGCGATGATCGCGGTGTACTTCACCTTGAAGAGCTTTAATCTGACCAACAGCTATGCCGGACTGATCATGGTATATTCTGGTTCTGCCGGTCTGGGCTATCTGATCGCGAAGGGCTTTTTCGACACGGTTCCGCGTGCGCTCTGCGAGGCGGCGCGCATTGACGGATGCAGCGAGGCGCGTATTTTCTGGCAGATCGTCATTCCGATGAGCCGTCCGATCATTGTTTATACGGTTATCAGCAGCTTCCTGGTTCCGTGGATGGACTTCGTTTATGCGAAGATGATCCTGAACGCGGGTATCTCGGAGAAGTATACTGTTGCGATCGGTCTTTATAAGATGCTGGATAAGAGCCTTATCAACAGCTACTTTACCATGTTCTGCGCAGGCGGCGTGCTGGTATCCATCCCGATCTCAATTCTGTTCATGATTATGCAGAAATTCTATGTAGAGGGTATCACGGGCGGCGCTGTAAAGGGCTAAAAAAAGGAACACGAAAGGAAATTATCTATTATGGAACAGTTTGTTGTAAATATTATCCACCGTCCGGAGATGGTGCCGGAGTATGCGGAGAAAGTAACCGGGCACGGACAGGCGGAGGATATCGGGCGCAAGGCGCTGCTCACGGAAAGTCTCGATATTTTTAAGACACAGCAGGAATGCGCGCACAAAAACGGTTTGAAAACAACGATCCAGATGACATATGCCAGCCTTTTCAACGACGAGGCGGTGGCGCTTGCAAAGGAGCATCATGAGAAATACGGTGATGAGATCGCGCTGTCGCTTCTGGGGCTTCCGTGCAAGGAATTCCGCGAGAAGTACAAAACAAAGGATTTCTGCATCTGGATGTTCTCGATGGAGGACAAGAAGGCGATCGTAAAGGACGTCTTTGGGAAGTTTTATGAGCGTTTTGGCTTTTATCCCGAATCGACTGGTTCCTACTATATGGATGCGGAGCTGACAAATTATATCAAGGAGCAGTACCCATCCGTAAAATGTGAGGTGGCAACCTGCTGGGAGGAAGGTCCGAAGGCATATCATACCTGCAACAATAGCTGGTACACCTTTATGGACGGCGGTCCCTGGGCGCCGTGGATTCCGTCGAAGCAGAACACGCACGCACCGGCGGCAAATGAGGCGGAGGATTCCGGCGTGGTGGCGATCCCGCATTTAAGCCGTGATCTGATCGCCTGCTACGATGGCAACGGTTCCAATTTCGGCACGCACCCGCAGAACGTTCTGCGCGGTATGATCTACGACACCGAGACATGGGAGTTTCCGTACCTTTACAATCTCATCGACCAGTTCCGCTACCAGGCGAAATTTAACAATGGCTACGCTTACAACATGATGTTTGTGGGACCGGGCTGGATGAACAAGATGGGACGCTGGGAGGCGCCGTACGAGCTGCTGCTGAAATCCTATGAGGAAGGCTGCGCGTACTACGGAAAGCTGAAAAAAGAGGGCAGGCTGATCGACATGACGATGAGCGAATTCGCGGATTTCTACCGTCAGAAGAAGAGCTACACGGAGCCGGAGTGCGCGCTGTGGAGAGATATTCTGTACGGAAGTAAGAAGCAGGTGTTCTGGTACTGCGACCCGTACATGCGTGTGGGCGTAAATATGGACCAGGGCGGCGCGATCGTTGATCTGCGTCCGTATGCGGCGAAGCTTAACTGGCCGGTAGGTATCGGCACGCCGCACATCCAGGATGCGAGCTATCCGTTCCTTATCCAGGAAAAGTACCGCGCGGGCTACTTCACGCATTATGCAGGCGAGGGAACCGTGCGCAGCGCAAAAATCTGCCATAACGGTGAGGAAGTCGATCTCTGCCTGTGCCGCACAAAGGCGCATTTTTCACAGGACGGCAAAAACCGCGTGCTGACGATCGATCCGGTGGATATCGAATTTGCGGATCTGACTGTGAAGCTGCAGACGGTGATGACGTTTATCGAGGGAACGGGCACCATCAAGATCGAGCGCCGCGTGCTGGAGATGAGCGATCCGACGGCAGAGGTGACGATCAACGAGTATATGGTCGGCTGCTACGGAACGACCGAGTACACGGAAGACATGAGCAGCCTGACGCTGGCGATCGAAAAGGACGGGGAAAAAGAAACGCTTGCTTACGAGTATAAGTGCCGCGAGGTTTCCATGGCGGCTGCTGAGAAGGTAAGCTGCACGCTCCCGCCGATTGACACGGTGGTTTCCATGAACTGCGAGGGCAGGGAAAAGGAAGGCTATTTCAAAGAAGGATATGCGTTCAGCCCGATGTTTACCATTGGGTACAACGGAAAATTAGCTGACAAGGAGGTCTTCACGACATGGCTCAATCTGGAAAAGGCAAATTAAATTACCGTTGTCCGTCGTGCTTTATGCGTGACCTGGACCTCGATATGTTTTACGACAAGGACAAAAAAGAGTATTACTGCCTGCGCTGCCAGTACAGAGGCACGGAGGAGGACGTCCTGGCAAAAAATCAGATGGCGCGTTTCAGGTACGGCGATATGATGACAAGATTTACCGAAGAGGATTTTGAAAACTTTTAGGATCCGTCTGGCACAGACCGAAGCACTTGCTGCTGAGGTCGTAAGAAAGTGATTCATGAGTGCAAAATCCCATCAGAGAAACTGATCGTAAATGGATTTTGCATTGTAACCAGGAAGGCACTGAATAGGTTGCTGTGAACGGAGTGAACAGTAACGAATAGGTTACCGTGCAGGTCTGCGTGAGAATACAGGCTTGCACGGTATTTTACTTGTGAGGTATAATTATGGAAAAATGGATTACCGGTATGGATCTGTCCACCCTGCTGGAGGTGGAGCGCTGCGGCGGAAAATTTTATGACGGGGGAGCCCGCCGCGATGCGATGGATATTCTGAAGGATTATGGGATGAATATGGTGCGGCTGCGCCTGTGGAATGATCCGTTTGACGAGGACGGGAATTCCTACGGAGCGGGCGGCAATGATATAGAGACGACACTTGCGCTGGCAAAGCGCGCGAAGGAAAAGGGAATCGGCTGGCTGCTGGATTTCCATTACAGCGATTTCTGGGCGGACCCCGGAAAGCAGATCCCGCCGAAGGCGTGGCAGGGCATGAACGAGGATGAGCTTACCGCGGCGGTGTATGATTACACCGCGGAGGTGCTGCAGCACTGTGGGAAGGAGGATATCCTGCCGCAGATGGTTGCGGTCGGTAATGAGCTGACAAACGGACTGCTCTGGCCTTACGGCAGAGTGCCGGACTTTAAGAATATTGTAAGGTTTATCAATGCAGGCATCCGTGCGGTGCACGAAACAGCTCCGGGGCTTCCGGTGATGCTCCATCTGGATAATGGCGGAAACAATGCGCTTTACCGGAACTGGTTCGACCGGTATTTTGCGGAGGGCGGGGAGGACTTCACGTATATCGGGCTTTCCTACTATCCGTTCTGGCACGGGACGATGGAAATGCTGCGGGAAAATATGAACGACATCGCGCGGCGCTACGGCAAGGATCTGATCGTCGCTGAGGTGTCCATGGGACATACGATGGAGGACTACAAGGAATATGAAAAGCTGCCTGACGCGCAGCGCAAGGGCATGGCCACGCGGAAAGAGCTGGCGGAAAAGATTGCTTACCAGATGACGGAGCAGGGGCAGGCGGACTTTATGAGAGACATTTTAAGGCTTATCCGCGAGGTGCCGGACGGTCGCGGCAGGGGATTTTTCTACTGGGAACCGGCGTGGATCCCGGTGCCGGGAAGCGGCTGGGCGACGGAAAAGGCATGCGCCTATATGGGAGAGAAAGGTCCCGGCGGAAACGAGTGGGCGAATCAGGCGCTCTTTGATTACGATGGAAATGCGCTTCCGGCGCTGGAGGTAATCCGCGGCTTTGCGCAGAATGCCGGGGACGACGGGGAGACCGCAGGAGTGTAAAAGGAGAGCGGAAGGCAGTCTGCCGGAATTTGAGCGAAAAGCAGACGGAGCGCCTGCCGGTTTTCACAGGAAAAACGGACGAAAGTGCAGGCTTTCGCACGGAAAACAAAACGGAAGAAAGCGTTCGGCGGCAAAAGGGAAATGCTGCCGGGCAGAACGGGAAAGGAGAAGAACAGGAAATGGCTGGTATGACAGGAAGAAGAAACGTAGTCTGGAAGACGCCGGAGATAACGTCCTTTGGGCTGAAAATGTTTGCCTGCGCGGCAATGCTGCTGCAGACGATCGGGATCACGATCGTGCAGAACGGAATCATTCATCTGGGCAGCTATACGCAGGAGGAGCTGTCGCAGGCGATGGCGGCGGACTCCGCGCTGATGACGCAGGCAGGCGTCGGCTCCGTCCTGCAGCTTATAGGAGGACTGGCGGTGCCGGTGTTTGCGTTTCTGCTGGTGGAGGGCTTTTTAAATACCTCCAGCTATCGCAATTATTTGCTTGGCATGGTCATCTTTGCGCTGCTCAGTGAGATACCCTACGACTACGCTGTCAGCCAGAAGGTCATCGACTGGTCGTCCCAGAATGCGCTGGTGACAATGTGCATCTGCCTGCTGATGCTCTACTTCCTGCGCATGGGAAAAGAGAAAGGCGGCGCGGCGGGCGGATTCCTGCAGGCGCTCATCGTGCTGTGCGCGGTCGCCTGGGTGACGTTGTTCCGTTCGGCGTATGGACTCTGCATGGTGCTGCTTGTGGCGATCTTCTATATTTTCTACACGAAAAACGTGCTGAAAATGATACTCGGCGCGATCGTGAGCCTTTTGTATGTCACCGGACCGCTCTCTTTCTATCCTATCTGGTGCTACAACGGCGTGCGCAAAGACAAATTCTCCAAATACGTATTCTACGCCTTTTATCCGCTGCACCTGCTCGTACTGGGACTGATCGCGAATCTGCTCCTATAGCGTCTGCACAGAAAAGTTAATACTTTTTTTATGGGGATAACGCTTGTCTTGAAAAAAGTTTTCCGGTATACTGGGATGGTATAAAGATTTGTGCGGGGAGGAAGTGCCGATTGCTGTATACACCGGGTACGAGAGAAAAGCTAAAGGAAAAATTAAAGGAGAAGCTGAAGGAAGCGCTGCAGGCGGTTATGCCGATTGTTGCAATCGTGCTGATACTGTCGTTTACTATTACGCCGATTTCCCCAAGCATTCTCCTTTGTTTTTTAATAGGTTCTATTCTGGTCATTATCGGGATGATGTTTTTTACGCTTGGTGCGGAGCTTGCCATGTCGCCGATGGGTGAACGTATGGGTGTGTGTATGGCAAAGACGCAGAAGCTGGGGATGGTTGTTGTGATCGCATTCCTGCTTGGCTTTGTCATTACCATATCGGAGCCGGATCTGCAGGTGCTTGCGCAGCAGGTGCCGTCGGTGCCGAATATGGTGCTGATTATAGCGGTGGCGTGCGGTGTCGGACTGCTACTTGTGGCGGCAATTCTGCGTATGCTGTTCGGCATTGAGCTTTCCCGGATGCTGATTGTGTTATATCTGATGGTTTTCGTGCTGGTATTTTTTGTGCCGGAGAGCTTCCAGAGCATTGCATTTGACTCCGGCGGTGTGACGACGGGACCGATGACCGTGCCCTTTATCATGGCGCTCGGCGTCGGCATCGCTTCCATCCGGAGTGACCGCCATGCGGCGGACGACAGCTTTGGTCTGGTTTCGCTCTGCTCGGTGGGACCGATTATTGCGGTGCTGCTGCTTGGCATGATTTATCATCCGCAGGAGGGCGCTTATGCGCTGCAGGAAATCCCGGAAATTGCGGATTCGAAGGAGCTGTGGGCGCTGTTCGGCGAGGGCTTTCCGGAATATTTCCGGGAGATTGCCCTGTCGGTGCTGCCGATCGTGGTATTCTTCGGAATTTTCCAGATTCTGTTTCTGAAGCTGTCAAAGAAAAATCTGGTGAGGATTCTTGTCGGGCTTGTCTATACATATATCGGGCTGGTGCTGTTTCTCACGGGAGCGAATGTGGGCTTTATGCCTGCCGGAAATTATCTGGGGCAGGTGCTGGCGAGCCTGAATCATCCCTGGATCCTGGTGCCGATCGGTATGCTGATTGGCTTCTTTATCGTGCGCGCCGAGCCGGCGGTCTACGTGCTGAATAAGCAGGTGGAGGAGATTACGGACGGCATGATTTCGGCGGGGACAATGGGAACCGCTCTTTCCATTGGGGTGTCGGTATCCGTCGGGATTGCCATGATACGTGTGCTTACCGGTATTTCCATTTTGTGGTTTGTGATTCCGGGATATGCGATCGCGCTGGGGATTTCCTTTTTTGTTCCGAAAATCTACACGGCGATAGCATTTGACTCCGGCGGCGTGGCGTCGGGACCGATGACAGCTACCTTTCTGCTGCCGCTGGCGCAGGGCGCCTGCATTGCGCTTGGCGGAAATCTTGTCACGGACGCTTTTGGCGTAGTGGCGATGGTAGCGATGACGCCGCCGATTACCATCCAGCTCCTCGGACTGTTCTCACACCTTACAGCGAAACAGCCGGAGATCGCAGAGACGGGAGAGCTGGACGACGATGCGATTATCGAACTGTAACGGCACAGACGAAAGCTGTGTGAGTATGGCATCCGGTGTGAAGGAAGCTGCCGGATGTGTGCCGGGCGTGGGAGGAAAATATGAGCGAACTGTATATGATGGTATCTGTTTTAAATAAATATAAGGTGAAGAAAATTTCGGAGTTCTACGGGCAGCAGGGCATCAGCGTGATAATGTGGATGATGGCGCGGGGAACCGCCGCCGGTGAGATCCTGGATTATTTTGGTCTGGAGGAATCGACAAAGGTAGTGTTGATTTCGTTGGTTACGCGTGAAACCTGGGGTGATGTAAAAAAGGGGCTGCGCGAGAAGCTGAATATTGAAGTGCCCGGTACGGGAATTGTCTTTATCATCCCGGTGAGCAGCATCGGAGGGGAAAAACAGCTCCGGTTTCTGACGGAGCGCCAGAATTTTGTGAAGGGGGAGGAGAGCAGCTTGAAGGATACAAAATACGAACTTCTGATTGCCATTTCAAACCAGGGGTACACGGAGCTTGTCATGGATGCGGCGCGCGGTGCGGGCGCGGGCGGCGGAACCGTGGTTCACGCCAAGGGAACCGGAATGGAGGGTGCAAAGAAGTTCCTCGGCGTATCTCTGGCGGAGGAAAAGGAAATCGTGCTTATTGTGGTGAAAAGCGTCGATAAAAACAGCGTGATGCGGGCGATTATGGACGAAGCGGGGCTGGAGAGCAAGGCGCGAACCATTATATTTTCCCTGCCTGTTACGAGTGCGCTGGGTATGCGCCTGATGGAGCCGGTGCCGGAAGAGTAGTCTTAACAGAGCGGCTTGACAGGGCTGTTATGGGCAGGCTGTCCTTAATATGTTTAGCGGTTGACACATTGTCGGAAAAATGGTATATTTAAGGAAAGAAAACGACAGAGAAGGTGAAACAGTGGCGACTTTAAAGGATGTTGCGCGGGAGGCGGGGCTGACCGTCGGCACCGTGTCAAGAGTGCTCAACAACAGGGGGTATATCAGCGGGCAGACAAGAGAAAAGGTATACGATGTGATGAAGAGGCTGAATTATCAGCCGAACGAGATGGCGCGTTCGCTTTCCAAGCAGAAAAGCAATACCATCGGCGTGATCGTTCCGCACATTGTTCATCCGTTTTTCTCAAAGGTGATCAGCAATCTGGAGCAGGCGGCGTATAACAGTCGGTACCGGATACTTCTTTTCAATTCCAAAGAAAAGGAGGAAAAAGAGGAGGAATACATAGAGGCGTGCAAGAGCAACCGGGTGGCGGGAGTGATCCTGTGCAGCGGTTCCTTCAGCACGGAGAAATTCAAAAATCTCGGATTTCCGCTGATTACAATTGAGCGTTTTCTGGATGCGGGCACTGCCGGCATCGAATGCGACAACTACAGCGGCGGCGTGCTGGCGGCGGAGCATCTGATCGGCAGGGGGTGTAAGTGCCTGCTGCATATCGGCGGCGTCAATGAGCAGCCAATGCCCGCGGACAGCAGAAAGGCAGCTTTTGAGGAGGTGTGCAGGCGGCACGGCGTCGAGCATTATGCGGTCGACCCGGGGCAGGCATTTTATGATGATATGAACTATTATCCGGTTATCAGAAGTGCACTGGAGCAGTATCCGCACACGGACGGTATTTTCGCCAGCTCAGACGTGATCGCGGCGCAGGCGATTAAGGTATGCTGCGAGAGAAACATGGAGGTTCCGGGGCAGATGAAGATCGTCGGGTACGATGATGTGATGATCGCGTCCCTGATGTCGCCCGGCATCACGACGATCCGCCAGCCGGTGAAGGAAATGGCGGAGGCGGCCATTTCGGCGGTGGTGCGTTCTGCGGCAGGCGAGATGGTCCCGGCAAGAAGTGTCTTCCCGGTGAGTTTGGTGATAAGGGAGAGCACCTGACGGGGAAAGGGCGCTTTGCCGGATAAAGAGACAGCAGAAAATCAGCCTTATAGAGAGTATACAGCATGATTATGCATGTACTCTCTTTTTTGTTGCATGGAAAATTGCGCCGGATTTCCTGCTCGGCCCCAAAAGATCTGTGGGGATGCACACGTAAAAGCAAAATAAATGCAGCATATATTTGGCAGAAAATACAGATTTTTTTTGAAAACATAACATACGATAAACATTCGCGAAAATGGAGTGAAATGTCGAGTAATCACTTTTAAACAAAATTGATGGTAAAAACATACAAAAATATAAACGTATTTTCGTGAATATGTACTGAAAATGCAAAAATGGGGCGGTTTTATTGTGATAATCGGTTGACATATGAAGCGCGATTGTGCTAAGATATGACTATCAAAAGCAGAAAAAAAGAAGGGAGGATGTATTTATGAAACAACACAAAAAAACTGCCGCAGGTGTCATCGCGCTGATGGGGCTTGCGGCAACTGCGGCGCTGCTTTCCGGCTGCGGCGCAAAAGAAGGAGCAGACGGCAAGACGGTCATTGAAATTGTCCAGTACAAGCCGGAAGCAGTAAAAGCCTTCGAGGCACTGGAGGAGAAATTTAACGCAACACATGATGACATTGAGCTGAAGATCGATTCTCCGAACGATGCAATGACCATCCTGAAAACGAGATTTATCCGTGAGGATTATCCGGAGATTATTGGCATCGGTGGCGATATCAACTATTCCAATTTCCTGGATTCTGATATGCTGATGGATATTTCCGACTATCAGGGGCTGAGTGAGATCAAGGAATCCTATCTTCGCACGGATAAAGAGCTGGAATTTATCCCGTATGATGGCGTTTATGCAGTTCCGTACATGGCAAATGCAGCCGGTGTCCTGTATAACAAGGATATCTTTGACGAACATGGATGGACAATTCCGACCACACTGGATGAATTCTATAAACTCTGCGATGATATCCAGGCAGCGGGCATTCAGCCGCTTTACTTTGGATTTAAGGATACCTGGACATGTTTTGCACCATGGAATGCGATCTGCGTAGACCTTGCACCGTCTGATATCTGCTCACAGGTAAATGCGGGTACGGCAAAATTCGCAGATGCATATCGCCCGGTAGCGGAAGTAACAAAATCTTTGCTCCAGTATGCACAGGCAGACCCGTATGCATACAGCTATAACGATGCCTGCACGGCATTTGCAAGAGGGGAATCCGCAATGTATGTAATCGGAAGCTATGCGGTTCCGCAGATTAAATCCGTAAATCCGGATATCAATATTGATTCTTTCGTATTCCCGGCAAGCAATAATGCTGACGAAAACCTCCTTAATTCCGGTAACGACCTTCAGTGGTCTGTTATGGCAGGAATGGAAGACAAAAAGGACGCTATCTACGAGGTGCTGGATTTCCTGTATGAAGATGAGAATATCCAGACATATCTGGATGACCAGAGTGCGGTTCCATGTAAGAAGGGTGACTTCGAGCTTCCATCCATGCTGGATGGCATGAAGGAATACATCGAAAATGATAAGATGGCGGACTATCAGGACCATCACTATCCGTCTGAGATGGCGGTAGACGCAATGATTCAGACCTTCCTGATGGATGACAGCGAAAATGCGCTGGATACCTTCCTTGAGAGATTTGATACAGAGTGGGTTCGTTACAACCGCGACCTCGTCACAAAGGTTCAGAAGTTCTACGAAGAGCATCCGGAAAAACTGACAGAAGGGGGAGAAGAGTGATGAAATTATCTAAAGGGGCACAGGACAGAAAACGTACATTTATGCTGATTACGATTCCGATACTGGCATTGTTTTTCTGCTTTAATACGTTGCCGCTGATTAAAGGCTTCATGTACAGCTTCACAAATTTTAAAGGCTATGGTTCTTATGAGTGGGTTGGCCTTCGAAACTACATAGACCTGTTTTCCGATGCGCGTGTGGGGAAATCTTATTGGTTTACTTTTAAGTATGCACTGGTCAGCACAATTATCACTAATATAATCAGTCTGATTCTTGCGCTGGGGCTTAACAGTAAAATCAAATTTAAGAGTGCGCTCCGCGGAATTTACTTTATCCCGAACGTACTCGGCGGACTGGTTATCGGCTACATTTTCAGCTTTATCTTCACCTATGTTCTGCCGGCGATCGGACAGGCACTCGGTATTGGAGCGCTGAGCAGCAGTATGCTTTCCAGCACGAACACGGCATGGATTGCTATTGTAATCGTAGGATGCTGGCAGGCAATTGCAATGAATACCATCATTTATATTTCCGGTCTTCAGACCGTTCCGGAGGATGTATATGAGGCGGGTGCAATTGACGGTGTAAGCGGATGGAAACAGTTTAAAGAGCTTACCTTCCCGCTGATTATTCCGTTCTTCTCCATCAACATGGTACTTTGCATGAAAAACTTCCTGATGGTATTCGATCAGATTATGGCATTGACAAAGGGCGGTCCTTCCCAGAGCACAGAGTCTATCTCCTACCTGATTTATAATAATGGTATGAGCGGCGGACAGTTTGGTTTCCAGAGTGCGAACGCATTCGTATTCTTTGTCGTAATTGTTGTTATTTCCGTAGCACAGACAATGATTACCAACAGAAAGGAGGAGCAGTTATAATGCGTAAGACGAATAAAGCAGCAAGAACGGTCAACTGGCCGATTACAATTCTGTTGATTATCGGCTGTGTGACGATTTTCTTTCCCTTATATATGGCAGTAATCATCGCATTCAAGCAGCCTTCTGAAATGACAAACGATATTGCCGGTGCACTGTCGCTTCCGGCATCCTGGAGCCTTTCAAATTTTGCAGAGGCGATGCGCGTGACTGATTTCTGGCATTCTCTTGGCAACAGCTTACTCCTTACGGTAACCACCGTTGTACTTTCTATTGTGATTCACGGTCTTGGCGGTTATGCGATCGGACGCAGCATGAAGGGCAGCAAATTTTACAATTTTGCGTACCTGTATATTGTAAGCGGTATGTTCGTACCGTTTGCGATTCTGATGATGCCGCTGGTTAAGCAGACGGCGCAGATGGGTATTGCGAACCGTCTTGGCGTTATCCTTTGTTATACGGTGTTCTATATGCCGCTGAACCTGATGCTGTACAGAGGTTATCTGACCAACATTCCGCTGGCGCTGGAAGAAGCGGCGCGTGTAGACGGTGCGACGACATGGAAGACCTACTGGTCTATCGTGTTCCCGATCATGAAACCGATGCATGCTACCGTTGCCGTTCTGACGGCGATGAGCACCTGGAACGATGTTATGACACCGCTTGTTATTATGTCCGGTACCGGACAGAATACGTTGCCGCTGGCGCAGCTCAACTTTCAGACACAGTTTGGTACGAATTACAACCTGGCATTTGCATCCTACCTGCTGGCATTGATTCCGATTCTTCTGTTCTATATCGTATGCCAGAAGCAGATTTTAAATGGTGTTGTAAACGGCGCTGTTAAGTAGTATAGCTTCCGAGCTTTGTACTTGGACGCAAGGAACTGTGTACGATCCTGGTTCTGTACCTGTTCCTGCAGAGATATATTGCAGAGGATGTAACCTCCGGTGCAGTAAAAGGCTGATGCGAAAAGGTTTTTCTGACGCAGCGGGAAGTGTATCTTGCATTCCCGCTGCGTTTTGTTTATGATTATAGAGAAAACCCAACAGCTTTACGGAGGACAGAATATGGAATATGGCATAAAAATAAATCAGAAATACCTGGGGATCCCGGTGTATGCCGGAAGGCAGGAGGAGCTCCTGGAGATTTTTTGCGGTGAGGAGAAGCTGTTTGAATTTCAGGTGCCGGTAAACCAGAAGGAAACGGACGGGAAATGCGATTATTACAGCTATCTGAATGTAGAAAAATACCGGGGACATGAGCTGGCTCTGCGGGGCGATTTTTCCGAAGCGTTTTTTGAGGAGCTTGTGCAGGCCGACAGCGACGCGCAGGAGCCGCTGGTAAGACCGCTGATTCATTTCACGGCGCAGAGAGGGTGGATCAACGATCCGAACGGTCTGGTGTATCACGACGGCAGGTACCACCTGTTTTTTCAGTACAATCCGATGAATACGCGCTGGCAGAACATGTCGTGGGGACACGCAGTTTCGGAGGATCTGCTTCACTTTACGCAGAAAGAAGAGGCGCTGTACCCGGATGAAAACGGCACGATGTATTCCGGCTGCGGTCTTGTCAACGAGCGGGGAATGCTGGATTTGCCGAAGGATGCGCTGCTGTTTTACTACACGGCGGCAGGCGGGGGAAACCGGTGGAGTAAGGATAAGCTGTTCACGCAGCGCATCGCTTACAGCACGGACGGCGGCGAGACACTTGTCAAGCTTCCGAAGGAGGCGATCGGCGTGATCGAGCCGGACAGCCGGGACCCGAAAATCTTCTGGCATGAGGAGACGGGCGCCTATATCATGGTACTCTGGCTCTGTGAGAATAAATTTGGCTTTTTCCGCTCGGAAAATCTGAAGGACTGGGAGATGACGGACAGCATCGACCTTGCCGGGGCGTGGGAGTGCCCCGATCTTTTCCGGCTGGCGTGCGGGGACGAATCCATCTGGGTGTTTACAAGCGCTGACGGCTTTTATTATCTGGGACAGTTTGATGGCTATGAATTCCGGACAGACGGCGTGCAGCACAGGGCGTACATTACGAATCTGCCCTATGCGGCGCAGACCTACAGCGGCGTGGAAGACCGCGTGATCAGCGTTCCGTGGCTGCGCACCCACAACGCCGGGAAGCTTTATACCGGCATGATGGGGCTTGGGCGCGAGCTGAGTCTGGTGAAACGAAACGGAAAAATTTTGCTTTCGCTGCTTCCGGTGCGCGAATACGAGGAGACGAAAGAGACGGCGGCAGAATTTGCGCTTGGAGATGACGGCTTCGTTCTGGAGACGGAGAGGGATGCCGTGACCGAGATCATTCTGGAGCCGACAGATGCGAAAAGTATTTCCATGCAGTTTTTCGGACAGGAGATGGCTATCCGCGATAAAATGATTTTCTGCAGGGAGGAGTGGACGCCGCTGCCGGAGAAAATCGAGGATATCCATATTCTGATCGACCGGGGAATCCTGGAAATTTATGCAAATCACGGGACGATGAATGTGTACTATGAGACGGATTCGGACGTTCTGTGCGGGAAAATTGTGATTAAGGGCGGAAAGGGAACGGGCAGGATCTGTACCTGGAAGCCGTAAGGAGGAGAACCATGCAAACGCAGAAAGAGAAAAACAGGCTTGCTTTTGAGGAAGCAGAATATCAGAAGCGTTTTCGGAAGAATTTGGACGAGCTGAAATGGCTCTATATGGAATTATATCAGAACGACTGGATGTTCGACGAGCTGTGCGGACAGATGCACCGGTTTTATCTGGAGCGGCGCGAGAGTCTGAAGGAAATGGACCGCCGGCGCGAGAAAAATCCGGAATGGTTTAAACAGAACGACATGATGGGCATGATGCTGTACGTGGATAATTTTGCCGACAATCTGCAGGGTGTCCGCCAAAAGCTTGATTATCTAAAGGAGTGCGGCGTAAATTATATTCATCTGATGCCGCTGCTGGAGAGCCCGAAGGACCGCTCGGACGGCGGCTATGCGGTGGCGGATTTCCGAAAGGTGCAGCCGGAGCTTGGCACCATGGAGGATCTGGAGACGGTGACGGAGGCATGCCACAAAAAGCAGATGAGTGTGTGTATGGATTTTGTGATGAACCATACGTCAGAGGATCATGAGTGGGCGGTGCGCGCGCGAAAGGGCGAGGGCGAATATATGAGCCGCTACTTCTTCTATGATAACTACAGCATCCCGGAGCAGTACGAGCGGACGGTGCCGCAGGTGTTCCCGACAACGGCGCCCGGCAACTTTACCTGGCTGCCGGAAATCGGTCATTACGTCATGACGACCTTTTACCCGTATCAGTGGGACCTGAATTACCGCAATCCGCGGGTTTTCAACGAAATGATGTATAATTTCCTGTTTTTTGCCAATGTTGGAATTGACGTGATACGCATTGATGCGGTACCATATATCTGGAAGCAGTTGGGTACGGACTGCCGTAATCTTCCACAGGTCCACACCATTGTGCGCATGATGCGTATGATCGGCGAGATTGTCTGCCCCGGCGTGCTGCTGCTGGGCGAGGTGGTGATGGAGCCGTCCAAGGTGGCTCCGTATTTTGGAACAGTGGAGAAGCCGGAATGCCACATGCTGTATAATGTGACCACGATGGCGACCATGTGGAATTCGCTGGCGACCAGAGATACCCGCCTTCTGAAGCGGCAGATGGATATTCTGGCACAGCTTCCGAAGGAATATGTATTTTTGAATTACCTCCGCTGCCATGACGACATCGGCTGGGGGCTGGATTACGCAACGCTGCAGTGGTGGGGCATGGAGGAACGGTCCCACAAGCAGTATATTAACGACTTTTTTACCGGGAAGGCGGCGGGCAGCTACAGCCGCGGCGAGCTTTATAATGCGGACCCGGTGACGGGGGACGCGCGCTTCTGCGGAACGGCGGCTTCCATGTGCGGTGTGGAGAAGGCGGGCTTCGAGCAGGATGACGAACAGATGACGTATGCGATCCAGCGGGATCTGATGCTTCATGCGTTTATGTTTACACAGTCCGGCATTCCGATGCTCTACAGCGGCGACGAGGTGGGCCAGACCAACGATTACGCATACAGGGAGGTTCCGGAAAAGGCGCCGGATTCCCGTTACGTTCACCGCGGAAAATTCCGCTGGGAGCTGGTTGACGAGATAGAGCAGACCGGCACGGTCTCGGAGCGTATATTCCACGGACTGCAGAAACTGGAGAAAATCCGCAGTGAGGAGGCGGTATTTACTTCGACGGCGGATTTTTATACATTGGAGACCGGCGAGCAGGCGGTAATTTGTATTGTGCGCAGATATGCGGGGGAAAAGCTGATAGGGCTTTTTAACTTCAGCGAATTTGAAAAGACCGCCTGGATCGAGGAAACAGACGGAGAATACCGGGATCTGGTGACCGGGAAGAATGTGACGGCATCGGCGGTGAAGGTTCCCGGAAATGGATTCTTCTGGCTGAAAAAAGTAAAGTAGGATTGCGGGAGGGCGTAGCATAGAGCCCTAAAGGACTAGCTGCGCGTCGCAATCCGCAGGCATCATAAAGTATATCATAGAAGGATGAGTCGGACAGGCAGAGAAGGAGAGGCATAGGATATGGCGATTTTATACAATGAGCAGGCAAAAACGTTTACACTCCAGACGGCAAAGAGCGCTTACCAGATGAAGGTAGATGATCACGGCGTGCTTTTGCACACGTACTACGGCGCACCTGCTGATGAAAGTGATTTTTCTTATCTGATCGTTCCGGAGGATCACGGCTTTTCCGGGCAGCCGGGCGATGTGAATGAGCGCACCTACTCGATGGATTACTATCCGCTGGAGTATGCGGTTTACGGGAACGGCGATTTCCGCGTGTCTGCGATGAAGGCGGGCAGGGCAGGAATGGTTCCGGCGCTGGATCTGCGGTATGTCTCGCACAAGATTTACGATGGAAAATATGCGCTGCCGCAGCTCCCGGCGATGTTTGCCGGTCAGGAGAGCGATGTGCAGACGTTGGAGATCACGCTGAAGGATTTATATGAAGAGATTTATGTAAAGCTTTTTTACGGGGTGTTTGCAGAGAAAAATGTGATCACCCGTGCTGCGGCGGTGGAAAACCGGGGCACGGCTCCGGTGGAGCTGAAACGTATGATGGGCATGTCAATAGACTTTCCGCACGAAGAATTGGAGCTGCTTCATTTTCACGGAAAGCACGCGGGCGAGCGGCAGGCGGAGCGCAGAGCGCTTCCGCACGGCATCACGGAGATTGGCAGCGGACGGGGAACTTCCAGTCACCAGCACAATCCGTTCGTGATCCTTTGTGAGAAGGGCGCGACGGAGGATGCCGGCGGCTGCTATGGAGTTTCGCTTTTATACAGCGGCTGCTTCCGCATTCAGATGGAGCGCGATCAGTTTGACAGCCTGCGTCTTGTTTGCGGACTTTCCGACGACGAATTTTCCTGGACGCTGCAGCCGCAGGAGTGCTTTTATACGCCGGAGACGGCGCTTTCCTACACGCCGGACGGGCTGACGGATCTGTCGCAGTGTCTGCAGCGGGCTTATTTTGACTGTCTGATACGCAGCCCGTGGAAAAACAAAAAGCGCCCGGCTCTGGTAAATAACTGGGAAGCGACATACTTCGATTTCAACGCGGAAAAGCTGCTGGCGATAGCACGGCAGGCGGCGGACCTTGGTCTGGATATGATGGTGCTGGACGACGGCTGGTTTGGAAAGCGCGACGACGACAATTCCGGGCTTGGCGACTGGTATGTGAATGAAAAGAAGCTTGGCTGCAGCCTGAGAGAGCTTGTGGAGGAAATAAAGAAGCTGGGACTGAAATTCGGCATCTGGATAGAGCCGGAGATGGTTTCCGAGGACAGCGACCTCTACCGTGCGCATCCGGAATGGGCGCTGACTATTCCGGGAAGGCAGCCGGGGCGCGGCAGAAACCAGCTTGCGCTGGATCTGTCAAACCGGGAGGTGCTGGAATATCTGAAGGAATGCATTGACCGGGTGATGCAGAGCGCCGACATTTCCTATATAAAATGGGATATCAACCGCAGTATTGATAATATTTACAGCAATGCAAACCCGCAGCTTTCCCAGGGAGCGATCCGTCATCTCTATGTGCTGGGGCTGTACGAGCTCCAGGAGTATTTGATTACGCGATACCCGGACGTTCTTCTGGAGGGCTGCAACGGAGGCGGCGGAAGATTTGATGCCGGAATGCTTTACTACGCGCCGCAGATCTGGTGCAGTGACAATACGGATGCGATCGAGCGTCTGCGGATACACTATGGAACCTCCTTCGGCTACCCGATGTCGGCGGTTGCCGCTCATGTTTCGGTGTGCCCGAACCATCAGAACGGACGCGTCACGCCGTTTCAGACGCGTGGAATCTGTGCGATGCAGGGGTCGTTCGGCTACGAGCTGGATTTAAGCCTGCTGTCCGAGGAGGATAAACAGGAGGCGCGCAGACAGATCGCGATTTATAATGAATACAGCGAGCTTTTCCGGCAGGGCGATTACTACCGCCTGAGCTCGCCGTTTGAAAACCGTGATTTTACGGCTTGGAGCTATGTGTCGCAGGATAAAACATGCGCTTCGCTGAGCGTGGTATTTACCGATTTACATGCAAACCCGAAGCCGCTGCGCGTGAAATGCAAAGGGCTGCAAAAAGACGCGCTCTATGAGGTCGGCAAAGAAACGTATACCGGCGCGGCGCTCATGCAGGGCGGGCTGGTGCTGCCCAAACCGGCGTGCAATTACGATTCCTATATGGTGTGTATGAAAAAGATAAAATAAAAAATAGAAAAATAGAAAGAAGCCTTTTCTGTCATCTGTACGGCAGAGAAGGCTTTTTTACAATTCCATATACCAATTTCCGCCGCGGTTTGGTAAACTATAAGACAGAATGAGAAGTGCGGGGGAAAGGATATGGGAGGAAAGAGGAAAAGCATGCGTATGCGCGGGAAGATACTGGCATTGTGCCTGGGAATTTCCCTGTCGGCGCTGATCCTGCAGACGGTTTTATATCTTCGGACGTCTTCTACGCTGATCTACCGGGAGGCAAAAGAAGAAAACTTACGTCTGATGGAAAATATGCAGAATGAGATTGAGAGCTATGCGCGGTCGATAGAAAACGGACTGCTGCGTCTTTATAATCAGAGCGGTTTTATTTCAGATCTGCGAAAGGGTGTGTCAGTGGAGACGCTGCGTGAGAAATGGAACCGGCTGGCATATAATATCGGGAATGAAAATTTTGACACTTCCCTGAGTGTTCTTGCGCTTTATTTATACACTGCAGACCACGAGATCATCAGTACTTACCGCAAGGCCATGACGCCGAAGCATACCTATCCGGCGGACATTTATGACGAAACGCAGGATACAAATGCGCAGAAGGTAAAGGATTATGTAGCGTCGGATGACTCAATCATGCTGGTGAGCAGCTATTACAACGTATACCGGCAAAAGGATATTGCACGCTTTGCGGTAAAGCTTTACCACAACCGTCAGGTGATCGGCTATGCCGTCTGCGATACCGATGAAAAGGCGCTGCGCTATTTAATGAAGAAATATACAGAGGGCGGGGAAGGCTATGTATGGATCCAGCCCCTGGGAGACCGTGCGATCACGGCGACCGGAGAGCTTTCGGAGACACAGCAGGCGAATTTTGAGAGTGCTTCCTCAGAAATTATGGCGGAATCAGCAGAGGAAGAGGCGATAACGGAGCGTGAAAATCAGGTATTCTTCCGTGTGCAGCAGGATAAATACAATATCGGAAGCTATGCGCTGATGCCGCAGAGCCTGCTTGAGAAAAACCAGCGGACGCTGACGCGGTATCTGCTTATGATCGGGATCGCGATGAGCGCAGCGGCGGTTTTGTTTTCTTATCCGATTTCGCGCGGTCTGACACGGCAGCTTGAAAAAATGACGGAGACGATGGTGCGCATCAAGGGCGGAGAGACGCAGCTCCGCATGACAAATCTGCCGGAGGACGAGATCGGACAGCTTGGACGGACCTTCAATGAGATGCTCGACCGCATCGAAGGGCTGATCGCGCGGGAGTACGAGGCGAAGCTGATGGTAAACCGCGCGGAATACAAGGCGCTGCAGGCGCAGATCAATCCGCATTTTCTGTACAATACGCTGGATACGATGAGCAGTATTGCCGAGCTTTCAGATTGTCCGGAGGTCGGCGCGCTCAGTCAGTCGCTATCCAATATTTTTCGCTACAGCCTGGATATGAAAAATCCTTTTTCCACAGTCGCCAGGGAGATCGCGCATCTGAAAAACTATATTTATGTAATGAATGTCCGTATGCAGGGAACCGTAGCATATGTTTTTGATGTGGAGGAGGATATCCTGCAGGATACTCTGCCGCGGATATCTATCCAGCCGCTTGTGGAAAACGCGCTTACGCATGGACTGAAAAATGCGCGCGGAGAAAAACGGGTAACTGTCCGTGCACACAAATGGGAGGAAAATCTGCGGATCGTTGTGGAGGACAATGGCGTCGGCATTCGTCCACAGCGGATGGAGGAGCTGCTGCAGCCGCATACGGAGCAGGAAACGTCGATCGGTCTTTCCAATATAGATTCCCGCATGAAAATGCTGTATGGAGAGGCTTACGGGGTGACGATCGAAAGCGAGGAAGGAAAGGGAACAAGGGTATACCTTGTCATTCCGCGCAGAAAGATGGATGAGGTAGAGTTATGGAAAGCAGAAAATACAAGGTGCTGATCGCAGATGATGAATACTGGACGCGGGAAAAGCTCTGCCGGATGCTGCGGTGGGAGGAATATTCGCTGATCTGCCTTCCGCCGGCGTGCGACGGAGAGGATGTGCTGCGAAAAATGGAGGAGGAAACGCCGGATATTTTGATCACAGATATTAATATGCCGTACATTGATGGCGTGAAGCTTCTGCAGATTGTGCAGGAACGCTATCCGGAGGTCATCACGTTTGTTATCAGCGGATACGATGATTTTGATTATGTAAAGGAATCTTTTCTTGCCGGTTCGGTCAATTATCTGCTGAAGCCGGTCAGCAAGATCGATCTGATTCACGCGCTGTCAAAAGCTCTGGAGAAGATCAGTGAAAAACAGAGCCGGAGTCTGGAGCTGCAGAAAGCGGCGTCTCTTCTGCAGGACAGGGAATTCAGCCGCCTGCTGGAAAAACAGGAGGTGCCGTTCACACCGAATATCACGATGAACAGTAAGCTTGATTTTGCGGCGGCAAGCCTGATGCTGATAAAAATCCATAATATGCGGGAGCTGACGGAAGCCTGTCAGTATGATCAAAATCTGTTGTCGTGGAAGGTAAAGAAGCGTTTGCGCGAAATGGCGGGCGAAGAGAAGAATATATTTGTGTTTAATCACATCTACCGCTCAAATGAGTTTTTGATCGTGACGGAGGCGGAAATCGGGGAGATGAGTTCGCTCGCCGGAAGGATCGCGGCGCATTTTGGCAGAATCACGCAGGCGCCGGTCACGGTCGCCGTCAGCGAGCAGTCGTATTCCCTGGACAGCCTGCACCGCGCTTATACGCAGGCGATCGCCTGCCTGGTGACCAGAAGATTTTTAAGAGAGAATCAGATACTGTTCTGCCGGGAGAGAAATGAAATACAGGAGCAGAAGATCGAAACACGGTTCGGGGATGCGCAGATACAGGAGCTGAAGCAGATGCTCCGCAAAAACCAGCCGCAGGAGGCAAAAAGATATCTGCGCAGAGTGATCGAGACGGAGGCTGTGCAAAACGAGTGGAGCTATCTTGAGGCGCGTCAGACCGTCCGAAAAATTTTAAATATGATCCAGAATGAGTTTGTCGCCGATATGAGCGCGGCGGACGCCGTTGCAATGGAAAATCTGGCGGATCTTGCCGATAAGGTGGTGGAGCAGCTGGACGCCGCATATCTGTGCGAGGTGATGGAGGAAGCGGTTGATTTTGTGATGTCCATCCGTCAGGGGACGGTGCCGGATACGACAAGAGGACTGGTAAAGCAGGCGGCGGCATATATCGACGAGCATTTTTTTGAGGAGCTGACGCTTTCTTCTCTTGCGGAACAGTTCCATGTGGAGAATACGTATTTTTCGCGCCTGTTCCGGCAGGAGACCGGGGAAAACGTTATGCTCTATATCGCCAAAACGCGTATCCGGCGCGCACAGGGATATATGAAGGAACCGGAAAAAAGCCTTACGGAGATCGCCTTTTTGACAGGATACGACGATTATACTTATTTTAACCGGGTATTCCGCAAGATCACCGGAAAAAGCCCGCGGGATTACCGCGCGGAGCTTGCGAAATGACAGGGATAGCTTGTGCAACTACAAATTTCAAAATGAGCCAACTGTTTTTTCCAGATTTGTCCTAGTGATCTTTTTTCGGAATGACTATAATGGAGATATCTTAAAAACGGACATCGGAAAGATGTAAAAAAGGAGGGCTTTCATTATGAAAAAGAACATGTGGTACACACTTGCGCTTACGGCGGCAGCAGTTTCCGCACTTGGACTTGCAGCGGCGGCAGAGGACGAGCCGGTCACGCTGACGGTGCTGGCAGGGCAGTCTACGACAGACGCCGGAATCGAAGATATGATCGACGAGGCGCTCGCGGAGAAGTACCCGAATATCACGCTGGAATGGGAATGTGTTGACTGGGGCAATGACTTCCAGCCGAAGATGCAGCAGTATATGCAGTCCGGGCTTCCGGATATTATGATCGGAAAAGCACAGGATGTTGCTACTTATGCGCCGCAGGGGATTCTGGCGGAGATCGGCGCGGAATATCTGGATGCAGGTCTCGACGCGGCGAGAGAGAACGTTACAATTGACGGAAAGACGTATGGACTTGTTTACAACGCACTGTACCAGGGCGTTTACTATAACAAAGATATGTTTGCGGAAAACGGCTGGGAAGTGCCGAAAACGCAGGAAGATCTTCAGGCGATCATCGACGACTGCAATGCAAAGGGAATCACGCCGTTTGCAAGCCATATGGTAGATACCTGGTCGATCGGCAACGTAACGATGCAGTTTATGATGAACGACGTATTTAACAATGATCCGACCTGGGGTGATAAGTTCCGCGCAGGCGAGGTAAGCTTCTCAGACAGCGAAGCGGCTCAGACAGCTTATCAGTATAACAAGCTGATCTTCGACAACACCTTTGAGAATACCTTCTCCCTTGAGCAGACAGACTGCGATGCGAAGATGGTGCTCGGCGAAGCGGCTATGAAGGTTTCCGGTTCCTGGTCTATCCAGAATTTCCTTGATATCGACGAAAACTTCAACTTTGGTATCTTCCCGTTCCCGAACCAGACGGGCGATTCCAAGCTGATCTTCGAGCCGAATATCACGATTATGACCAGCGCGTCTACAGAACATCAGGATGCGGTAAACAAGGTTCTGGAGGTTCTGACCACAGACAAGGAGCTGGCGGTAGAGATCTATGATTATACGAAGACGGCTGCCATGCTCAAAGACGTAACGCCGACTTTTGCAAATCCGAGCCAGGAGGATATCGACAAATATGCTTCCGAGGGAATGATCGTTGACGTAACGCTTGGAAACAACCAGCTCGTATGGGGCGGTTTCCAGGAAGAAAACGCAAAAGACATTGCAGCATGGCTGCAGGGTGATGCAACCTTTGAAGATGCACTGGCGGCTTCCGATGCAAGAGTGGATGCAAGCAGCGCAAACTAAACAGTGATGGAATGAAAAGGGCTGCTGCAGTTTTGCAGCAACCCTTTTTGTGCCAGGAAAGGACGGAATTATGGAGAAAAAATTGTTTCGCCAGTATCTTGTTCTGGTAATTCCGGGACTTATTATCTTTACGATCGGTCTGATCGTTCCGCTGTTTTTATCGCTGCGTTATTCGGTGACGAGCTGGGATGGAATGTCGGCGGAAAAAACGTTCGTGGGATTGAAAAATTATGTAAACTTGTTTAAGGATAAGGAATTTATAGACGCCTGGTGGTTCACGATCAAATTTACTATCGGCAATACGATTATCCAGAATGTGCTGGCTCTGCTGTTTGCGGTTGCGCTTGACAGCGGTATCCGCTGGCAGAAGGTATACCGGACGGCGCTTTTTGTACCGTGTCTGATCAGCGCGATCATCGTTGGTTTTATCTGGCTGAAAATGTTTTCCAATGTGCTGCCGGAGATCAACGAGTGGCTGGGAACGAATATTAACTTCCTTTTATTTGGAGACAGCAAAACGGTGCTTGGCGGTCTGCTGATCGCGAATAACTGGCAGTGGGTAGGCTACTGGATGCTGATCTATCTGGCGGGCCTTCAGTCTGTTCCGGGAGATCTGCACGAGGCGGCAAAGGTGGACGGCGCGAACGCGGTGCAGCGCTTCTTCCATGTGACGATCCCGATGCTGGCTCCGGCGATCACGATCTGCGTGGTCGGTATCACGACCGGTTCGCTGAAGGTATACGACCTTCTGGTATCTTCTACAAAAGGAGGTCCGGGAAGAGCCTCCACCTCCATTATTTATCAGACCTATACGACCGCAATTAACGGCAGACAGTATGGTTACGGCTCTGCAATGACGGTCACGCTGGTTGTTGTGCTTCTGATGGTTGCGATGATACAGGTGAAGGGTCTCAGAAAGAAGGAGGTGCAGGTATGAGCAAAAAGAGCGCGGAAGCGATGAAAAAGGGCGCGCGCGCAGGGCGCAGGGAAAAAGAGCGGGAAGAGGTCAGCACGAAAAAAGGAAGTCCGGTCGTGCAGATCATCATGACAATTGTTGCGCTCATTTATGTTTTTCCATTATTTGTTATCCTGAATTATTCTTTTAAGACGAAAAAGGAGCTGTATCTGGAGAGCCCGCTGGCGCTGCCGAAGGAGTGGAATCTGGATAATTATGTGAAAGCGTTCGACAAGCTGAATATGCAGACGACGTTTGTGAATACGCTGCTGTATACGGCAATCAGCGTTTTTGTGCTTGCACTTCTGTGCGGCGTGACTGCCTGGGCGATCGCGCGGTGCAGGCATAAATTTTTCAAATTCTGCTATGTTTACTTTATCGTAGGCATTCTGATCCCGTATCAGGCGCTGTTCCTGCCGATTTACACGATCGGCTATAAGCTGAACCTGACAAATACCAGATACGGAATCATATTTATGTACATAGCGACGGGAATTTCGTTTGGCGTCTTTCTGATGACGAGCTTTATGAGCACGGTACCGATCGAACTGGAGGAATCGGCACGCATAGACGGCTGCTCCGTTTACCGCACGTATTTTTCTATCGTGCTTCCGCTGCTGAAGCCGGCGATGGCAACGCTGATTATTATGCAGGCATTTCAGATCTGGAACGATTATCTGCTGGCAAGCCTCTATGTCAGCAAAAAGCAGCTAAAGACGCTGACGGTTGCAATTTCCTCGCTGTTTTCTGCGCAGACGAGTGATTATACGACGGCGATGGCGGCAATCGTCATATCGGTAGTGCCGATCGCGATTCTGTTTATGTCGCTGCAGAAATATTTTATCAAAGGAATGACCGTAGGAGCGGTGAAAGGGTAGGTTATGGAAAGAAGGAAAGAATATCGTTTCGGGGATATGGTTCTGCGCTATGAGACGGATGAGCAGAGACATGTCGGACTGATACTGTATCCGGCATCTGTTCCGGCGCCGGAGCATCCGGAAAAAAAGGCGGCGCTTGATCCGCTTGTGCAGGTAAAGCTGACGGGGGACATGTATAAAGGCTGTTATGCGCCGGGAAATACGCTGCGCGGCTCTGAGAGCACGATGAATCTGACCTTAAAGGAGCAGACTTTAAGGTCAGAGGGCGTGAAGCATTTCGTAGACACGGTGCTGGAGGACGCGCGCGGCTGTCAGGCGATCCATACGGCAGGCTGGGAGGAGGGCGACCGTTTTATACGCGTGAACTGTACGTATGAAAATAAGAGCGACCATGCGGTTACATTGGAGCTGTTTTCAAGCTTTTCACTCACGGGGATCTCACCGTATCTGCCGGGGGATTGCAGCGGAGATATTACCGTACACCGGCTGCAGTCGCGCTGGAGCCAGGAGGGACGGCTGCTGTCGCAGACTATGGAGGAGCTTCAGCTGGAGACCTCATGGAACATGGATTCCGTGCGCTGCGAGCGCTTCGGGCAGATCGGATCGATGCCGGTGGATCACTATTTCCCGTTCCTCGCTGTGGAGGATACCCAAAATCACGTGTTCTGGGGAGCGCAGCTTTCCTGCCCGGCGTCCTGGCAGATGGAAATCTATCGCGTTGATGAGAACATTGCGGTCAGCGGCGGAATTGCGGACCGGGAGTTTGGGCACTGGATGAAAACGCTTCGTCCGGGCGAAAGCTTTTCGGCTCCGACGGCGATCCTGACGACGGCGCATACAGAGCTGCTTGATGATCTGTGCCAGCGACTTGTGGAAGCGGGGGAAAAAGCGGCGGATGCGGCGCCGGAGTGTGAGCAGAGTCTGCCGATCATGTTTAATGAATACTGCACGACCTGGGGATGCCCGTCCCATGAAAATATCAGCAGGATCCTGAACGCTATCAGGGGGAAAGGATTTGAATATTTCGTGATCGACTGCGGCTGGTATAAGGCGGACGGCGTACCGTGGGATATCAGTATGGGAGACTACATTCCGTCAAAAACGCTTTTCCCGGAGGGGCTTGGCAAAACGACCGCGGCGATCCGCGAGGCAGGCATGAGGCCCGGTATCTGGTTTGAGATTGAAAATGTCGGTCATGCGTCCGAGGCTTTTCACAAGACAGAGCACCTTCTGAAACGGGACGGAGCGCCGCTGACAACGAGCCGCCGCCGTTTCTGGGATATGTCCGATCCGTGGGTGAAGGATTATCTGCGGGAACGCGTGATCGGGACGCTGAAAAAATATGATTTTGCATACATGAAGGTGGATTACAACGATACGATCGGCATCGGATGCGACCACGAGGATTCTCTCGGAGAGGGACTGCGCCGGAACATGGAAGAGACGATGGCGTTCTTTGAAGAGGTGAAGCGGGAAGTGCCGGGCATCATCCTGGAAAACTGCGCGTCCGGCGGACACCGCCTCGAACCGGGCTTTCTGGCGGCAACGGCGATGTCTTCCTTCTCCGACGCGCACGAGTGTGCGGAGATTCCGATCATTGCGGCAAATCTGCATCGGGCGATCCTTCCGCGCCAGAGCCAGATATGGGCGGTCATCCGTGAGAGCGATAGCTTAAAGCGAATTGCCTACTCCGTAGCGAATACCTTCCTTGGCAGGATGTGTATTTCCGGGGACGTCGCAGATTTAAACGAAGAGCAGTGGGAGGTTATCGGGCGCGGCATGGCGTTTTACCGCAAAATTGCGCCGATCATCAAACATGGGCAGACCTATCACCTCAGCCCGCAGATCGCGCGTATCCGCCATCCGGAGGGCTGGCAGGGCATCGTGCGTGTGGGCCGGAACGGAGACGCTTATGCCTTGATCCATACCTTCGGCGGAGCTTATCCGCAGGAAATCGAGTTGGCGCTGCCGGAGGGCGCGCCGCAGCATGTGGCGGATATTTATTCTGACACACCGGAAACGGTGCTGGTAAAAGATGGGAAGCTGCATTACCGTCCGCAGGGAAACTGGAAAGCGGTGGCGGTATACCTGCAGAAGAAGTAAAAAAGGCGGTTCCGGAGAGTTGCTCCGGAACTGCTTTTTATATAGTAAATGGGAGTGACCTGCAGTGGTTCCGATTTTGCAAACACCATATGCCCTGTTTTTGTTATGCATCGAAAAAAGAAAATGTCAATCCGGGCGTGAAGATGATTGACATTGCGCCGATTTTTGGCATAATGAAAAGAAAGAGACGGGGGATATTATGCGAAAGACACAGACGAGAAACACGAAAGGAAAAATCATAGCGGCGGCATGGAAGCTTTTCTATGAGCAGGGGTATGAGGATACCACAGTTGATGAAATTATCCGGGCAGCACAGACCTCGAAAGGCTCCTTCTATCATTACTTCAGCGGCAAGGACGCTCTTTTAAGCACGCTGGCATACCTGTTTGACGAAAAATACGAGGAGCTGCTGGATCAGATGGATGACAGCATGGGCAGCTTTGAAAAGCTGATTTACTTAAATAATGAATTGTTCACGATGATAGAGGACAGCATTTCCATTGACCTGCTGGCGAGGCTTTTGTCAACGCAGCTCATTACGCGCGGTGAAAAATCGCTGCTTGACCGCAATCGTCTGTATTACCGGCTGCTTCGCCAGATCATATCGGAGGGGCAGGAACGGGGAGAACTCCGTTCGGATGTTTCGGCGGGAGAAATTGTAAAAATTTATGCGCTCTGCGAGCGCTCCTTCCTTTACGATTGGTGCATATCGGGCGGCGAATACTCTTTGCGCAGCTATTCGCAGAGGATGCTTCCGATGCTGCTGGCGGATTTTCGGGTGTAAACCGGGACGGAATGTATAGAGGCGCCGTACTCTTTCCGGTTCACCTGGTCCTGTCCGGTGTGTTGCCGGATAAATGGGATTATAATCAAAAAGAGAAATATGAAAAGAATTTTAATTGTCATAAAATATAATTGACACTTCAAAAAGAATATGATATCATCAAAATAACTCTAAAACATTTGTAACAGTTCTGGCATCTCGCCATTATTACAGGAATGAACATACAGCTGTGGGGGATGCAGGAGCGCAGAACGGAAGCGTGCCGCCCTCAGAGAAACAGAGACGAAAGGGAGCACGTAAATGGGACGGAAGAGAGCGCTGCAGTGGCACCCGGCTTTTTTCGCAGCTTTAAAAGCAATGGAGGAAAAAGAGCAGTGCAGCCTGCAGATACAAAGGGAATATAATCTGGGGACGAAACCCAGACAGATTGATGTTCTGATTACGAAGAACGATCAGAAAAATGAGATGCAAAATAGCATCGGAAGGATTTTCAGAAAACACAATATAGTCTGCAAATAAAAAGTCAAGCAGAAATTGATGAACTTTGAAAATTTTATACAGGTTGAAATTAGGGCATAAACGTTAAGCCACCGGTTTACGCTGGCTTAAGAAAAAAGGAAGCCATATATTGTGCCACCTATAAGGGATGTTCACATTTTAATTTTTGAACATAGCCTACAGAACATCGGAATTCCCGGGCAATACGACGCATGGGAATTCCTTGTGCGATACATTCTCTGATAGCATCTTTCTCGCGGTCAGAGAATTTCGGTATCCTTCCGGCATTGCGTGGATTTTCGTTCGCTTTTATGACGGTTCCTCCAATGGACAGGGCATAATCCGCCGCGTCTTTCTCGGAGAAAAAACCAGCCACAACAGGCACGCCTTTGAGGACGAGATATCTGAAATTTACCTCGCAGGGATATGTTTTATATTCCATCCTTCTCCGCCTCCGTGTCGGATGTCTGGGGCAGTGAGGCAAGATATTCCTTTACCCGCCCGTAATAAATACGGAGAAATTTGTTCGCACCAGCGGTCATGTAGACGTAATAAGGTTTGCCCTGCGCCCGTTTTTTATCCATAAAGGCGTAAACGGGATCGTCAGCAGGGGAACGTTTGATGAGCCCGTCCATGATCTGGAACAGGGTTTTGCGCAGATACGGCGAGCCTTTCTTTGTGGTAGGCACACTTTTACGGATGCGCTGCCCGGAATCATCCTTTCCGGGGTCAACGCCGGCAAAAGCAGTCAGAGCCCCGCGGTGTGTAAACCGTGTCACATCCCCGATCTCAGACATGAGCTGGGGACCGAGGGTAGGCCCGACACCATCCATAGCCAGAACAACCGGATATTCCGGCAGCGCGGAAGCAGCCTTATCCATTTCCAGACGGAGGGATTCTACTGTCCGGGAAGCAGTATTAAGCATTGCCACAGCCTGCCAGATGAGCATTTTTGTGTTGTCATCTTTTGGAAATACGGCGATCAGGTCAGAAGAGGCATGGTAGATATTTTCCGCTTTCTGTGCGCTGAAATTATAACCTTTGCGTTTGCACCAGTTCTGGTAATGCTTTTTGAAGGCTTCCGGCGACCTGGAGCGGACACAGTCCACATGCCAGTAGGTATGGACAAAATCCACCCATTTCTGGCTGCCATCGCTGCGCGCAGGGCTGTCAAAGAAGTCATTAGCACCCGGATAAGTCTGGTCAAGCAGGGCAATAAGATTGTTTTTCATGGCAGTTTTCTGTGCCATATAGAAGCCGAACTGTCGGTTCATGGTTTTTAATTGGTTGCGTGTTTTATCCATGATTCCATATTGCTTCAGTTTTGCCCAGCGGTCAAGAGTATAGCGTGCGATTTTTTTGGAATCCGCTTTGTCGGTCTTTGGAGTGCGCAGGGAATCATCCCCGAAGTTCCTGATGAGAATGGGGTTTACGGCGCTAACAAAGATACCGGCGTCAGAAAGCCACATGGCGACCGGCTCGTAGTACCTTCCGGTGTGCTCCATGCAGACCTTCGTCTCCCCGTCAAGCTCCTTTATCTGCCCGATCAGTCCGTTGATAGCGGACTGTGTATGGGGAATGTCGCGGGGAGGCATCAGGACAACGTCGCCAGGCCTGCGGATGGTAACAGTGCTCTTGCCTTTGGAAACATCAATACCAACAGCGTTCATAATGGATACTCCTTTACAATGAATCAGCAATGGTCAATACCAGATTTACTCATTGCCTGTTCAATCTACTGGGTATCACACGAACGCCTGTGGGTTCAACCTGCGTAAAACGAATGCTGCGAATGAGGGCTGGTTGGCTGACTAAATTACGGACGTAAAGTCCTAGTAGAAGGTGGCCAGACCTATTGCCTTACTCATTCTAACAGCTTAAGCAACAAGATGGGTAATTCCTTACTGGCTGTAAGGGGTATTAACCATAAATACATTGTAGTAGTAGAATATAAAGGACCTTCAGATAAATTAAATTGTAATGACTTTTATAAGGTATGCGGTTATGCGTGCTTTTTTATAGGAGATGCGCGGCGGGTACTGGAAATTGACCCGGCAGAGGTTACCATTACCTTTGTGTGCAGCAGTTATCCGGTAAAACTGGTACGTCACCTGGCAAAACAGTATGGTATCCGGGTGAAAAAGGAAGATGCGGGAATTTATTATTTGGAAGGCAGCCGATTTCCGATACAGATTATTGTCAGCCGCAGGCTGAATCCGGAAAAATATCTGTGGTTGTACGTCCTGCGGGGAGATTTGGATGCCGGAGAGCTTAAAATGGTACTCAGAGATTACGAAAAGCACAGGGATTCTGCGGATTATCAGTCCATGATGGACATTATCATTCGCGCAAACCGGGAGAGAATGAAGGAGGAAGAAATGTGTGAGGCGCTGAAGGAATTATACGAGGAAATATATGCGGAGAAATTGGAAGAGGAATTTGCAGCACGGGAAAAGCTTGGTGAAAAACGTGGAGAAAGGCGTGGAGAAAAGCGTGGCGAGAGGCGCGGCATCAGACGAGGCGAAACGCTTATGGGAAATCTGGTAAGTGCTTTGCTGGAGAGCGGACGCACAGAAGATCTGCAGAGGGCAGCGGAGGATCAGGCTTACCGCAGAAAGCTGATGAAGGAGCTTGGGATACCCGGAAGGCTTACGGGAAAATAGCCGCAGCCAGTCGCTTTGGGCGTGTATCACAAAAAATACAATTTCGTATAACAAATATTTTTAATTTCGTCTTGTCAAAAAATGCTTTAAACAAAGGGAAAAATAAAGATAGTCAGAAAAATAGTATAGAATTTAGTCTAAACTTCGTTCCGCTTGCGGTACAAGAAACGCTGTGTTATACTCTCAAAATATAGGCAGCCGGGCGGCTGCCGGAGGGAGGAGAAAGATTATGACAACAGCGAAAATTTGCATTTTGATTGCGATAGTCGCGTATCTGGCGATGGTTCTTTACATAGGCTATCGCTGTTCGAAGCAGAACAAAAACACGGATGACTTTTATCTGGGCGGAAGAAAGTTAGGTCCATTTGTCACAGCGATGAGCGCCGAGGCGTCGGATATGAGCAGCTGGCTGCTGATGGGGCTGCCGGGCGTTGCGTATCTCACCGGCGTTGCGGACGCTGGCTGGACAGCGATCGGGCTGGCAATTGGTACATATGTCAACTGGCTTGTAGTAGCAAAGCGTTTGCGCCGTTACTCTCATATAGCAGGAAACTCTATCACGCTGCCGCAGTTTTTTAAGAATCGTTACCACGATAAAAGTGCGCTGCTGATGATCTCCGCAATTATTATTGTTATTTTCTTTATTCCGTACACAGCCTCCGGCTTTGCGGCATGCGGAAAGCTGTTTTCCAGTCTGTTTGGCGTGGATTACTTCACGGCGATGGTGGTCAGTGCCGTCGTTATCGTGGGATATACTATGCTCGGCGGTTTTCTTGCGGCATCCACCACAGACTTTATGCAGAGCATTATTATGTCCATTGCGCTGGTTGTCGTTCTTGTATTTGGCGTGAGTGTGGCAGGCGGTTTCGGCGCGGTTGCAGAGAATGCAAGAGCACTGCCTGGTTATCTGTCCTTCACGCAGACCTACGATCCGGTCACACAGACGGCGGCTCCCTACGGAACCATCACGATTTTTTCCATGCTGGCGTGGGGGCTTGGCTATTTTGGAATGCCGCACATTCTGCTCCGCTTTATGGCGATCGAGGATGAAAACAAATTGTCCCTGTCCCGCAGAGTGGCAAGTATCTGGGTGGTTATTTCCCTTACGGTCGGCGTTGCTATTGGAATTATCGGGTATACGATGAGCAAGGTCGGCGCGCTGGAGGTTCTGGAAGGCTCCAATTCCGAGACGATTATTGTAAAAATTGCGGATCTGCTCAGTCAGTATGGTGTGATCCCGGCGTTGCTGGCGGGCGTTATCCTCGCGGGAATCCTGGCGTCTACCATGTCTACGGCGGACTCGCAGCTCCTGGCAGCATCTTCGGCAGTGTCCTCTGACCTTCTCGGAGAGCGTCTGGGAAAAGGTGACAAAAGCGGAATGCTGGCGGCGCGGATTACGCTTCTTGCGATCGCGGTGATCGGTGTTTTTCTGGCGAAAGATCCGAATAGCTCTGTGTTTGGCATCGTATCCTTTGCGTGGGCGGGCTTCGGCGCTTCCTTCGGTCCGGTAGTGCTTGCGGCGCTGTTCTGGAAGCGTTCCAACAAATACGGCGCGCTTGCAGGAATGATAGCAGGCGGCGTGATGATTTTTGTGTGGAAGTATCTTGTGCGTCCGCTTGGCGGCGCCTGGAATATCTATGAGCTGCTTCCGGCATTCCTGGTAGCGCTTGCTGCGATTATTGTGGTAAGTCTTCTTACCCCGGCGCCGGATAAATCCATTCTTGATGAATTTGAGCGTGCCCGCGGAAAGTAAAATACCTCGCAGTAAAGCCACGAGGGTAAAATAAAAGGGTTTGAAAGAAGCGGAAAATATGGTATGATATGGCTGTCACAGGAAACTGCGGCAGTCATTTTTACTGTTATGCATCCGAAGGGAGCTGCCGGCGGCAGGTCCTGCAGGTTTCCGGTATGCAGATCCGGAAGCCGGAGAGAACAGGGATATCAGAAAATGCAGCAGGGGAGGAATCAGCGATGAGAATTCGTTTTTATAAACTGGCGGCGGTACTTTCGATGTGTGTGCTGCTCGCCGGATGCAGAGATAAGGGACCTTCTGAGGTGGAGCTTGCGCGCAATGAGGGCATCAGCTATATGGAGCAGGCGGATTATCAGAATGCGATCACTGCGTTTGAAAATGCGTATAATCTCTGCGATGAAAAAATGCCGGAGACGAAAACCGACATTAGTCTTTACGAGGCGGCCTGCCAGTTTAAGACAGAAGATTTTGAAGGGGTAAAAAACACCTGCAGCCGGATTCTGGAGCTTGGCGAAAACGCAGACGCATATTATATGCGCGGCGCGGCTTTCCTAAAGCTTGGCGAGACGGAGCTGGCAAAGGCAGATTTTGACGCGGTATCGCTGCTGACGCCGGAGGATTACGGGCTGTTTTTGGATATCTATAAACAGTATGAGGAGCAGAGCCAGTCAGCGGTCGGAGATGAATATTTGCAGAAAGCGTTAAATATTCCAAACGAAGATATGGAAGACTATTATCAGAAGGGCTGCATTTATTTTTATCTGGGCGATTACGCAAAGGCCCAGGAAATGCTGTCGAAGCCTGCCGAGGCAAAGCATAAAGAGGCGATGATGCTGATGGGAGAGGTATATCTTGCGCTGGATGACAGTGTTCATGCGCGCAATGTGTATCAGCAGTATATTGCGGAGTACGGCGAGGAAGCTGCGGCTTACAATGGCATTGTGCTGTGCGAGCTTGCGGATAAAAACTACGACGCGGCGGTATCGGCTGCGGAAACCGGGCTTGCGCTGGAGGGAAGCGAGAGCGCAAAGCGCGATCTTCTCTATAATGAAATCGTCGCGTATGAGCGCAAGCATGACTTTGAGACGGCAAAAGCAATCGCGGCACAGTTCATGGAGCTGTATCCAGACGATGCCAAAGGAAAGAAAGAATACGATTTTCTCAGTACAAGATAAGGAGCGTTTCATGACAGGATTTGAAATCGAAACACCTGAAGAAAGGGTCATTTTACTTGGTGTCAGCGTGACGGAGAACGACGATACGGAACAGTCGCTGGCAGAGCTGGAGGAGCTTGCGAAGACGGCGGGCGCGGTTACGGTCGGAAAGATGATCCAGAACCGCGAACAGATCCATCCGGGCACCTACATCGGAAAAGGAAAAATAGAGGAAGTAAAAGAGATGGCATACGCGCTGGAGGCAGACGCAGTGATCTGCGACGACGAACTTTCGCCTGCCCAGCTTCACAATCTGCAGCAGGAGCTGGATATGAAAGTGATGGATCGGACGCTGATTATTTTGGATATTTTTGCGGCGCGCGCCTCTACCAGCGAGGGCAAGATCCAGGTGGAGCTGGCGCAGCTAAAGTACCGCCAGGCGCGACTGGTGGGACTGCGCAATTCCCTGTCCCGTCTCGGCGGCGGGATCGGCACCAGAGGTCCCGGTGAGAAAAAGCTGGAGATGGACCGCCGTCTGATCAAGGACCGCATCGCGCAGTTAAACCGCGAACTGGCGGAGGTGAAGCGTCACCGCGAGGTTACAAGAAGCAGACGGAGCCGTCAGCAGACGCCGGTAGCAGCGATCGTCGGCTACACCAATGCGGGAAAATCGACGCTTTTAAACACGCTTACCGGCGCGCAGGTGCTGGAGGAGGACAAGCTGTTTGCGACGCTCGATCCGACCACGCGCGTGCTGGAGCTTCCGTCCGGACAGGAAATGCTGCTGACGGACACGGTCGGCTTTATCCGAAAGCTGCCGCATCATCTGATCGACGCGTTCCGAAGCACATTGGAGGAGGCGAAATATGCCGATATCATCCTGCATGTGGTGGACGCCTCCAACCCGCAGGCGGAGCAGCAGATGCTTGTAGTTTACGAGACATTGAAAAATCTCGGTGTTTCCGGTAAGACGGTCATCACACTGTTCAACAAGCAGGACAAAACATTGCCGGAGGAAGCGCTGCGCGACCGCCGGGCGGATCATGTGCTGCCGGTGTCCGCGAAATACGGGGCAAATCTGGAGGAACTGAAGGCGCTCCTCGAAGAAATTTTAAATGAGCGAAACGTGCTGATCGAGCGCCTGTATTCTTACAATAACGCCGGACTGATCCAGCTCATCCGCAAGCACGGGCAGCTTCTGGAGGAGGAATACCGCGCGGATGGCATCTACGTGCGCGCCTATGTGCCGATGGAGATCTACGGCGCAGTGTCGCCTCTTTGAGGCTCCAGTCCCGCTCCTTGAGGAGCTAAGACTGCTTATGTGGGCGGAGTGTCTGCTTCGCAGACTTAATGCGGCTATACAACCAGTCTCTTACATGCAGGCATGACGAGCCTGACTGTATAGCCACATCGGCTGCGAATAGTAACTCTTTAGCCAAAAAATTCCTTGACAAGGGTATCCACCTCGGCATATAATGCAGATGTAGCTACATTCTACAATTTTTTATTTATTTTATGGAGGTACCGAAATGAACAAGGGTACAGTTAAGTGGTTCAACGCAGAAAAGGGTTATGGATTTATCACAGGCGAAGACGGAGCAGATGTATTCGTACATTTCTCAGCTATCCAGGGTGAAGGATTCAAATCTCTGGAAGAAGGTCAGGCTGTTTCTTACGATTTGACAGAAGGCGCTCGCGGAATGCAGGCAGCTAACGTTGTTAAATTATAAATGACAGAGTAATTCCTACTAGCGTAAAAAAGAAGCTGTCGCACGATTGATTGCAAAGTCAACTGCGGCAGCGCTTTTTTATATCACCGGGATTTGAGTGTCGGGAGCTTACGTCCCGGCAGAAAATGAGGGTATACTTAGGAGATTTTATGCCGGATATTATATATGAGGACAAACAGCTTCTTGTCTGCAGAAAGCCCGCGGGACTTGCAGTGCAGAATGCGTCCTTCGGGCGCATGGATCTGGAGAGCATGGTGCGCACGTATCTGATGGAAAAATACGAAAAGGCAAATCCGTATGTTGGGGTGGTGCATCGCCTCGACCAGCCGGTGCAGGGCCTGGTTGTTTTTGCGAAAACGCCGTCTGCGGCGGCGAAGTTAAGCGCTCAGGTACAGGACGGAAGGATGAAGAAGGAGTATCTTGCGGTTGTCTGCGGAAGGCTGCCGCAGACGGAAGGAACGCTGATACATTATTTAAAAAAAGAACCGTCAGGGAATTGTTCGCGTGCGGTTCCCCAAAAGACACCGGGCGCGAAGCGGGCGGAGCTGAACTACCGGGTGCTTGCGGAGACGGAAGGTCGCGCGCTTGTGAAAATAAATCTGCATACCGGGCGGCATCATCAGATCCGCGTGCAGATGGCGGAGAGCGGCGCGCCGCTTTACGGGGATGCAAAGTATAATCCGCTTGCGCAGCGCGGGGAACAGATCGCGCTCTGCGCAAGCAGGCTGGTGTTTACCCATCCGACGACTGGAAAAGAAATGGAATTTTCCTGTCAGCCGGTCGGATTCCCGGCGGTCGTGCAGGCTCATTGTCCGGAATGAGAGATAGAGATTTTTGCGAATGTATTCCCGCATAGGGATGGGATTTTTGGAAAAACTGACAGCAGAAGGAGAAATGTAGGATGATAAAACTTGCGGCGTCCGATATTGACGGGACACTGGTCCCGGAGGGGACAAACGAACTGAATGAGGATATTTACGGGGTTATCCGCAGACTGCAGGAAAAGGGAATCCTTTTTGCGGCGGCGAGCGGACGGCATTACAGCAGTATGCGGTACCTGTTCGATGCGATCGCAGAAGACATTTACTTCATCACCGAAAATGGTTCCTGCGTGCTGAAAAATGAGGAGATCGTTTCCGTGACCTATATTCCGCCAGAGACAGCGGAGGCAATGGTCAGATATCTTCGCAGCCTCGGCGTCACGGAGATTATTCTTTCGACGCCGGAGAAGCTTTACACGGAATCGCCGAGCGAGGAATTTCTGAAAGGGCTGAGATCGCTCCACATTCAGACAGAGGCGGTGCCGGATCTGATTCCATACTGCCGGAAAACAAATAAAATCGCTATCTATCAGCAGGAAGCGCCGGAGAAGCTGGAAAAAGAGCTGCAGGAAAGATTTGGGGATACGCTTAATGTGGTGAAGGCGGGTACCTTCTGGATAGACTGCATGGACAGAGCGGCGGACAAGGGCATCGCGCTGCGCGCCCTGCAGGAAAAGCTTGGCATCACGATGGAGGAGACGATGGCGTTTGGCGACAACTGCAACGACATCGGCATGATAAAGCAGGCGGGGGAGAGCTATGCGGTGGCGAACGCGCATCCGGCTCTGAAGGCAGCTGCAAAATACGAGGCGCCCTCTTACCAGGAGGACGGCGTTCTGCGGACGCTGAAGGAAAAGCTTCTCGCGGAAAACGATAAATAAATCGAAAGGATTGTGCGCATACTATAGCAGACGGCAGAGAAAGCTGCCGTCCACTAAAACCTTCTGGAGAACAGTATGCGCAGATCATATAAGGACATTGTAAAATTGACGGGGATCGCACTTGCAGTATTTCTTGGAATGAAATACATACTGCCGGTTGTGATTCCTTTTTTCATCGCCTGGGTACTGGTGCGCTTTCTGATGCCGGGAGCGGTTTTCCTGGAACGAAGGCTGCATCTGAAAAAGGTGACGGCGGGCGGCATCTTGCTGGTGCTGCTTACGGGAGCTGCCGGAATCGCGCTGTATCTGCTCGGAAGCAGTCTGATCCGGCAGATATGCAATCTGGCGGCAAACTTTGATTCCTATATGCAGAAGGCGGAGCATCTGATGAAGGTATGCTGCAGCGCTGTGGAGAAAAACACCGGCATCCATGCGCAGGCGGTGGAAAGCTTTATATACGACAACATGGTGGTTGTGGAGCAGCGCATCCAGACCTATGCGGTGCCGGGCGTGCTGAAAAATTCGCTTTCCTATCTGATGTCTGTGCTGGAATGGTTGGGCGTGGTGCTGATCGTATTTGTGTCCTATATGCTGATCCTGAAGGACTATGAAAAGCTAGGCGAGGTGCTGAAAAAATACGGCGTCTACGAGCGGGCGCGCAGGATCAATGCGGCGATGATGTCGCTGGGCGGAGCCTGGATCCGCGCGCAGCTTTTGATCATTTTCATCGTTACGGTCATCTGTGTGCTGGGGCTGACGCTTCTTGGCTATCCATATGCGCTGCTGATGGGGATCGTCATCGGGCTTTTAGATGCGCTTCCCTTCATCGGGACCGGGACGATCCTGATACCCTGGGGCGCGTTTCAGATGTTTACCGGAAAATTCTGGTTCGGCGTTTGTCTGGTACTTCTCTTTCTGGTTACAAACACCCTGCGCGAATTTCTGGAGCCGAAGCTGATCGGCGACCGCATGGGAATTTATCCGATCGCGATGGTGGCTGCCGTGTACATCGGAATTTGCGTGTACGGCGTCGCCGGGGTTGCGCTGGGACCTGTCAGCCTGATGCTCATCATCGAAATCTGGAGAGAGCTGCAGGATGAGCGGACGGAAGGATAAAACGCTGTTTTGTCTAAAGAAAAACGAACAAATACAACAAAATGCACAATTTTCAGATAACAGCGGCAAATTATCTATGTGAAATTTTAAACTTTACTGGACATTTTGCTCAAGATGCATTAGAATGAAAACCAAATGAACGAGGGAGGGTATGTATGAATTTCAAGAAGGATGTATACCGGAACATCGCAATGATCACTCAGATAGGCATCAGCATGCTCGCCCCTGTTATTTTATGCGTCTTTATAGGAACCTGGCTCGACGAGCGCTTTGGCTGGCATACGGTACTGCCGCTTCTGATCCTTGGAATCCTGGCAGGCTGCCGCAATACCTGGATGCTCGTAAAGGAGCTGGTGCCGAAGGATGGAAAATCCGGAAAGAAGGATGACGGCAATGGAACGGATTAAGAAATTTCTGGGCAATCTGCATCCGACGCTGAAGGAGCTGACCGGCGGGATCCTGCTGTGGGGACTGCTGCTTGCTCTGGCGCTTGTCTGGTTTGCAGATTCGAAAACAGCATTTTTTCTGAGTCTTTTTGCCGGAGTTCTCGGAGCCGTGGGAATGGCGTTTCACATGTGCCGGTTTGTGGAGGATTCTCTGGAGCTTACGCAGGAGGATGCTTCGAAGCACATGAAAAAGGGCGTTGTTCTGCGGACCGTGGCGGCAATGGTCCTGGTGGTGCTGGTGTGGCGGCTTCACGGAGATATCATCGCGGTGTTTCTGGGACTGCTCACGCTGAAGCTGGGGGCATATACACAGCCGCTGATCCACCGGCTTGCGGGCGGAAAGGAAGATCGTAAGGACGCTACCATTATGAAGGAAAGAAGGTGAGAATGTGGAAAGTGCTGGTTTTAGCGGAGGGTTTCTGCTGGCAGGCGGAGGCGATGTGGACTTTATGGTACACGGTCTCATCAAATACGAGCTGTTCGGGCAGGAGCTCTGGATTACCACGACACATGTCAGCGTCCTCATCGTGATGGCGGTGCTTCTGATTTTTGCTGTCGCGGCGAACCGCAGGATAAAGCGCGCGGAGGAGATTCCGGGCGGTTTCCAGAATGTGGTGGAGCTGATCGTGGAAATGCTGGATAAGATGGTTGAGGGCAGTATGGGCAAATACGCCGGGAAATTTGTCAACTATATCAGCGCGCTGTTTTTATTCATCTTTGTCAGCAACATTTCCGGTCTTTTCGGGCTGCGGCCGCCTACCGCAGACTACGGCGTGACGTTGCCGCTCGGTCTGATCACGTTTGGGATCATTCAGTACAATAATATCAAGTACAACAAAGTCGGCGCCTTTACAGGGCTGTTTCAGCCGCTGCCGCTTCTGTTCCCAATCAATCTGATCGGTGAGATAGCAGTACCGTTTTCACTGTCCCTGCGTCTTTTTGGAAACATTCTGTCGGGCACTGTTATGATGTCACTGATCTATCAGCTGCTCACAAAATTCGCAGTCGGCTGGCCGGGTATTCTGCATATCTACTTTGATGTGTTCTCCGGAGCGATCCAGACATACGTATTCTGTATGCTGACGATGGTATTTACCAGAGACAAGATGCCGGGAGAAAACTAATTTCAAAATATTTTAAACAGGAGGAAATAAGAAATGATTACAAACGAAGGTTTAATTTTAGCGTGTTCTGCAATCGGAGCAGGTCTGGCAATGATCGCCGGCGTTGGTCCTGGTATCGGACAGGGTATCGCAGCAGGTTACGGTGCAAACGCCGTTGGAAGAAATCCGGGCGCGAAATCAGACATCACCTCCACCATGCTTCTTGGACAGGCTGTTGCCGAGACAACCGGTCTGTACGGTCTTGCGATCGCGTTCATTCTGCTGTTCGCAAACCCGCTGCTCGGAAAACTGTAAAAGAGTGCGAGTAAAAAGCGAGTAGGCAGGAAATAGAAAAAACACTGCCGTAGTTCCGCGAGGAGTTTCGAACGGAAGGGAGAAACCCGAGACATGCGGCGCCGGGCGAAGCCCGTGTGCATCGCGAAGCGGTTCTGCGAGTAAAACGAGCAGAAGGGAGGCGAAACCTTGGAGAGATTATTTAATCTGGACCCGCAGCTTCTGGCGGATACCGTGCTTTTGATGCTTGCCATGCTGGTAATGTATACCCTTTTATCCTATCTGCTTTTCAACCCGGCAAGGGATTTTCTGAAAAAGCGTCAGGAAAGGATTAAGAACGACATTGACACAGCGCAGGCGGACAAGGAGCAGGCAAAGCTGCTGAAGGAAGACTACGACGCCAGAATTAAAAATATCAATAAAGAAGCAGACGAGATCTTAAGTCAGGCGAGACAGAAGGCGCTCCAAAATGCGGAGGACATCAAAGCGCAGGCGAATGAAGAGGCGGCGCGCATCATCGCGCGGGCGCAGGCGCAGATCGAGCTGGACAAAAAGAAGGCTGCAGACGATATGAAGAAAGAAATGATTTCCATTGCTTCGCTCATGGCAGGTAAAGTGGTTGCTGCATCCATCGATACGAGTGTGCAGGAATCCCTCATGGAAGAAACCTTAAAGGAAATAGGTGATGATACATGGCAAAGTTAGTATCCAAGACATATGGCGATGCCCTGTTCGACCTTTCCGTAGAGGAAAACAGTGTGGATGCCATGATGCAGGAGGTGCTTGCCGTCCGGAAGGCATTTGAAGAAAATCCGGAGCTTGCCCGGGTTCTGCGAAATCCGGATATCGGAAAAGAAGAAAAGCTGAATCTGGTGGAAAAGATTTTTAAAGGCCGCGTCAGCGATAATCTGACAGGCTTTCTGCGCATCATTGTGAACAAACAGCGGTGCGGCGAGCTGGATGCCATACTGGACTATATCGTGGCAAGAGTAAAGGAATACAAAAAAATCGGCAGGGCGCAAGTCACCTCGCCGATGGAGCTTTCCGAAGAATGGAAAGAGCGGATCAGAAAGAAGCTGCTTGAAACTACCGGGTATGTGGAGATGGAGATGACATACGACGTCGATCCGGCGCTGATCGGCGGACTGGTTATCCGCATCGGCGACACCGTGGTGGACAGCAGTATCCGCAGCAAGCTGACGGACGTTGTCCGCAGGCTTCAGAGAACGTCACTGGAACCGCAGAAATGCGGGCAGGAATAATATAGAAAGGATGCAAACCTCATGAATTTAAGACCAGAGGAAATCAGTTCTGTAATTAAGGACGAGATAAAGAAATATTCCTCCAAAATGTCTGTTTCAAATGTGGGAACGGTCATGCAGGTGTCGGACGGGATTGCCCGTATCCATGGTCTTGAGAGCGCGATGCAGGGCGAGCTTCTGGAATTTCCGGGAGAGGTCGAGGGTATGGTGCTCAACCTGGAAGAGGACAATGTCGGCGCCGTACTGCTCAGCGATGCGTCAAGCATCAGCGAGGGCGACACGGTAAAGACGACCGGACGCGTGGTTTCCGTGCCGGTGGGCGATGGTATGCTCGGAAGAGTTGTCAACGCGCTCGGCCATCCGATTGACGGAAAGGGTCCCATCCCTTCCAGCAAGACAAGGGAAATCGAGCGTGTGGCTCCCGGCGTTATCACCAGAAAATCCGTGGACACGCCGCTGCAGACAGGTATCAAGGCGATCGACTCCATGGTACCGATCGGACGCGGCCAGCGTGAGCTGATCATTGGTGACAGACAGACCGGAAAAACTGCCATCGCGATTGATACGATCATCAATCAGAAGGGGCAGGGCGTAAAATGTATTTATGTGGCGATCGGTCAGAAATCCTCTACCGTTGCCAATATTGTAAAAACCTTAGAAGAATACGGGGCGATGGATTACACGACCGTCGTTGCCTCCACTGCCAGCGAGCTGGCGCCTCTCCAGTATATCGCGCCGTACAGCGGCTGCGCGATCGGCGAGGAATGGATGGAAAACGGCGACGACGTGCTGATCATCTACGATGACCTGTCCAAGCATGCGGCGGCTTACCGTACCCTGTCCCTGCTTCTGAGACGTCCGCCAGGCCGTGAGGCATATCCGGGCGATGTTTTCTACCTGCACTCCAGACTGCTGGAGCGTGCGGCGAAGCTCTCGGATGAATTGGGCGGCGGTTCCCTGACGGCGCTCCCGATCATCGAGACGCAGGCGGGCGATGTATCCGCATACATTCCGACAAACGTTATTTCCATCACGGACGGTCAGATTTATCTGGAAACAGAGATGTTTAACGCGGGCTTCCGTCCGGCTGTAAACGCCGGTCTTTCCGTATCCCGTGTAGGCGGCGCAGCGCAGATCAAGGCGATGAAGAAGATCGCCGCTCCGATCCGTGTCGAGCTGGCACAGTACCGCGAGCTGGCTGCGTTCTCGCAGTTCGGTTCCGAGCTGGATGCAGACACGAAGGAAAAGCTGGCGCAGGGAGAACGCATCAAGGAGATCCTGAAGCAGACGCAGTACCAGCCGATGCCGGTTGCCTACCAGATCATGATTATCTATGCGGCGACAAAGAAGTATCTGCTGGATGTTGCAGTGGAGGATATTCTGTCGTTCCAGGATGCGCTGTTTGAGCTGGTGCAGACCAAATATCCGGAGATACCGAAAGCAATCGATGAGACGAAGGAGATTTCCGACGAAACGGAGAAGCTGCTGGTGCAGGCGATCGAGGAATGCAAGGCAAATTTTAAAAAGTAAGGGGTGATACCAAATGGCTTCCATGAGAGACATACAGAGGCGTAAAAGCAGTGTATCGAGCATCGGACAGATTACAAAAGCCATGAAGCTGGTATCTACCGTAAAACTGCAGAAGACAAAGCAGCGTGCGGAGCAGGCGAAGCCGTACTTCGAAAAAATGTACCGCACGGTTGCCCATATCCTGTCGCATTCCGGGCAGATCAGGCACCCTTACCTGCAGGGCGGAGAGAGTAAGAAAAAATGTATTATCACGATTACTTCCAACCGCGGGCTTGCGGGCGGCTATAATTCCGGTGTGGAGAAGCTTGTCACCGGGAGCGGCTTTGCCAGAGAGGATATCGAGCTGATCACCATCGGGAGAAAAGGGAAAGACTTCCTGGAGAGACGCGGCTATCATGTCCGAGCCGACTACAGTGACGTTATGAACAATCCGATGTATTCCGATGCGCGCGAGATCAGTGAGGCGGTGCTGAAGGCATTCACGGACGGCGAGATCGGTGAGATTTACGTGGCGTACACCGCGTTTAAAAATACGGTGGTGCATGTTCCGACGCTTATGAAGCTGCTGCCGGTGGAATTTACCGAGGAGGAGCTGGAGGCGGGTACGCAGAAGACGCGTCAGCGTGAGGCGGATCTGAATACGCCGATGAACTACGAACCGGCGGAGGATCAGTCGCTGGATATCATCATCCCGAAATACGTTACCAGTATTTTGTTTGGTTCGCTGATCGAGGCGGCGGCAAGCGAAAACGGAGCCAGAATGCAGGCGATGGATTCGGCGACCAGCAACGCGGAAGAAATGATTGAAAAACTGTCTCTGCAGTATAACCGGGCGCGTCAGAGCTCGATTACGCAGGAATTAACAGAGATTATTGCCGGTGCGGAAGCGATCAGCTAAAGCATTGGCGGATAAGGAGTGAGAGAAAAAGAATGTCAGAACAAGTAAAAGGCAAAATCACTCAGATTATCGGTGCGGTACTTGACATTAAGTTTCCGGAAGGAAAGCTTCCGAGCATATACGATGCGATTCATATTCCGACGTCGGATGGCGGCACGCTTGTGGTGGAGGTTGCCCAGCATCTGGGTGACGACACCGTAAAGTGCATCGCGATGGGACCGACGGACGGTCTGGTGCGCGGGATGGAGGCGATCTCCACCGGAGCGCCGATCTCGGTACCGGTAGGAGAGAAGACGCTCGGGCGTATCTTTAACGTCATCGGTCAGCCGATCGACAACAAAGAAGCGCCGACGGATGTGCAGTATCTGCCGATCCACCGGGAAGCGCCGGATTTTGAGGAACAGGCTACCTCCACCGAGATGCTGGAAACCGGCATCAAGGTTGTTGACCTGCTCTGCCCGTATCAGAAGGGTGGTAAGATCGGTCTGTTCGGCGGTGCCGGCGTAGGAAAAACCGTCCTCATCCAGGAGCTGATCCGCAACATCGCGACGGAGCACGGCGGCTATTCCGTATTCACCGGCGTGGGCGAGCGCACCCGTGAGGGAAACGATCTGTACCACGAGATGTCTGAGTCGGGCGTTATCAATAAAACCACCATGGTATTCGGGCAGATGAACGAGCCGCCCGGAGCCAGAATGCGCGTGGGACTTACCGGTCTTACCATGGCGGAATATTTCCGTGATGAGGGCGGCAAGGATGTGCTGCTGTTCATCGACAATATTTTCCGTTTCACACAGGCGGGCTCCGAGGTGTCCGCACTTCTCGGCCGTATGCCTTCCGCCGTTGGCTACCAGCCGACGCTGCAGACGGAAATGGGCGCTCTCCAGGAGCGTATTACTTCTACAAAGCACGGTTCCATCACCTCCGTACAGGCGGTTTATGTGCCTGCGGATGACCTTACTGACCCGGCTCCGGCGACGACATTTGCTCATTTGGATGCGACCACCGTATTGTCGCGTTCCATCGTAGAGCTTGGTATTTATCCGGCGGTAGACCCGCTGGAGTCCACGTCCCGCATCCTCGACCCGCGCGTTGTGGGTGAGGAGCACTATAAGGTGGCGCGCGGTGTGCAGGAAATTCTGCAGAGATACAAGGAACTGCAGGATATCATCGCGATCCTTGGTATGGACGAGCTTTCCGAGGATGAGAAGCTGATCGTAAGCCGTGCGAGAAAGATCCAGAGATTCTTGTCTCAGCCGTTCTATGTTGCACAGCAGTTTACCGGAACGGAAGGACGCTATGTGCCGATCGCTGAGACGATCCGCGGATTCCGCGAGATCCTGGAAGGAAAGCATGACGACATACCGGAGAGCTTCTTCCTCAACGCCGGCACGATTGACGATGTTCTTGCCCGTGTGAAGTAGGTGAGCGTATGGCAGACGATAAATTGTTTCAACTGAATATCATTTCACCGGAACGCGTATTCTATGAGGGAAAAGCAAGTATGGTGGAGCTGACGACCAGCGAGGGGGAAGTGGGTATCTACAAAAACCACATCCCGATGACGCTGCTGATCGTGCCGGGCATTGTCACCATCACGGAGGAGGGCGGCGGCAAAAAGCTTGCCGCGATCCACAGCGGCTTCATGGAAGTGCTGCCGGACAAGGTGACGATCATGGCGGAGGTGGCAGAGTGGCCGGAGGAAATTGATATCAACCGCGCCAAAGAAGCGCAGGTTCGCGCGGAGCGCCGCCTGCAGAGAAAAGATCCCATGCTCAACCTCAACCGCGCCGAGACTGCACTGCGCAAAGCGCTCGTGCGTCTGGAGCTGGCAGACAGCGCAAAAGGGAAATAAAAGATATGAGAAATGCAAAAGCCGCACCGGTGACGGGGCGGCTTTTTGAAGCATTTTCGGGCTTCATCTACCAAAACATGCACATCAGATCATCCAGATTGGTACGATATAATTATCTGCATTGATAGCCGAAAGCTCTGGACGCATACAGATTAATGCGCCTTTGCCTCTTGGTACGGAGCCTTTATCCAACACAGAGAATGCGCCGATCAGTTCACTTCCGGGATTGACAGAGCGCTTTATTTCTAATGGATGCAGCTGCCCGTTATTTTCGATGACCATGTCGATCTCATTACTGCTTTTATCACGATAATACCAAAGCAGACAGTCCTGTGCAGCGTTGTGGTAGGTTTTTATAATCTCGGAAACTACATAATTTTCCAGAATCGCCCCATTGATCGCTCCGTTTTGTAAAATCTCCGGAGAGGTATACCGCGTCAGATAAGACACAAGGCCAGTGTCGAAGAAATACATTTTTGGTGTCTTTATGGTGCGTTTCAGTAAATTATTGGAGTAGGGCCGAAGATAGAAGATAATATCGGACTTCTCCAGGACCTGCAGCCAGCGCCTGGCGGTATCGTCTGAAACACCAACATCCTGAGCAATGTCGTGGATATTCAGCATTTGTCCGACCCGACAGGCGGCGGCACGGATAAAATCCTGAAATTGAAGTTTATCCACAAGGGCTACCAATTCGCTGACATCCCGATCGATATAGGTCTGCAAGTAGCTGGAATAGAATACATTGCGGTCAGTGAATTTCCCGCTTACATACCCAGGAAGCGAACCTTTCCAGATCCGTTCATAGATTCCGTCCATATTGACAGGTGTCCCGATGCTTTTCCGTGCTTTTAGTGCAGTTAAATCAACGGTAAACGGCGTATTTTGTCCGGTACCGTAAATTTCATGCTGAGACAGGCCGGGCATATGCAGAATCGCTACGCGTCCGGCCAGCGATTCCTGTGCAAGTTCCATCATTTTAAATGCCTGGGAACCAGTCAGCCAGAAAGAGCCGGGAGCAACACCATTATCAATAGCAATTTTAATATAAGAAAACAGCTCAGGCGCATATTGTACTTCGTCAATTAAAATTGGAATATCGTGAACCTGTAAAAACAGTGCCGGATCATTTTTAGCCATGCGTCGCTCTTCTAAGTCATCCAGCGTAACATAACCGCGTTCCGGTGTCATTAGCCTGCGCAGGATTGTTGTTTTACCAACCTGCCTTGGTCCGGTAATCAGCAGACAGGAATATTCTTCGGAAAGGGAGAGAATTTTGTCTTCAAGGTCACGTTTGATATAATTCACAGCAAGACCTCCTTTGGCCAAAATAAGATTTAATCTTATTTTAGCCAAAGCATCTGCGCAAGTCAAGCCTAAAATAAGCAGGTATGCCGGAACCTTTGGGCAAAGTGGAAAACACCGGATGAAAGTTCAAAGTATCAGTCTCAGTCGTCTGTCTTTATCAGACAGGTCTTCCCACGAAACGCCGCACCATAACACAGCACGGTCTTATATCCTTCAAGCTCCAGGTTTTTCTTATACTGCTCTTTCTCGATCTGCTGCAGCGCATACGCACATTCCTTTTCCAGGCTGTTTCTATTTTCTTTCTTTCCGAACCATTTTACCTCGATCACAAGCGCACGCCTGCGCCGCTGTTCTTTTATAATGACGTCCGCCCGGCCGGTTCCTGCTTCTGAATTTGAATTCACCGCATATCCCGCTCCCAGGAATAATCCCGTGACCATCGCATGGTAATAATCCTCTTTGTAGTCAAAATAACTGATCGTGTCAAACAGGATGTCTGTGATCTCCTGCGTCAGCTTTTCTGCGTCGCCGTCCCACCATGCTTTAAACAAAGCAGTGCGGTCCTGTGCCACCATCTTTTCCTCAAACCACTTTTTTACCGTACTGCCAAACACGGACTTTACTTCCTCGTTCGGGATACGCAGCGCCATTTTTCCTTCCTCCGGCTGTATTCCCTCCGGAAGCTTCTCCGGCAGGACCTGTGTCAGATATCCGGTCAGATACAGGATGCTCCACAGGTTATCCTCTGTGGAATGGGGCAATATCGTAGGTCAGATCCTCGCGGATCGGCTCCTGGATCACGCCGCCGGCAAGCAGGGTCTCAAACTTATCGTTGACGTTGATCTGCGGGTGGTCGATAAAACGCCGGATGATGTTGTTGTGGCTGGTGTCGATCCAGTAATTTCCGGGCTTCGCAGTCCGGTCGGTCAGCAGCGCATCTACATGGTTGATCACATCCCATGGACAGTATATTTCTTTGCCGCCGAAGAGGTACCCGTCATACCATTTCTTCATTTCAGGCAAAGCATCCTGCAATTCAGCGGCATCCAGTAATGCGGTCACCTCTGCCTCACTAAACCCAAAGCAATCCTGGTACTTTTTACTGGATATTGAATTGGAAATAAAATTATTTGCTCCTGTGAAGATGCTCTCCTTCGCGATTCGGAGGCATCCGGTTACTACGGCGAATTTTAAGTCCGGATTGGATTTCCACGCCATGCCGAGGAACATCTTTATCACATTCAGCATTTCCTTGTAGTATCCGTTGTCGCTGGCTTTTGCAAGCGGGACATCATACTCATCGACAAGCAAGATCACTTTTTTTCCATAGTACGCATTCATCATACGGAGCAATGTAACCAATGCACTTTTTACATCGGATACCTTGCCATTTTCACTTTTCAGCCGTAGAAAACGCTCTTTATCCGCAATATCAACTTTATCACTATCAGTCAGATAATTATGTTCTATACAAAGCACGGATATGATATATTGCAAAAGATCATAGGCATCCTGATAACTGCTTCCATCCACGTCCTTCAGTGTCAGGAACAGCACCGGCCATTGGTTCATCCATTCCGAACAAAACGCTGTGTCTTTTGCAATTTCAAGTCCTTCAAAAAGTTTCCTGCTATCCTTGCGGATGTCGAAGAACTCTGCAAGCATGCTCATCGTAAGAGTCTTTCCGAAACGGCGCGGTCTGGTAATCAGGTTCACATCAAATGTCCGATCCAGAAGTTCCCTGATGAAATCGGTCTTATCAATATAGTAGCAATTACTTTCCCGCACCTTTTCAAAATTATCAATGCCATACGGCAGATTCACTCTCGCCATCTATCTTCACACTCCTTCCCGGCCGCCGGTCTGACTGCATGGTTTCCAACAGCGTATTTGTATGTCTTTTTACTTTTTTACTGCCTTTCACGAGGCATACCGGAACCGCATTCCGCAATTTTCTCTGTTTCCGCGCGCAGCATGACATTGGCGACAAATCGCCCGTCTTCGTACAGGAACCGGCAGTACCCGCCGTTTCTTTCCGCGATATGACGCACGGATTGTGTTCCGACTCCGGCTCCCCGGCGTTTTGAGGATTGCAGCACGCCGTTTTTTTCTTTGATTTCCCCGTCAAAGGCATTCTCTACGGTCAGCAGGATTACATTGCCGGAATGCAGATAGGCCTGTGCGTGGACGTTCCTTTTTGCGGGTGTTGTTTTCAGGCTTGCCTCCAGTGCGTTTTCCAGAAGGTTGGCAAGTACAAGGCAAAGGTCGATTTCCGGCACTGGCAGGTGGAGGGGCAGATCAAGTTCGCAGGCAAAGGGAACGCCTGCATTGCCAAAAAGCAGCGCATAATGCCCTGCCACGCTGTCTGCCGCCTGGTTATCGCACAGATACATCTCCGTATCGGAAATCCGTTCACGGACGCTTAACAGGTATTCTGTCAGGCTATCCCATTTTTCCTGTGAGGCGAGACGCAGCAGAGCATCGCAATGATGTCTCATGTCATGGCGGGCTTCCCTTGTTTCTTCAATGGCAGTTTTCAGGCTGTCATAGCGCGCCTGCTGCATGGAAAGAAATTCATTTTCTTGCCGGAGATGGCTGTTGCGGTTCAGGCTCGTTGCCATGAAGTAAAACAGAGCGTAAAAAAGCGAGAGCAGAGCCAGCAGCGACAGGCTGACCACAATATAGATCTGCAGCAGCCGTCCGTCAAAGAGCAGCTTTGGATGGACAGGGAGCATAAACAGGTTCAGCAAAATAAACAATATGGGCAGAATCCAGAACACATACCAGGTCTGTGCGAAAGCCTCATCCTCCAGCAGCGATCTTGCAGCGTGAGAAGCCGGATACCATGCGGCCAGGAGAAACGCTGTGCACATTCCAAGCCATGAAAGGGAACCGTAAGGGGTAAACCACAGAACGGATTCCCCATGCCGGAAAGCGATGTCGACCGCATTTGCAGCGCTGCCGAGACAGGAGAAAATCCCGCACACACCAAGAAATACACAGACGGATTTCCAACGTGAGACATCCAATGTAAAATGATAAAAGATCCCGGCGGCGGCTGCGACGGGAAACAGCATATACAGCGCCCGGACAGAACCGAAAAAGCAAAGCGCGCCGCCAGAGAGGCAGAGCAGGATCGCAAACGGGACGGCAAGCGCTGCCAGCTTCCGGGGCGGCAGCTTCAGGTACTGTTTCATGGGAAGATATGCCAGCAGCAGACCGGGAAGGATAACCGACATCTCCAGCACAGGGGAAAGAAATTCTGTCATAGTCCCGGCCTCCTTTGAAACAGGTAATCGCCGAAGGCAAGCCGCGCGTCCTTTGTAAGGTCACGGCTGACAGGGAGCTTTTCCCCGTTTTTGAGGAGGAAAGCCGTGCCGTTAAAATCCTTTGCATATTCCAGATTGACAATGGTGCCCCTGCTGCACTGGAAGAAACGCTCCTTTGGGAGCTGCTGTGCAAATTCCCGGAAGGTCTGGCGGGTGACGGTGGTCTGTCCGTCCGCCGTATGGATATGTATCTGGTGCCGGAAGTGTTCGGCATACAGGATTTCCCCCAATTGCAGCCAGATAGTGCTGCCTGTTACGGGCGTTATCTCTATATACTGGTCGGGCCTGGGGAGCCGCTCCAGTGCCTCGTCAAACAATCCTGTCAGTTCCTCATCCGTATAGGGCTTTACAAGGTAGTGCATTGCCCGGACCCGGAATCCGTCGAGTGCATGATCCCGGGAAGTGGTAGTAAACACCAGCAGGCAGTCGGAATCGAAAAGCCGCAGCTCCTTTGCCGTGTCCATCCCATTTTCATTTTCCATATAAATGTCCAGAAAAGCCATTTCAAACCGCTCTTCCTCTGCGGCGGAAAGGAAATCATGACCACTCTTATATTCAAAAATATCCGCGCGCAGGGAGATACGGGCAAGCTGTACGTTCACCCGCTCGTGCAGGATTTCTCGTTCTGCAGCGATATCATCTATAATTGCAATCCGCATAAAAGCCTCCTTTACCCAAAATCAGTATACAGTATAGCACATGATGGCGGATAGGTCACGGTCTGATTACAATTCGTGCCGGATTTTTTACGATTCGTGCCGCCCCTATGGAAATAAAGACAAAAAAATATTATAATAGCGTCACAACAAAACTGCCGCGAGGCAGGAATTTTTCCAGGAAAGGGTTGCGTACGATGCTGCCAAATGAGATAATCTGTAGACAGACAGACAGACAGACAGACAGACAGGATAATTCTGTCCTTTTATGCTGCCTTTTCCCATATTGTAAAAGAAAGACCGTTGACTGCGGGCGTATTATGCCTGTGCAGCCAGCGGTCTTTTTTGGCTTTTATACAGGAAAGAGAAAGAAGGGAGGAGCGCACATATGCGGGCAGTGTTTTACACGGAATCCATGGAAGAATACCAAATGCTGTCGGGGAAGCTGCTGGAGGAGATACCGGATGCGGAGCTTCATTATATGGAACAGGATGGGTATTTCCGCTTTTGGGACAGTGATATGATCGTGATTGCGCTGGACGGTGCGCGGGGGATGGAAACCGTACTGGAGTGCAGCAGCCGCTATCCGCAGGCGATGATCGTGTGGGTGACAGATGATGAATATTTTGCAAGAATGGCGATCCGCCGCCACATTTTTGATTTTATCCCCCGACCGCTTTCAGAGGAACGTTTTCTGGAGACGGTAAGGAACGCGGCGGTGCAGTGGGGATGGAAATCGGGGCGCAGACCCCTTCTGGAACAGGAGTGATACAGGGATGAGAACGATAAAACAGAAATTACGGAAAATATCCGCATGGGCGCTGGCGGCGGCTTTGCTGGGGAGCAGCTTTGACGGCTCCCTGCCGGCGGAAGCGGCGGCAGCCGGTGAAAATAAAAATAGCGCGGTAATTCTTTCCTTTGCGGAAATTTCAGATGAGATAAAGAAGCAGACGCTGGAAGCCGGCGAGGAACAGTCCAAAATCAGTCTGCCGGAGGAGCTGACCGTTGCGCTTGCGCTGCAGGCGGGTGATTCCGGCGAGGATGCGACAGAAGCATCTGCGGAGTCGGAAACGCAGGAGGCGGCTGCAGAACCGGGTACAGAAGCAGAAGTAGGGGCGGAAACGGTAGTACAGGAAGAAGCCCCGACAGAGCCGGAGACAACTGTGACAGAGACCGCTGAATCACAGTCGGAAACCGCTGCAGTCCAACAAACGGATCCTGTGACGGAAGCCACCGTACAGCAGACAGAGGCTGCCGAAGCACAGCCGGATCCTGTGACGGAAACGGAAGCTGCAGTGCAGCAGACAGAAGCTGCCGAAGCACAGCCGGAAACCGTTGCAGCCAGCCAGCCGGATCCTGTGACGGAAGCCGCAGTGTAGCAGACAGAAGCTGCCCAGACACAGCCGGAAACCGCTGCAGTCCTGCAGGCGGCCCCGCCCGCAGAGACGGAAGCTCCGGCGGAGAGGCAGACGGAAGGCGGCGTCCTGACGTCCCTGCTGGATCGTGTGTTCCCGGCGATGACCGTCCATGCGGCGGAGGAACAGGGAACGGAGGGACAGACAGAGAATGTCACGCTGACAGGGATTACATGGGAAATTGACGCGGAAAAGAGCAGCGCGGCGGAATTTTCTTCCGATGAGTCGGCAATCGGCAATATCTATGTCTACACGCCGGTACTGCCGGAAACAGTGACGCTGGAAACCGGCGGCGGGACAATGGAATATTATCTGGACCTGGGAGAGGGCGCAGAGCTGCCGGAGATTGCCGTCTCGATTGCGGAAAAGGCGGTCAGCGACCCGGTTGCCAGGGTGGAGAAAAATGGAGAAACAGAGGAATTTGACGATATTAAAAAGGCCTTTGAATCGGTCGGCAACGGGGAGACGGCAGTGATCACCCTGCTTGACGATGTGGAACTGGGAGGTTCCGGGTATGATTCGGGGTATATCAAAGTTACCGGTACGGTGACGCTGGAGGGCGGGGCATACACGATTTCCGGTTCGCACATGTCTTATCCTGTGATGGGGATGATCGATGTCCGTCCGGAAGCGAAGCTGACCGTCAACGGCGGTAACTATAAGAATACTTCTTCACAAAAGCATGGCACCATTGTCATATATGTCGGCAGCGGCGGGACGCTTGTGTTCAACGCCGGGACAGTCACCGCAGAATCCAGTTATGTGGGCAATTCTGTTGGCGTTTATGGCATCTATGTGAATCAAAACGGCTCTGCTGAAATAAACGGGGGAACGATCAGCGGCCTTGCACCGGACGGAGAGGGAGCCGGCGTATGTGCGGAAAACGGCAGCCTTACCGTTACCGGGGGCATCATCAGCGGCAGCCTGAAGGGAGCGGAGATTGCCTATAACCTCACAGATACCAGTGCGAATATCAGCGGGGGAACCTTCAGCGGCCAGTACGGGCTGTACGTAAGACTTGGCGGAGGGACACTTACCGGCGGCACATTTACCGGCAGCGTGAGTGCGGTGTTCTGCGATTCGGAGCAGACGGAGACAAACGCGGTCGACCTGCTGGGGGATGGCTTTGTTTATTATCCGGGAGGAACGGCTGAGGGGACGCCTGCCGTTAGCGTCGATTCCACGGACGACGCCCTTCCGGCGGGAACCTATACCGTGGGGAAGTGTGGCAGCCACTCCTTTGGTGAATGGGCTTCATGCGGCGACAGCGGGCACAGCCGGGTGTGCGCGTACTGCGGGACGGAAATGACCGAAGAGCATGCGTATGCGGATGGTATCTGCACGGCCTGCGGCGCGTATGAACCGGCCGTGTGGAAGGAGGAGAATGGCAGATATGAGATCGGGAACGCGGGGCAGCTCTTCTGGTTTGCAGAGCTTGTAAACGGAAGCGGCGGACAGGAAGCAGATCCGGGAGCCAGCGCGGTGCTGACGGCGGATATCGATCTTGGGGACCGCCCGTGGACGCCGATTGGAAATCCGGGCGCGGGATTCGCCGGCGTCTTTGACGGCGGCGGACATACCGTCAGCGGTCTGTCAGTCAGCTCAGATTCGAATTACCAGGGGCTGTTCGGGTATTTTTGCGGCACGGTCCGGAACCTCTATGTGACCGGTACAGTAGCAGGTTCCGAGTATGTGGGAGGCATTGTGGGATTCGCCTTCGACAGCACGATAGAAAGCTGCAGCTTCAGCGGCACAGTGGTCGGGAGCAGCGATGTGGGAGGAATTCTGGGATATAACACCAGGGGCAAGGTTACGGGCTGCAGCTTCAGCGGTGAAGTAAGCGGAAGTGTTGGTGTGGGAGGCATTGCCGGGAGAGCGGATGGCGGCACAGTGATTACCGGCTGTGCTAACGGCGGCTCGGTGAATGGCGGCGGTTATGGCAGCTATTATGCCGGAGGCATTGTCGGGGATATTCAGCGCAGCACCGTTACAAACTGTTCCAATACCGGCAAGGTAAGTGGAGGAACCTATGTAGGCGGCATTACGGGAATGAGCTATGGTAGCATCAAAGGCTGCTGCAGCACCGGCGAGATAAGCGGCAACACTGCTGCTGCGGGCATTGTAGGATACAACAGTGGCTCGGTCACGGTCTGCTATTATCTGGATACCTCAGCGGGAACCGGCATCGCGGATGACGTAAGCTCCGGCATCACCGTGAGCCTGACGGCGGAGGAATTTGCTTCCGGCATGGCGGCATGGCTGCTGAACGGCGGGAGCATCGCAGAGGACGGGACGGTGACGGAGCCGGAAGGAGACGTCTGGAAGCAGGAAATCGGGACGGACAGCCTGCCCGTTTTTTCCGGAGCGACAGTTTACTATTATGAACGCTGCAGCGGCGAAGCGGGCTGGACCAACGATCCCGGCCTGAAGAAAGAGGCGCACCAGATCAGTGAAGAGAATTATTGCTGTACGGTCTGCGGCGCACAGATGGTCGCACGGGTGACGGCGAATGAGGAAACGGCTTATTATACGGATATCACGGATGCCTTCGGATCCGTCGGCGAAGGGGAATTGGCGACGGTCACATTGCTTTGCGATGTGAACCTGGAAACAGAAAAGAATATTATCATTTCCGGCGATGTTACGCTGGAAGGTCAGTCATTTACCCTTTCCGGTTCGCATTCCACAGCGTCTTCCGGAATGATTATTGTGCCGGAGAATGCAAAGCTGACTGTCCGGAGCGGCAATATTACAAATACCACTGCCGGGGATGATGCGCATGCGTATGTTATCTGTGTAAATGGAGGCGAAATGATTGTCGAGGGCGGAATGCTTTCTGGAGTTACTGACAGCAATTCCCCCGCTGCTGGTGTTTATGCAATGAGTGGCGCTGTTGAAATTAAGTCTGGAACGATCAGCGGAACCAATGCAAGGACCGGTGAACCTGCTTATGGAATGTTTGCCGCTTCCTTAGTTACGGTTACTGTTACCGGAGGAACAATAAAGAGCAGCTGCGATGGTCTTTCTATCGGTAGTGAAGACGCAGTACTTACCGGCGGCACATTTATCGGAGATTACCGTGCGATTTCCTGCGACACCGATTCTGCCGGCGTTGGAAAACTGCTGCAGGAAGGCTATGCCTACTATAGCGGAGAGAATGTGGCGGAGACCCCGTCCTATGGTGTGAATACGACAAGTCCGACGCTTCCGGCCGGAATCTATACCGTGGGCAGGTGCGAGAATCACAGCTATGGCGGCTGGTCTGACGCGGGCGATGGAAACCACACTCATGTATGCGAATACTGCGGAACCGGAGAAACCGCAGCCCATAACTGGACAGCATGGACAGAGGATGAGGAAACCGGGAACCATATCCGGACATGTTCGGACTGCGGCGCAGAGGAGAGCGGAGAGCATAAATGGGGTGCATGGGGAGCAGACAGCTCCGGAAACTATATTCGCACCTGTGAAAACTGCGACGCGACAGAGACGGCAGCGGCAAGCGTGAGCAGGGACGGCGGCAGGATGGCAGAGTATTATATTTCCATAGAAGAAGCGTGGGCAGCGGCAAAAGAGCTAAGCAACGGGGATACGCAGACAACACTGACGCTGCTCCAGAATGTGACAGTCAGCACGACGCTGACCGTGGAAAGCGGCGACGACATCATCTTTGCCAGTGCGGCGGGGACGAATCATACCCTGTTCGGCGACGCAAACGAAACGAATGGCGGTCTGATTAATATCGCAGGCGGTACGTTTACACTGGTGAGCGGAACTGTCAAAAATGGCGAAAATGGAAGCAATGCCATTGCAGTAAGTGGCGGCGGTAAATTTATCATGAACGGCGGCTCGGCTGTCGCACAGGCGGACGGACATTCCGGCATCTGCGTATACAAAGGAGGAACGGCGGAGATAAACGGGGGAAGCGCCAGCGGATACAACGGTCTGGCAATCGTAGACGGCGGTTCCGGCACTGTTTCCGGCGGAACCTTTACGGGAACCTATCTGGTTGCTGATAATTCGGCTGCGGTACTACTAAGGAATGTGAGCGGAACGCTGCAGACGATACTGGAACCGGGCATGGCATATTACAGCGGAACGGATGTGATTGCAGAAAATCTGATTACGGATCTGACTGGAACAAGGCTGTACGGCACCGTGACCATAGGCGAGTGCAAACACAGCTACGGCGCATGGACAGATGACGGGGATGGAAAAACCCACAGCAGAGAATGCGTGGTCTGCAGCGCAAAGGTGTCAGAAAATCATACCTGGGATGAAAATGGAAGGTGTACGGTAGATGGCTGCGATGCACAGGGAACGATTGTAGCCAGCGTGACAGCGGACGGAGAGGCGGCCTGGTATACGGATATTGATGAAGCATGGGCGGCGGCAAACGCTGTGGATTCCGCAGAGGTTATGCTGCTGACGAGTGTGACATGCCAGTCGGTTCTGTGGGTGGAGACTGGTTCGGATATCACACTTGCTATGCAGGAAGGGGTTGTCCTGTCTGCAGAAAAAGCTAACTATGTAATCTATGTAAGTAGTTCTGGCAGCTTTACCATGAAAAGCGGCAGTATCGTTACGAGCGGACCATATGGAATATGGGTTCCTGATTCTGGGAATTTTACGCTTGAAGACGGGAGCATTGCGGCCAACGGCGACGACAGCTACTATGGAATATATGCGAGAGGAAACATTGATTTGAAAGGAGGGAATGTCAGCGGCACGAGAGACGGAGTATATATAAGAATAAACGACGGTGTCACTGGAAGTGTTACCATAGGTGATACTGTAATTTCCGGCGGACAGTATGGTGTACAGGTGTTTTCCGGCAGCGTCAGTATAAACGGCGGGAAAATCAGCGGAGAAAGCGCCAGCGTATATGTGTATGATGGAACGGCTTACCTGAATGGAGGAACCATCGACAGTGCGGATAACGGGGTAAAAATCCATAGTCTGGGAACGATGAAAATTGACGGAAGTACCATCAATGGGAAAACAGGTGTGAATAACGAGGGCAGATTGTCGGTTCTGTCCGGAACGATTACCGGCACGGAGATCGGACTTTCTACCGAAGCTGATAATACACAGTTGTCCGGCGGAACCTTTATCGGCGGCACCTATAGCATATCCTGTAAGGATAATACCGCCCTGGCGGGGCTGCTGGCAGAGTATCATGACTGTTACGTTGGAAAAGATGACACAACGGTCAGAATTGAGGATACGGTTCTAAGTGGCACAGAGCTTTCTGCAGTGGACGGTTACGGTACGGTCACGGTGGCCCGCAATTTGGAGTATGTTGCGCTGGTGGAGATGGGCGGCAGTGAAACCTTGTATTCCACCGGAGAAGAATATGAAACTGTTCTGGATGCTCTCAATGCGGCATGGAGTGCTGCGGCGGCAGCGGGAGAGAATGCAACAGTCACGCTTCTGCAGAACATAAATATCGGAACGGATTCTCTGGAGGTTCCGGCAGGCAGCAGCATTACACTGAAAATGGCGGACGATATCGCGCTGTCAGGCAGCAATAACGAAAAAACGGGAGGCATTATCAAGATTACCGGAGGCAGTTTCGTGCTTGCCGGTGGAACCGTCAGAAATACCATTACCTATGGCTATGGCGGGCAGGGCTTCGGTATTTACGTGGAGTCTGGCAGTCTCAGTGTGGAAGGCGGAGAGGTGGTCGGCAATTATGCCATTTATCTGCCGGAGGGCGCCGGGGAGGATGCTTCGGTACAGATCAGCGGCGGACTGATTGCAGGATATGGTTGTGGAATAGGGATATATGGCGGGCAGGTTTCTGTCGAAGGAGACGCCGAGATCAAAGCGACAGGAAATAGTTTGTCTTTTGGAACGTTTGTACAGGGCGGGAAGCTTGCAGTAAACGGCGGTCTGGTCAGCGGAATTGATATCGGTATCTGGAATGTAGGCGGAAACGTGACAGTTTCCGGAGGAACCGTTACTGGCGATTACGGGCTTTACATGTCCTATGGGGAGGCGGAGATACTTGGCGGAACAATCCGCGGAACGGGATATCACGGAGTGTATGCCGAGCATGGTACGCAAGAGGCGGTGAAGCTGACAATCCGCGGAGGAGAATTCGACGGCGCAAGAAGCGGTATTTATCTGTACGAAAGAAGCACAGAAGCGGAAGTCCAGATCTGTATTTATGGCGGGACATTTTATGGAGAATATGGTATTTACGCGGGGGTTGAGAATAAGAGGGTTCCAGAGCTTTTTGGCGGAACCTTTACCGGAAGTGTATGCAGCGTATATCTGAAGGACGGAACAGTTGCCGGCGATCTGCCGGCAGAGGGATATTCCCTGTATGCTGTGGCGGAAGATGGTACGCAGACACTGATTCCAGAGGAGGCTGCGGCTGGCAGCAGTCTTTCTGCGGCGGACGGTTACGGCACCGTAACCGTAAAGAATTCAAATGAAGATGTTATCTCCGTGGAGGTTTCCTGGGATGCGCTGGAATACACCTACACAGACGGCGCATGGAATCCGGACACCTACACCTATGAGGAAGGTAAGTGGACGGCGGACAATGGAGGAGACTCCATTACAGTCAAAAACACAGGCAGCGTGGATACCACGGTTTCTTATCTGTACAGCCCGTCTGTTACAACCGTATCCGGAAGATTTTCCGGTGATGACGGGAACTTTATCGATGCGCCTGTGGCTCTGGCCAGGGGAGAAGAAAGAAAAGCGCACCTGGCGCTGGCGGGCAGACCGTCTTCTGATTTTACCGCCGGGACGCTCGGCACGGTCACAGTCACGATAGGAGGTGAGGAATGATGCAGAATGCAAACAGGGAAAACGGGAACAGGAGCAAGATCCTGATCCTGCTTCTCCTGCTCATCACGGTCATCGCCGTCGGCGTGACCATATGGGCGTTGTTCTTCCGGGACACGGCTCCGGCACTTACGCCGGACTATGCGCCCCAGCAGGAAGAAACGAACGCAGAACCTATTGGGGATGAGGATGATGAAAAGCTGGAAGCAGAGGAGGGCGGCGGAGCCGTATCTTTAAGCTATTCCAACGAAGTAGATATCTCCCTGTCAGCGGGGACGGCAAAGCTTTTCTTCGCCAACCCGACGAAATCCACGCAGGACATGGTGCTGCAGATCGTGGTACAGGATGAGATCATCGTCCAGTCCGGCCTGCTGAAGCCCGGAAACCAGGTGACAGCGCTGGAGCTGCTGGACGGCGCGGCGGGGAAGCTGTCGGCGGGAGGCTACGAAGGGAAATTTGCAGTGCTGTACTATGACCCGGACACCGGGGAGAAGGCAGTGGTGAACACAGAAATACCTGTCACCATCACCGTCAGCGAATGAAAGTGGTTTACAGCCTCAAAGCATCAGCTGGAGGTGTAGATAAACAGGGAAACGGGCGCCCTTAAAATGCCCGGACGATCAAAACTGAATGGAGGAATATATCATGAAAAAAATGATCACAGCGTTTTTGGCACTGTCTTTGATGGCAGGCATGGGAACCGCCGCTCTGGCAGCGGGAGGCAGCGGGACTGTCGGGGAGAATGGGAGCCAGCCCATTGACGTCACGGCAAAGTATACGGGAGGCACCGCCACGGATACGGTCTACAGCGTGGATATCGTATGGGACGATATGACTTTTACCTATCACGAGAGCGGTACCCGTACATGGAACCCGTCCGACCACACCTACACGGATAACACCTCCGCCGGATGGGATAAGACCACGGCAGGCGTTACCGTGACGAACCATTCCAATGCGGATGTTGCCGTTGCCCTGGAATACGTTCCGGTTGAGGGGAACGGCATAAGCGGCGCGCTGGATGAACCGGCATATACCCTGAAAGCCGGCACAGAAAACGGCTATGCTTCCGCAGACAACAAAAAGTCCACATTTACCATCAGCGGAACGCCGAACGCTTCGGTCAGCGTTGAGGGCGTGACGGTCGGTACGATCACCGTAAAGGTCTCCGCCGCACAGTAAACAGCTGTTTTGCGCAGAATGGCACGGGACTGTTTCTGGCCTTCCGGAAGCATTCCCGAATCGCAGAGACGCGAAATGTAATTTTCTGAAGAAAGGATGATTTATTATGAGAGATAAGAAGACAGCAGCATTGTTTCTTTCCCTTGCGCTGGCCTGCAGCGTGAACATCACCGCTTTTGCAGCGGATGAAAGCCCCAAGACAGTTGACCAGATCGGCGGCAGCGCTGTGGCGAATGTCACGGGTACTTATAAAGAAGGACAGTCCGGCGCTGCAAGATATAAGGTAGATATCGCATGGACGGACCTGAGCTTTACTTATACGTCCGGCTCCGAAGGCACGTGGGATCCGGACACTCATACTTACAACGGAGCTACAGAGGGCGGCTGGGGCAGCCAGTCAGGAACCATTACCGTTACCAACCATTCCAATGCCGGGATCACGGCAACGCCCGCTTATGAGGCGAAAACAGGTTATGAGAGTGCCGGGATGGAATTTACGGAGACTTCCCTGCAGCTTGGTACCGCCGACAACGGGAACGGTGAGAATGGCGCAGGGAAGGAGACGGGAGGGATACTGACCGTCACACCGACCGGTACGCTCCCGGAAAATACAAATGGGGCTACCATCGGCACGATCACGGTTACGATCACGGCGTCCGAACAGGCAGGGAACTGACAGGACGGCTCTAAAAATAGTGGTCAAAAGAAACATGAGAGGAGGGGCAGAACATCTTGAATCAGAAAAAACAGAAAGATCTGCTGTTACTGCTGGCGGCAGTCCTTTGTGCGGCTGCCCTGGCGGTGATGACCGCAGTGCTTGCCTTCGGCGCCGGCAAAGGAAGCGGACAGACAGATTTTACCCCTCCTCCTTTTGATCCTTCTGCTGTGCAGGGGACGCCCGACGTACCGGATGGTCTGGGATGGGAGGAACTGGATGCGCAGGCTTTTCAGGTCTCCGTCTGCGGTGCTGTCATCCTGGACGGGGACACGGCGGATATCTGGCTGACGAACCCGGCGGAAAATACGGTCTGGTTAAAGCTGCGGGTGCTGGATGCGCAGGGAGATACGCTCGGAGAGACCGGGCTGATAAGACCCGGAGAATATGTGCAGTCCGTCACCCTTGATGCGCTGCCAGAGGACGGAGACGCCGTCACACTGAAGCTGATGGCATATGAGCCGGAGACCTATTACTCAGAGGGAAGCGTATCCCTGAAAACGACAGTCACGATGGGAGGTGGGAAATGATGAAAAGGAAACGGACCGGGGCTTTGGGCATCGCCCTGCTTTTGTGCCTGCTTATGGCGCTCCCCTGTTCTGCGGCAGCGCTGACGGAAAGCAGAAAGACCGAGATTGAGGTACGTGCGCGGTATATCCAGGAGTCAGACCGGTATACTGCCCCTGTGGAAAACGGGGGAGCGGCGGTCACGCTGGGGGACGGGAGCAGCGTGGCGGTCAGCGGCGTCACGGGGAACGAACTCCGTCTGGTGGTATATCCCATCCCGAAAACGGACGCACAGGGCTTTCGCTGGTTTGAAAGCTGCATGGCAGCCTATGGGACAAATATTTATCCGATGGATATTTATTTCATCGATCAGGATGGGAACCGTGTGGAGGTCAGCCGGACGGTCACGGTCACAGTGGAGACGCTGGAAGCGTATGCGTCCCCGGTCATCTGCCACCTTTCCACGGGAGGCAATGTGACTGTGATGGACAGCAGCGTGGACGGAAAGCGGATCACATTTCAGACGGATCATAACAGTTATTATGTGCTGGCGGAGAAGAAAGAGGAGCCCGGCAGTGAGACGGAGGAAACGGAAACGCCCGGCAGTGAAACGGAGGAAACGGAAACGCCCGGCAGTGAAACGGAGGAAACCGAAACGCCAGGCAGCGAGACGGAGCGGACATCCGGCCCGGCGGCAGGTAACAGCACCCGTCCCGGCAAAACCGGCAGCGCCGGGAAGGCCAGCCCAAAGACCGGCGACGACTCCGGCATATGGATGTGGATCGCCCTGATGTGTATTTCCGGCGTTGGCATCGCCGTAATACTGACAAGGCGCAAACGGAAAACGGTGGTCTAGCAGCAACAATGCGGCGGCCTGGATGAAGAATCCGGCCGCCGTATTGTTTGCCCTTTTTTGAACAGTTACGGGCAGCAGATGCAGAGTGTGAAACAACGTGGTAAACGCAGAGGTATTAGAGAAAATGCACAAAAACAAGACGTTGATTTTGTGAAAATCAAACGAAATAGTGTAAAGGGAGAAAAAAGGACTTGTCAATACTTCCAAACAGTGCTATTATAATACCAGAAACCGGAAACGTTACCGGTAACAATACCGAGAACGTTTCCAAAAAGAAATCAATTTTATAAAAGAAAAGGAGAGGCACTATGAAAACAATGAAAAAAGCATTATCAGTGGCATTATCCGCAGCAATGGTAGCAGGTCTGGCAGCCGTACCGGCAAGCGCAGAAGAAACCGGAAAGGTTTATTACCTGAATTTCAAGCCGGAGCAGGCTGAGCAGTGGGAAGACCTGGCGGCAGCTTACACGGATGAGACGGGCGTAGAGGTTACGGTTGTTACCGCAGCTTCCGGCACCTACGAGTCCACGCTGAAATCCGAGATGGCAAAGAGCGAAGCTCCGACACTGTTCCAGGTAAATGGTCCGGTTGGCCTTGCAACATGGAAAGATTACTGCCTGGATTTAAAGGACAGCGAGATTTACAAGAACTTAAAGAGCGACGACTTTGCGCTGGTAAATGATGACGGTTCTGTATCCGGTATCGCATATGTAATCGAGACCTACGGCATCATCTACAACAAGGCGCTGATGAACGCTTACTTCGAGACAGAGGGCGCAGTAGTTACCTCTATGGACGAGATCAACAACTTTGATACCTTCAAAGCAGTCGTAGAAGATATCCAGGCGAAGAAGGATGAGCTTGGAATTCTCGGCGCATTCACTTCCGCAGGTATGGATTCCTCCTCTGACTGGAGATTCAAGACACACCTTGCAAACCTGCCGATCTACTATGAATATCAGGCAGACGGTATCGGTTCCACCGATGCGATCAAGGGCACTTACCTTGACAACTACAAAGCAATCTGGGATCTGTACATCAACAACGCTACCTGTGAGCCGACGATGCTCTCCGGCAAAACTGGCGAGGATGCAGCTTCTGAATTCGCATTAGGCGAGGCAGTATTTTATCAGAATGGTACCTGGGCATACGGCGATATCCAGGGTAATGAAGTAGCAGACGAGGATCTTGGCATGATGCCGATCTACATTGGCGCAGAAGGCGAAGAGAATCAGGGTCTCTGCACAGGTTCTGAGAACTACTGGTGCGTAAACAGCAAAGCGTCTGAAGCAGACATCCAGGCAACACTTGATTTCCTGAACTGGGTAGTAACCAGCGAGACCGGTAAGACTGCTCTGACACAGGATATGGGCTTTGTAACTCCGTTCTCCTCTATCGGTGATGAATATGCTCCGGCTAACCCGCTGGTTGTAGCGGCAAACGAGGACATCGCAGCAGGACATACCGCAGTAGCATGGTGCTTCACAACAATGCCGTCTGAAAACTGGAAGAACGGCGTCGGCAGCGCACTTCTTGAGTACGCACAGGGCACCGGCGAATGGGACGGCGTGGTAAGCGCATTCGTAGACGGATGGGCTACAGAGTACGCAGCGGCAAACGAGGGCTGATCACAGCAGAAATAAGAGAAACAGTCAGAATTTGAGCAAAAGGGTGAGCGATGCTTCGCTCGCCCTTTTATAAAATAAGGAGCAGAGTATGGATAAGGCAATTAAGAAATATTGGCCGGTGTTTGTGCTTCCGACCATGTTGGCATTCACGATTGGATTTATTGCCCCGTTTGTGATGGGTATCTATTTATCATTCTGTAAGTTTACCACTGTTACCGATGCGAAATTCATCGGCATCAGCAACTATCTGAAAATATTCGGGGATCCGACGGATCCGTTCCTGCATTCGCTCTGGTATACGGCGGCGTTTACCGTGGTATCCGTGATCCTGATCAACGTCCTGGCATTTGCGGTGGCAATGCTGCTGACGAAAAAAATCAGAGGAACGAACATTTTCAGAACAGTATTCTTTATGCCGAACCTGATCGGCGGCATTATTCTTGGTTATATCTGGCAGCTTCTGCTGAACGGTATTCTGATGCAGTTTAACCGCACGCTGACCTATTCCTCCAGCTTTGGATTCTGGGGACTGGTTATCCTGATGTGCTGGCAGCAGATCGGTTATATGATGATCATTTATATTTCCGGTATCCAGAATATTCCGCCGGAGCTTATCGAGGCGGCGAAGATCGACGGCGCAAATTCCCGTCAGGTATTGTTTAAGGTAACGATTCCGATGGTAATGCCGTCCATTACGATCTGTACCTTCCTGACACTGACCAACGGCTTCAAGCTGTTTGACCAGAACTTGGCGCTGACCAACGGCGAACCTTCCAAGATGTCGGAAATGCTTGCCCTGAATATCTTCAACACGTTCTACGGACGTGCCGGATATGAAGGCGTCGGCCAGGCGAAGGCGGTATTGTTCTTTATTCTGGTTGCGGTGATCGCGATCGCGCAGAATCTGCTTACGAGATCGAAGGAGGTGCAGCAGTAATGGACGCGAGAAAAGCAAAGCACGGCGGATTTTTAACCGTATTTTTTACGATCCTCAGTATTTTTTATGTGTACCCGATCGCATTGGTTGTGATTAATTCGTTTAAGAAAAAAGCATATATCAGCAGAGATCCATTTGCGATCCCGGTGGATAAAATGTTTGTGGGTATCGACAACTATATAAACGGTATCGAAAAGACCGGGTTCGTCCAGGCGTTTGGCTGGTCTCTGTTTATCACGGTATTTTCCGTGGCGGCGATCATCCTCTGCACCTCTATGTGTGCATGGTATATCAGCAGGGTAAAGAACAAGGTGACGTCCACCATTTATTATCTGTGCCTGTTCTCGATGATCGTGCCGTTCCAGATGGTAATGTTTACACTGTCCAAGATCGCGAATATCCTGCATTTGAGCAATCCGGTCGGCATTATTGTGGTGTATCTGGGATTTGGAGCGGGGCTTGCGGTATTTATGTTTACCGGTTTCGTGAAATCAATCCCGCTTGAAATCGAGGAAGCGGCGATGATTGATGGATGCACGCCGCTCCAGACCTTTTTCAAAGTAGTTATGCCGATCTTAAAGCCGACCTGCATTACGGTGGCGATCCTGCAGGCAATGTGGATCTGGAACGACTATCTGCTGCCGTATCTGGTACTGGATATCAGAAAATTTAAGACAATCCCGATCGCGGTGCAGTATTTAAAGGGCGGATACGGCTCGGTGGATATGGGAGCCATGATGGGTGTGCTGGTACTGAGCATTATTCCGATCATCGTTTTCTATATGGCATGTCAGAAATATATTATTGAAGGTGTTGTTGCCGGCGCGGTAAAAGGCTGATGCCTGCCTTTGCCGGCGGACAGGGAGGGTGAATATGAAAAGAGCAAGCGGTATACTTTTACCGATCGCAAGCCTGCCTTCCAGATATGGGATCGGTACATTTTCCCGATGTGCGTATGATTTCGTGGATTTCTTAGAGAGAGCAGGTCAGAGATACTGGCAGATCCTTCCGCTTGGACCTACAGGGTACGGGGATTCCCCGTACCAGTCCTTCTCCACCTTTGCAGGAAATCCATATTTTATCGATCTGGATCAGCTGGCGGAAGAGGGGCTTCTGTCAGAGGAAGAATGTGAGGCTATCGACGCGCAGGAAGACGGTCAGTATATTGATTATCAAAAATTATATGAAACACGGTTTGACATTTTAAGAAAAGCATATGAAAGAAGCAGTCTTGCAGAAAAGCCGGAATACCAGGACTTTCTGGAGGAAAATAAGGAGTGGCTGGAGGATTACTGCCTGTTCATGGCGGTAAAAGACTGGTTCGGCGGAAAAAGCTTCGCCGAGTGGGACGAGGATATCCGTCTGCGCAGACCGGAGGCGATGGAGCGCTTTCGGGAGCTTCTGGCGGAGGAAATTGATTTCTATCGCTTCCAGCAGTTTTATTTTCAGAAGCAATGGTACCGGCTGAAGAAATATGCAAACAGCCATGGGGTAGAGATCATCGGGGATATCCCTATTTATGTGGCGTTTGACAGTGCGGATACCTGGTCTGAGCCGGCACTCTTCCAGTTTGACGAAAACGGAACGCCGTCTGCGATCGCCGGATGTCCGCCGGATGGTTTTTCGGCAACCGGGCAGGTCTGGGGAAATCCGCTTTATGACTGGGAATACCATGAGAAGACGGGGTATGCGTGGTGGATAAAGCGTATGCGCAGATGCTTCCGGCTGTATGATATCGTTCGCGTAGACCATTTCCGGGGATTTGACGAGTATTTCTCCATCCCCTACGGGCAGGATACAGCGCAGGGCGGTCACTGGGCGAAGGGACCGGGAATCGCGCTCTTTCATGCACTGCAAAAGGAGCTTGGCGAGACAAGGATCATTGCGGAGGATCTGGGCTTTCTGACGGACAGCGTGATCAGATTCGTGCGGGATACCGGTTATCCGGGAATGAAGGTTTTGGAATTTGCCTTTGATTCCAGGGAGGAGAGCAATTATCTGCCGCATACCTACACGCAGAATTGCGTGGCATATACCGGCACGCATGACAATCAGACGGTGGTCGGATGGTTCCGCTCTCTGCCGGAGGAGGATTACCGGATGGCGGTGCGCTATCTGGATCTGAAAAGAGAAGATGAGAACGAGATCAACTGGAAAATGATCCGCACCGTGCTGGCGAGCGTTGCAGATACGGCGATCATTCCGATCCAGGATTATCTGGGGCTGGACGATGCGGCGCGCATCAACACGCCGTCGAAGCTTGGCGGAAACTGGATCTGGAGAATGAAGAAAAATGCACTGACGGAGGAAATGGAAAAGAAAATTCGGGAATTGACAGAACTGTACGGCAGATGTTAGAGTAGATAGGGTTCCTTTGCGAACAGACTGTGCAAAAGGAACAGCGGATACACGAAAGATACACTGCGACAGAGGAAATGAGGGAAAGATAGATGGAAAGCGTTACGATTAAAGATATTGCGCGGATGTGCGGAGTGGGCGTGAGTACAGTCTCGCGTGCGATCAACAATCATCCGGATATTAATCAGGAGACAAAGGAAATGATCATGCGAACGATTGCGGAGCATAATTACGTTCCGAACAACAGCGCAAGGAATTTAAAACGGACCGACGCAAGAACCATCGCCGTGCTGGTAAAGGGTATCAGCAATCCTCTGTTTAACCGTATGATTAAGATTTTTGAGGCCGAGACACAGAAAGAGAAATATTCTCTGGTGCTCCAGCATGTCGACGACTGGCAGGATGAGGTGGATGTGGCGATCCAGCTTGAAAAAGAAAAGCGCCTGCGGGGTATTGTGTTCCTGGGCGGCTATTTCTCCCACTCGGAGGATAAGCTCAGGCAGATCTCTGTACCGTTTGTTTTAAGTACGATCGGTCTGCTGGAGGATGAAAACAAGAAGAAGTACGCGTCCGTTTCCGTGGATGATGTGAAGGAGAGCGGTAAGATCGTGGACTACCTGATCTCAAAGGGACACGAAAAGATCGCGATCCTCGCCTCCACGGAGGACGACGAAAGTATTGGGCGCCTCCGCCTGGAGGGCTATTATCAGGCGCTTAAAAAGCACGGCATTGCAGCCAATCCGTCGCTCGTGAAATACATGAACCAGGAAATCGGCTCTTACACGATGGAGAATGGCTATGAGATGGCAAAAGAGTTGCTGGAGTCCGGCGAGGAATTCACGGCGATCTATGCGATCTCGGATCAGATGGCAGTCGGCGCATGCAAGGCCATATTTGAGAGCGGCAAGTCTGTGCCGGAGGATTATTCGGTGACTGGCTTTGACGGTCTGGATATTGCCCAGTTTTATAACCCGTCGATCACGACACTGCGCCAGCCGATGGAAGAGATGGCGGAAGCCACGATCCGGACGCTGCTGGAGCTGATCCGCAAGAAGAGTAAGAACCGGCACATCGTATTTGACGGGGAGCTTGTGGAAGCGCAGTCGGTGCGGGAAATCTGAAAAATTACCTGGAAATGATACTTGACTCTACAACTATTATAAAGTTTATAATAAGCTCCGAAGTACTTTCATCCTTGTGATGGAAAAAGGAAGGAGCGGTGTGTCTGCACGGCAAAGGCCGGCGGCAGACAAAAAATATGGAAAAAAATCTAACGACGGGCAGTGTGTTTAAAAACATTGCCTTCTTTTCATTACCCTATCTGTTATCTTATTTTTTACAGACTCTATACGGGATGGCGGATCTGTTTATCATCGGGCAGTTTAACGGTGTGGACAGCATTACGTCCGTTTCAGTGGGAAGCCAGGTCATGCACATGCTGACGGTGATGATCGTTGGGCTGGCGATGGGCGCTACCGTGACGATCGGGAAGGCGGTCGGCGCCAAGCAGTCTAAGCAGGCGGCGCTCACGGTCGGAAATACTGTTACTCTGTTCATGGGTGTGTCCATCGCTCTGACGGTGTTGCTGCTCATTCTGGTAAAGCCGATCGTGGCGGTGATGTCTACACCGGCGGAGGCTGTTTCCGGGACGACCCTTTATCTGACGATCTGCTTTATCGGGATTCCGTTTATTACCGCATATAATATCATTAGCTCGATTTTCCGGGGACTGGGGGATTCCAAAAGCCCTATGTATTTTATTGCTGTTGCGTGTGCGGCGAATATTGCGCTCGATTATCTCTTTATCGGGGTGTTTCATCTGGGACCGGCAGGGGCAGCGCTTGGCACAACACTGGCGCAGACGATCAGCGTGATCGTGGCGCTGACGGTCATTCTGAAGAAAAAGACCGGCATCGCGCTGCGAAAAGAGGATTTTAAGCCTCAGGCAGCGACCATGGGACAGATATTGAAAATAGGTATCCCCGTTGCGCTGCAGGACGGCTTTATCCAGATCTCGTTTATCATTATCACCGTTATCGCCAACCGCAGAGGCTTAAATGACGCTGCAGCAGTCGGCATCGTAGAGAAATTTATCGGCGTGGTGTTCCTGGTTCCGTCTACCATGCTGTCGACGGTATCCGCGCTCTCCGCACAGAATATCGGGGCGGGCAGGCATGACCGGGCGGCGGCGACGCTGCGTTATGCCATTCTGATGGCGGCAGGCTTTGGTCTGGTGGTATCGGTTATCGTGCAGTTTACCGGCAGCGGCATTGTGGGGCTGTTTACGAAGGACGCAGAGGTAATCCGGCTGGGTGACCAGTATTTGCGGTCGTACATCTGGGACAGCATGTTCGCAGGCGTGCACTTCAGCTTCAGCGGCTATTTCTGTGCTTACGGGCTGTCGGGAATTTCGTTTTTACATAACGTGCTGTCCATTCTGCTGGTGCGCGTTCCGGGGGCGTTTCTGGCGTCAAAATATTTTGCCGACACACTTTATCCGATGGGAATGGCAGCGCCCGGAGGCTCGCTGCTGTCGGTGGTTGTCTGTGTGATCGCCTTTGCGGTACTGCGCAGGAGGTCTGTTAGTTACTGTTCAGGTCAGGACTTTGCATTCACTGCAAAGTCCGTAAGAAAGTGATACAGGTGTGAGCAAATCCCATTCGCGGAGCGAATTTTAAATGGATTTGCGAATGTTACTGTGAACGACGTGAACAGTAACGTCTGTTATTCCATCGGATAAGTAAAAGCTATCCATTCTTTACATATCTGTTTGGTGTGTGATATGATATCGTTAAAACAGCCTGCCAGACAGAGGAGATAACGCCGTGTTAGGAAGCAAAAGAGGAAAGCTGATAAATCAATATGTTTCGGATTATGTAGTGTTCGATCTGGAAACCACCGGAATCTCATCGAAATATGATGAGGTAATTGAGATTTCTGCGGTAAAAGTGAACAATGGTAAAGTAACGGGAGAATTCAGCACGCTGGTAAACCCGGGACGCAGGATTCCGCCCGGAGCCAGCCGGGTGAACGGGATCACAGATGAAATGGTCGCCGGAGCGCCAGGGTTTCCTGACGTTCTTGGAGACTTTTTTCAATTTGCCGGAGATATGGTCCTGGTGGGACACAACATCAGCAGCTTTGATATGAAGTTTCTGTATCGGGATGCGCAGAAATATTTTCAAAAGGTGCCGGATAATGATTATGCAGACACCTTAATTCTGGCGAGAAAAGTGCTGCCGCAGCTTTCGCATCACAGGCTGGTCGACCTGGCAGAGCATTATGGGTTCTCCGCGGAGGGCGCGCATCGCGCGCTGAACGACTGCCGCATGAACCAGAAGGTGTATGAACGGCTGGCGGAGGAAGCGAGAAGAGTCTCAGAGGTGCGAAAGCAGCGAGCCGGACAGGGAAATGGTCTGCAGACGGATGACCGTCAGCGTAAAGCCGGAGCGCAGGCGGGACAGGCTGGCGGCAAGCATCACACGGTAAAGCTTCGCTGCGTGGTGGAACGCATTACTTATCAGAACCCGGAAAACGGCTACACGGTTTTGAAGTGTGCTGTCAAAAACAACAGCGACCTGGTGACGGTGGTTGGAAGTCTTCTGGATGTGAATGTCGGCTCGGTACTGCTGATCGACGGCAACTGGAAGGTGGACAGCCGCTACGGGCGCCAGTTTGCGGCGGAGACGTGGGAGGAGACGCTGCCCGCGACCGTCTATGGGATTGAAAAATATTTAGGCTCCGGTCTGATCAAGGGCGTCGGTCCCCGGTTCGCGCAGCGGATTGTCCGGAAATTCGGGACAGATACCATTGAGGTGATTGAAAACGAAATCGGGCGTCTGCGAGAGGTGGAGGGAATCGGGGAAAAACGCATCCTTCAGATCAAGGAGAGCTGGGAGCGGCAGAAAGAGATTAAAAATGTCATGCTGTTTTTGCAGGATCACGGCGTGAACACCTCATTTGCTGCCAAAATCTACCGGCAGTACGGGAATGAGAGCATCGGGAAGGTAAAGGAAAATCCGTTTCGTCTGGCGGATGATATCTGGGGGATCGGCTTCAAGACGGCGGACAGCATTGCCGAAAAGCTGGGCTTTTCAAAGGAATCCTTTGTGCGCCTGCGCAGCGGGATTCTGTACACATTGAGCAATCTGGCGGATGAGGGGCATGTGTATGCCCGGAAGAACCAGTTGATACAGAAAGCCGTGCAGCTTCTGGAAGCAGAGGAGAGCAGTATTGTCATGACGCTGGATCAGATGATCGCGGATAAGGACGTCATCCGGGAGAAGATTATACAGACAGAACCGGGAGCATCTGTGCAGATGTGTCCGGAGGGGATGGAATGGCGGAGAGCTGACTGTGAAGAAAACAGCACATTCGAAGCAATCTATCTGCCGCCGTTTTACTATGCGGAGGTTGGCACGGTGGCAAAATTGAAGAGGCTGCGCGAGACTCCGGCGCAGGATCGGTTATGGACGCAGCTTATGCAGGCGCGGGAGCAGAGCGGCAACCCCGATCTCTCCATCGACGTGTCACATATTGAGAAAAAGGTACATATGCAGTATGATGAAATCCAGGCGGACGCAATACGGCAGGCGGCAGTGTCGAAGGTGATGATTCTGACCGGCGGTCCCGGAACCGGAAAGACAACCACCGTGCAGGGCATTCTGGCGACATACCGCGCGTTCGGGCTGAAAATTCTTCTGGCGGCGCCCACCGGAAGAGCGGCGAAACGGCTGGAAGAGACGACCGGCATGGAGGCGAAAACGATTCACCGGCTTCTGGAGTACAAGCCGCCGGAGGGCTACCAGAAAAATGAGGAGCATCCGCTGGAAGGCGACGTATTGATCGTGGATGAGTGCTCCATGATTGACACTATCCTGATGAATGCGCTTTTAAAGGCGGTTCCCGCCGGGATGCGTGTGATTTTGGTGGGCGATATCGACCAGCTCCCGTCGGTCGGAGCGGGCAACGTGCTCCGCGATATCATGGATTCCGGCTGCTTTCCGGTCATCCGTCTGACGCGGATATTCCGGCAGGCGCAGACCAGCCGCATTGTCATGAACGCGCATAAAATCAACGAGGGAAAGCTGCCGGATCTCTCAAACGGGCGCGACACAGATTTCTTCTTTATTGCTAGGGAAGAACCGGAGGATGCTGTGCTTGAAATTGTAAATCTCGTGCAGCACAAATTATCGCGCTTTTATCACACGCCGGTTAATCAAATCCAGGTGCTTACGCCCATGCAGAAGGGCGTTGTGGGTGCGACGAACCTTAACCTGGCGCTGCAGGAGGCTTTAAACCCGCAGGGGGACGGGCTGCGCAGGAGCGGTTTTATCTTTCGCCCGAATGATAAGGTCATGCAGATAAGAAATAATTACGACAAGGAAGTATTTAACGGGGACATCGGCATCATTGAATCGGTGGATATCGGAGGCCGTACATTGAAAGTAAGCTTTGACGGGCGCGCTGTGGAATATGACGCGGCGGAACTGGATGAGCTGGTTCATGCCTACGCCACGACGATTCATAAGGCGCAGGGCTCGGAGTATCCGATCGTCGTGATGCCGGTTCTCATGAATCATTTTGTGATGCTGCAGCGGAATCTGATTTATACGGGTATCACGCGGGCAAAGAAAATCCTTGTGCTCGTCGGGACGAAAAAGGCGCTGGCGTATGCGGTGCGCAATGTTACGGTGACAAAACGCAACACCCTGCTGAAAGAGCGGCTCTGTTGCTGCGAACAGAGTGAACAGTGACGCGGCTCTGCGGTACGGCGGATACGGGAAGGGATGAATGACCGGGCAGATGGAAGATGTTCCTGGAAGAAAAACGGACGCGAAAATCTGAATGGGAAAAAGGCGGGAGAGGATTGGACGATGGCGGGATTTACGGTGAAGGGGCAGAAGCGGAGTCTGAAAGTACGTCTGATACAGGCGTTTTTCATCACTTCCATTCTTCCGATTGTGATGATTAACATTTTTTCTTATTTCAATACCTCCAGCATTGTGCGGGATAACGTGCGGGAGCTGACGCGCGATAATCTGCAGCAGACACGCAGCAGCCTGGACGTCTGGCTGGAATCGTATGAGGACATTCTGTTCCAGGTATATACGGATGATGACATTGTGGATTTAATCGATAAAATTAACCGTGAGGAAGATGTCTCCGTGAGTAAAAACCAGCTTCGCAGAACGCTGCACGGTTTGTTTTACACAAAGGAATATATCAAATGCATTTCTGTGCTGACGGAAAACGGAACGCTTGTTTTTTATGACCTTCTGACAGGCTCCAGCACCAGAAATTCCTGGCTCTCGACCTTTGACATGACACGGGAGGAGCTGTACGACAGCATTTCCGGGGATAACGATACGCATGTGATCCCCACGCAGAAGGCAGTTACCTTTGGGGCAGAGGAGCATTATCTGTTTCATATCGGACATCGCATTATTGACTATCGCGATGTGAAGAAGCAACTTGGCATTGTTGTTGTCAGCATTGACGAAGAACTGCTTGGCTCGGTGTGCAGCGCGCAGGACAGCCCGGAGGGGAGCTTCAATTTTATGGTGAACAGAGACGGGAGGATGGTGTCCCATCCGCAGAAGGAGCTTCTTGCAAAGCCGGTGATTGAGTGGTCCGAGGACGAGGAAACGCGCAGAAAAGCCTACGAGGAATATGTGCGCACGCAGGAGCTATCCGGCGGCGGACATAGAACGGTAGATTTTGTATACGATGAACAATTCCAGTGTGATATTGTGCATGTGTCCAGTCAGGAGGAAGTCGTTCGCCGTCTGAACGTGCAGCAGCAGATCACGCTGGTTGTCCTGGGGATTTCCCTGGGGACTTTGGTGGTGGTTATCATGATCCTTACGCGGCGTCTGAGCGGCTCCCTGCAGAACATGGTGCCGGTGATGAAACGCGCCGGCAGGGGCGACCTGTCCGCGCGCGTGGAGCTGGAGAAAAATATGCCGGGAGAGGTGGAAATCATAGCGCAGGAATTTAACCACATGCTGGAGCGGCTGGCGGCTTCCCTGGAAAACGAGCGCGCCGCCGGAGAAAAGCAGCGGCAGGCAGAGATTGCGGCGCTGGAGGCGCAGCTAAATCCGCATTTTCTGTACAATACACTGGATACCATTAACTGGATGGCAATCGACCGTGAAGAATTTGAAATCAGCAATTCTATCAGTGCGCTTGCACATATCCTCCGCTACGGAATCGACAACAGCAACGGGACTGTCACGGTGCGGGAGGAAGTGGAATGGCTGAAAAAGTATCTGTTCCTCCAGCAGACAAGGCTGAAAAATACCTTTCAGTGCGATATCCATGTGGAGCCGGAGGTCATGGAAGAAAAAATCCATAAGCTGCTTCTGCAGCCGTTTGTGGAAAACGCGATCCTGCACGGCTTTGAGGGTGTAAGCCGGATCCATGTGCTTACGGTCAGTATGGAACGCCGGGAGAGGCGGCTGTTTGCGGAGATTTATGATAACGGAAAGGGCATGGACGCGGAGACGGTCGGCCGGATGAACCAGGGGATTTTTCCGCAGAGCAGAGACAAAAATCATATCGGCATGGAAAACGCAATCAACCGGATTCACATGTATTACGGTGAAGAGGGAGAGGTGCGGATAGAGAGCAGGGAGCAGGAGTGGACGAAAATCCATATCTGGATACCGCTGCAGGAAGCCGGGGAGGACACGGAAAGATGAGAATTGTAATTATAGAAGATGAAATCCGCATACGGGAAGGTCTGTCCCGGCTTTTGAAAAAACTGGATACAAAATACGAGATTGCGGGAGAAGCCGAAAACGGGGAGGAAGGACTTGCGCTGATACGGAGGGTGATGCCGGAGCTGATTATCACCGACATCAGGATGCCGGTGATGGACGGTCTGGAAATGCTTACGAAGCTGCAGGAGGAAGGCTTCCGGGCAAAGGTGATCGTGCTGAGCGCGTATTCAGAATTTGAGTACGCAAGGCAGGCGATGCGCATGGGCGTGAAGGAGTATCTGCTGAAGCCTGTCGTCCTGGGCGATATTACGGAGGCGCTTCACCGCATAGAGGAGGAAATGAGGCAGGAAAAAGAGCTCTCCAGGGATGTGTTTGGAAGCGCGGAGCAGATTTTTGGCGGGATTCTTTCCGGAACGCTGGACGCGGATGAAGCGATGGAGGAGAGACTTCAGGAGCATTTTGGGGTAAGGTGCGGGACACGTTATCAGGGAATCTGTGTGTATCTGGGAAAAAGCTATGAGAAGACCGGGGACGCGGCGAGAAAAGAGCTGGAGCAGCTGCTTGCGCAGCGGAAGGGCACCGGATACTTTTGTGTCGGGCTGGACCGGGACGCGGCGCTTGTGATTCTTATTTACCGTGATGAAAGCTCCGGAGAGCTGGAGCGGTGGGTGCAGTACTGGCTTTTGCAAAGCCGTAGCCGGAAGCTGCGGGGAGCGGTCGGATTTATCTGCGATCTTGCGCTGGGGGAGCTCAAAGGCGGCATCGCAACTCTGATGGCGCATATGGAATGGAACATCTCCCTTGGGGACGATGTGATGATTTGCTATCCGAAAATCACGAAGCTGCAGACCAGCCCCTGCATTTATCCGCTGCTTATGGAAAATCAGATGCGCCTTGCCGTGTGCGCCGGACAGAAGGAAAAAGTAAAAGACAGTATGCTTGCGTTTTACGGGTATTTCAGCGGGGGAAAGGTATATTCTCCCAGAGAAATCAAGGAGTGCTACGTAAGATTTTTCTGGGCGCTTATGAATACCGGCAAGGAAGTCGGGATGCTGGAATACGAAAAGCTGGAGCAGCAGAAGCTTCTGGAACAGATTATGGGCGCGAAGACGGCGGGCGAGCTGGAGGCTGTCGGAGAATTTCTGCTGGACCAGCTTGCGGATGACGGCGAAGAGGTGATGCATCTGACGGTAAAGCGGGCGCAGAGCCTGATTCAGGAATTCTACCAGAGCGGGATTACCCTGGAAGAAATTGCAGCAAAGCTGAACATCACGCCGGAATATCTGGGAACCAGATTCCACCAGGAGGTGGGCGTGAATTTCAGCGCCTATATACGGAACTTCCGCATAACAAAGGCGAAGGAGCTGCTTATCGGCACCAGTCTGAAGCTTTACGAAATAGCGGAAAAGGTGGGCTATTCCGATGCAAAATACTTCAGCCGGGTATTTAAGGAGACGACCGGACAGCTTCCGGCAGATTACCGGAAAACACATAAGTAACCTTAGATTTTTCTACCTTTTTAAGTTTTCTTGCGTGTTGCAGAGCAAAAAAAGCGTGTATTCTTGGATTATCAAAAACAGATACCGAAAAGGAGGAAAACAGGTATGAAATTAAGAAAAGCAGCAGCGATGGTACTTGGCACGGCAATGGCGGCAGCAATGCTGGCGGGCGCGGTTACGGCAGGCGCGGCGGAGGACATCACGCTCTGGTATTACTGGGAGACGGAGGGACATCAGCGGGCGCTGGACGAAATGATCGGAACATACAACAGCAGCCAGGACGCTTACGCGGTGACGGCAAAATATGTTCCCTTCGCGGATTTTAAAAAGCAGCTTTCTATCGGAGCATCGGCAAGCGAGCTGCCGGATCTGGTAATTCTGGATTCTCCGGACCATGCGTCCTATGCTTCTATGGGGATCTTTGCGGATATCACCGGCAAATTTGACGTGAGCACCTACTATGAGGGACCGGTGGCTTCCGCGACGCTGGATGATGTGCTGTATGGTGTTCCGTTCGGATGCAACTGTCTGTCTCTGTACTATAACAAGGATATGTTTGATGCGGCGGGCATCACGGAGGTTCCGCAGACCTGGGATGAGCTGAAGGAGGCGGCTGAAAAACTGACCTCGGACGGCGTCACCGGACTTGCGTTCTGCAGTCTCCAGAATGAGGAGGGAACCTTTAACTTTACACCGTGGCTGTGGTCGACCGGGGCAACCTCTTATGAGGTAAATTCCGAGGCGGGCATCCGGGCGCTCACCTTTGTAAAGGACCTGGTGGATTCCGGCGTGATGAGCAAGGAGTGCATCAACTGGACGCAGGGCGATGTGATGAACCAGTTTATTTCCGGAAACGTGGCGATGATGGTGAACGGACCGTGGCAGATTCCGACGATGAGAGCGGAGGCGCCGGACCTGAACTGGGATGTTACCCTGATTCCGAAGGATGCGGAATTTGCATCGGTAATCGGCGGCGAAAACTATGCGGTAGTTGCAGGCGGCAATGAAGAGGGAGCGCTTGATTTCCTTGCGTATGCGACACAGAAGGAACAGGTTACCTTTATGATGACGCAGATGGGTTATATTTCCGCGGACAAGGAAATTGCGGCGGAGCAGTTTTCTTCAGAGGAGGACGCTGTTTATAAGAAATTTGTAGACCAGCTTGAATATGCGCAGGCGAGAGGACCGCTTCCGGAATGGCCGGAGGTATCCGACGCAATCTCCCTGGCATTCAACGAGGTGATGACAGGCTCCGCGGAGCCGGCGGACGCGGCGGCAGAAGCGCAGGCTACGATTGACGGTGTACTTGCACAGTAATGGAAACCGGTGAAGGAATTTCATAGGAACAGGTGAAATAAGGATACGGAGTATGCGGCGAAATCCGTGTACTCCGTATTTTGCGCTCAAAAGAAAGGAAATTGTGTGAGATGAAGAGGATAAAACAGTTTTTCCGGTATGATAATGCCGGCTGGCTTTATGTATTTCCCGCGTTTGCATATATGCTGTATTTTGTCGGCTATCCGATTTTGCAGAATATTGTTCTGAGCTTCCAGGATGTTACCATGCGCACGCTGACGGCGCCGGACAAACCATTTGCGGGGCTGGCAAATTATATTGATATATTTAAGGACAGGGTATTCCGGACGTCCCTTGTAAATACGCTGGTGTTTACCGTGTCCTGCCTGGTGATCCAGTTTCTTATCGGGTTTGCCCTTGCGCTGTTCTTCAATCAGAACTTTAAATTTGCAAAGCCGGTGCGCGGGCTTCTGATGATGCCGTGGATGATTCCGATTACTGTGACGGCGCTGATGTTTAAGTTTATTTTTGGAACGGATGTGGGAATTTTAAACTATATTTTGTCCAGTCTGGGACTGATTAAAGAAAATATCGAGTGGCTTACCACGCCGGGAACGGCGATGTTTGCGCTTATCTGCGCAAATGTCTGGATTGGGATTCCGTTTAATATGATTCTGATTTCTACCGGATTGACGACGATCCCGAAGGAGCTGTACGAGAGCGCCTCTATCGACGGAGCGGGCAAGGGGCAGACATTCTTTAAAATTACGCTGCCGCTTCTGCGCCCGACCATCGAATCGGTGCTGATTCTCGGCTTTATTTATACGTTCAAGGTGTTTGACCTTGTGTATGTCATGACAAGCGGTGGACCGGTGAATTCCACCCATATGCTTTCCACCTATTCCTATAAGCTGTCATTTGAAATGTTTAAATACAGCAAAGGCTCGGCGGTGGCGAATGTGCTTCTGGTCATCCTGCTGATTGCGGGAAGCTTTTATCTGAAAGCAACGAAGGAGGAAGAATGATGGACGAGGAAAGAAAAATCTCCGGTGTAAAAAATGTACTGTTGTGCATTGTGTCACTGATAATTATGTGTATCCTGCTGTTTCCGGTCTACTGGATTTTTGTGACATCACTGAAAACGGAAAAAGAAATCTTTCAGATTCCGCCGACCATCTGGCCGCAGGTGCTGAATCTGAAATCCTATGCGGCGCAGGTAGAGACAGGAGACTTTAATATGTTCCAGTCTTTTGCAAACAGCTTTCTGATTTCAGTCGGCGCGATGCTGATTTCTGTGGTGCTGTCAGTGCCAGCTTCCTACGGAATCGCAAAATTCCGCTTTAAGGGGAAAAAGGTGGTTCTGCTCGGCTTTCTGGTGACGCAGATGCTGCCGGTTGCCGTGCTTCTGACGCCGATGTTTATTATGTTCCGCAACATGCATATGTACAACACGCCGTGGGCGGCAATGCTGGCGGACGCTACCATAGGGATACCGTTTTCAGTGCTGATTCTGAAGAATTACTTTGCTTCCATACCGGGGGATCTGGAGGAAGCGGCGCGCATTGATGGCTGTAACCGGTTTTCGGCGTTTATCCGCGTCCTGGTTCCGATTGCAAAGCCGGGCGTGATGGTCTGCGCGATCTTCTCTTTCCTTTATGCGTGGGGAGACCTGGCATACGGGATGACGTTTATCCTCGACCAGCAGAAGCGTCCGATTACAGCCGGAATTTTTAATTTCATGGGACAGTATGGCACAAAATGGAGTTATTTGACAGCTTTTGCGATTGTTACGATAATTCCTGTTGCAATTATTTTTATTTTCATGCAAAAATATATTATCAGCGGAATGACAAGCGGAGCTGTAAAAGGATAACGAGGGGGAACAACATATGCTAAAAATCGAAGATGGAAAACTGAAATTTCACTATGACGCGGAGGAACTCTGGATAGAGCCGTGGGGACAGAATTCTCTGCGCATCCGCGCGACCAAAAACAACTGTATGCCGGAAAATGACTGGGCGCTGCAGAAGCCGGCAGATGGGCAGCAGTGCGCGGACACTGCCCCGGCACAGGAAAGCGGCAAGAAGGATACAGAATACAGCATCCGGGAGACGGACGCGGGCGCAGAGATTGTGAACGGCAAAATCTCAGCCACGATCTCAAAGCTTGGGAAAATCATGATTTATAACCAGAAGGGAGAGATTCTTCTGGAGGAATACTGGCGGAACCGCCGGGATGTCCGGGATGCAAAATGCAGCGCCATCGAGGTGGAGGCGCGCGAATTCCGGCCGAACATTGCCGGGGACTACCGTCTGACAATGCGCTTTGAATCGAAAGACCCGCATGAGAAGATTTATGGAATGGGGCAGTATCAGCAGCCGTACCTGGATCTGAAGGGAATGGACCTGGAGCTGGCGCATCGCAATTCGCAGGCGAGCGTTCCGTTTCTGATTTCCTCGCGCGGATACGGACTTCTGTGGAACAATCCCTCCATCGGGCGTGCGGTGTTTGGCAGAAATATTATGAGCTTTGAGGCGTATGCCACGAAGGCGCTCGATTACTGGGTGACGGCGGGCGATACGCCGAAGGAGATCGAGGAGGCATATGCGTCCGTTACCGGAACGGTTCCGATGATGCCGGAATACGGGCTGGGCTTCTGGCAGTGCAAGCTGCGCTATCAGACGCAGGAGGAGCTTCTGGAGGTGGCACGTGAATATAAGCGCCGGAATCTGCCGATTGATCTGATCGTGATCGATTTCTTTCACTGGCCGAAGCAGGGAGAGTGGAAGTTTGATCCGGTTTACTGGCCGGACCCCGATGCGATGGTGCGCGAGCTGAAGGAGATGGGGATCGAGCTGATGGTTTCTATCTGGCCGACCGTGGACAGAGAGTGCGAAAACTTTGAGGAAATGCTGGAGAAGGGCTATCTTATCCGGACGGAGCGGGGCTTCCGCACCGGACAGTATTTCCAGGGCGCCACACTTTATTATGATGCAACGAATCCGGGCGCGCGGGAGTATGTCTGGGAGAAGGCGAAGAAAAATTATTATGAAAAGGGCATCCGCGTGTTCTGGCTGGACGAGGCGGAGCCGGAGTATTCCGCGTATGATTTTGACAATTACCGTTATTATCTGGGAACCGACCTGGAGGTCGGCAATCTTTATCCGCTGGACTACGCCCGCACCTTTTATGAGGGCATGGAAGCGGAAGGGCAGAAAAATATTGTCAATCTGCTGCGCTGCGCCTGGGCGGGCAGCCAGAAATACGGGGCGCTTGTGTGGTCCGGCGATATCGCTTCCAGCTTCGAGAGTATGAGAAACCAGCTTGCGGCGGGGCTGAACATGGGGCTTGCCGGGATTCCGTGGTGGACGACGGATATCGGCGGTTTTCACGGTGGAGATCCGTCCGACCCGGCGTTCCGGGAGCTGTTTGTGCGCTGGTTCCAGTGGGGAGCTTTCTGTCCGGTCATGCGCCTGCACGGCGATCGCGAGCCGCGGCAGCCGCAGCTTGGTACGACGGGCGGAGCGACCTGTCTCTCCGGCGCTCCGAATGAGGTATGGTGCTACGGTGACACTGTATACAATATCTGTGTGAAATATTTAAACATCCGTGAACAGATGCGCGATTATACGCGCGAACTGATGAAAGAGGCGCATGAAAAGGGCACGCCGGTCATGCGGACGCTGTTTTATGAATTTCCGGAGGACAAAACTGCCTGGGAGGCGGAGGATGAATACCTCTACGGCAGCCGGGTGCTGGCGGCGCCGGTTCTGGAGGCGGGCGCAAAAACGCGCAGGGTCTACTTACCCGGCAGCGGCGTTATCTGGAAGGACGCCTGGAACGGACAGGAATATCCGGGCGGAGACTGGATTACCGTGCAGGTAACGCTGGAGGATATGCCGGTATTTGTAAAGAAGGAGTAAGGTATTACGTGATATAAAGAAACCGGGCAGCCGCATGTCATGAAAATCAGACTGACATGCGGCTGTATTTTTTGATTGTGAAACAGGAAACATCATGATAGAATAGAACAAGGCAACCAGATAGTACCAAAAAGGAGGGAATGACAGTGCATAAGCTGATTATAAATAAACTTGGACCGATAGGGCATTGTGAACTGGAATGTTCCCGGTTTATGACCTTAACAGGGTTCCAGGCTTCTGGAAAGAGTACTATAGCAAAGGTGATTTACTATTTCAGGACAATAAAAGAAGATATCGCAGAACTTGCGAAGACGCAGGCTTTAAAAAATGTTCCGGTGAACGGTCTGAAGAATGAATTTCAGCAGAAGTATGGAAATGAATTAAAGAAGGATCTGGAAAATTATCTGCGTGAAAAGTTTATGAGAACATTTGGTTCCTCCTGGGGAATGGCAGGTGAAATGTATATTGAGTATCATTTTACCCAAACCTGCATTATCAGGGTTTCACTCAAAAATGATGAAAAGTATGGGGCACCCAATTATATATGGATTACATTCAGCAAAGAGCTGATAAATTTTCTGGAAGAAAAAAATCATTGTTTATCTACCACGTTGTTGGGGATACCGGATGAAGAGCTTAAGCAGTTTAGAGCTGATTTGTATAATATTTTTGACGATAACTGTCCGGTGGTATATATTCCGGCCGGGCGCAGCATGATTACTTTGCTGTCCCAGCAGCTTAGTTATATTTATGCCACTATGGACGATATGCAGAAACGTTCTCTGGATATTTGTACCAAAGATTATCTGGAACGGATTCTGCGTATAAAGCCAGAGTTTTCGGAAGGGCTGCAGGGACTGGCGATTTATCGGATGGGAAAAACTTCTGTTTCAAAGAAAAAAACAGAGCAGGCATTAAATCTGATAAAAAAAGTGTTAAGGGGTACGTATCGTTACAGCGATGGAGAAGAGCAGATTGTTTTGGACAACGGGAAATATGTGAAAATAAATTTCTCTTCTTCTGGTCAGCAGGAGTGTGTGTGGATTCTTAATTTGCTGTTTTATTATTTGGTCAGACAGGATCATATGCTGTTTATTATAGAGGAGCCGGAATCGCATCTGTTTCCGGAATCGCAGAAATACATTACAGAGTTAATTGCTCTGATGAGTAACCTCGGTCATTCTGTTTTGCTGACAACGCACAGTCCGTATGTACTTGGAGCACTGAATAATCTGTTGTATGCATACACGATACCGAAAAAATATTCAAAAGAGGCAAATAAAGTGATTCCGGAGACGTTGTGGATTGATTATGGTCACTTTAATTCCTGGTTCGTAAAAGATGGAACGGTCGAGAATTGTATGGATGAGGAAATTCATATGATTCAGAACGAAAGAATTGATGAAATTTCAAAAGTAATTAATGAAGAATTTGAAAAGCTTTTGAATTTGCAGGATAAAGATGAGGAAGATGTGGTGAAATCATGCCTTTAAAGGGATTTGGGTCATTATGTAGCAGGAATGCCGCTCAGATTGTGTCAAGAGACCAGGGAAATAAGGCTCTGATTTAGTAAAAGCGGTCCGGCAGTTGGAAGTAACGGAAGATATGCTGCGGCGAGAGCTTTCACCTTATACAGTGCAGTACCGGATTGTGGCAAACAAGTGTAAAACGCAGGAAATTCGATCCTCAGAGTACAGAAAATATCAAATACGATGGAAAGGGCGATTGCTGCAAAAAACGGGATTTATTGAAGAGAATATCTGAGACAGGTGACAGGGCAGTTTAGCTGAACTGTTACCATCATTGAGAAAAGGAAGTATGGCATCATGAGTTATAAGCTTGCGATTTTTGATATGGATGGAACGATTCTGGACACACTGGAGGATCTGGAGAGCAGTCTGAATTTTGCGCTGACGGAAGCGGGCTGCCCTGCGCGGAAACGGGAGGACGTGCGGCGTTTCCTGGGCAATGGGATGCAGAGACTGATTGAGCTGGCGGTTCCGCCAGACTGCCCGGAAGAGAAGAAAACGAAGATACTGGAGCGTTTTAAGGAGCATTACAAAATACACTGCGCGGACAGGACAAAGCCCTATGACGGTATCACGGAATTGCTGCAGGATTTGCGGAAGAGCGGCTGCCGGACAGCGGTTGTCTCCAATAAGGGAGATTTTGCCGTGCAGGAGCTGAATCAGCAATACTTTGCCGGGCTGATGGACTGCGCGATCGGCGAAAAGGAAGGCGTGAGGAAGAAACCGGCGCCGGACTCTGTGAACGAGGTTTTGAAAAGACTGCAGATTGACCGGCAGGATGCTGTATACATCGGCGATTCGGAGGTGGACATCCATACGGCGAAAAATGCCGGTATGGACTGCATCATCGTGAGCTGGGGCTTCCGGGAGCGGGATTTTCTTATTGCGCAGGGAGCGGAGCTGATTGTGGATTCCGCAGAGGAGCTGGAAGAACAGATTCTGGGGGCGTAGACCAAGCCGCCGTTCTGCCCGTACAACTTCAATTCAACAGACCATTTGCCGAAGTTCTCCGGGGAGTTTAACCGTACAGGTGGAGTTTTTGCATGGTGTTGCTGTTATATGATAAAAATGCCGCTGCTATCTTCGCAATGAGCAAAGAGCGCCGCGGCATTTTTGAATTCATGGGAATTTCTTAAATTCTCCCATGAGAAAGCAAATTTTACATACCCCGAATCTGCAGAGGTACTTTACAGCTTCTCGCCTGTAAGCAGCTCGTAAGCCTGCAGGTATTTTCCAATCGTTTTTTCCACGATATCCTCCGGCAGCGTCCAGTCGTTGCCCGGATTTGCTTTCAGCCAGTCGCGGGCGAACTGCTTATCGAAGGACGGCTGACCGTGTCCCGGCTCGTAGCCCTCTGCCGGCCAGAAACGGGAGCTGTCCGGTGTGAGCATTTCGTCACCGATCACCAGATTGCCGTTTTCGTCCAGACCGAATTCGAACTTTGTATCTGCGATGATGATGCCGCGGCTGAGTGCATAATCCGCACATTTTTTATAGAGTGCGATCGTGCAGTCGCGGAGCTTTGCGGCGTATTCCTCTCCCTTGCCCGGGAAATATTTTTCCAGATGAGCGATGCTCTGCTCGTAGGAGATATTTTCGTCGTGGTCGCCGATTTCCGCCTTGGTGGACGGGGTGTAGATCGGCTCCGGCAGCTTGTCGGATTCCTTTAAGCCCTCCGGCAGCTTAATGCCGCATACCGTGCCGTTTTCCTTGTAGCTTGCCCAGCCGCTGCCGGTGATGTAACCGCGCACGATGCACTCGATCGGAAGCATGGTAAGCTTTCTGCACATCATACTGTTGCCGTCAAAACGAGGCTGCTGGAAAAATTCCGGCATATCCTTCACATCTGTGGAGATCATGTGATTCGGAAGGATGTCCTCGGTCATATTGAACCAGAATTTCGACATCTGCGTAAGCACGGTGCCCTTTTTCGTTACGGTGTTGTTCAGAATCACATCGAAGCAGCTTATACGGTCTGTGGCAACCATGATAAGGCTGTCACCGTTGTCGTAAATTTCGCGGACCTTTCCTTCTTTAATCGGTTTCATTTCTGCGCTCATTTGTATCCACTCCTATTTGTTGTTTATGTATTTACAGATACACTATAGCATAGTTTATTTTATTTTGATATACCCAAATATTATTTTTTGCGGATTTGACAGAGGAAGTCGTTGTTGTTTTCGGGCATTGCAGGTATAATGTAACCAAAAGGGGTTGCATATGTTTGCCGGAAAGGAGTCAGCATGACAAGGACAGTTGGGATCGGACTGCAGGTTTTGATCAGAAAGCAGAATCAGAGAGGAGTGTGCCAGAACGATGAATAATATGATCACTTACGCAGAAACGATGCTGGATGATTTCGAAGTGCGGCCGTTTAATTCCGTGGACAGCCTGATCCTTGCATGGGTTTCGTACATGCAGTTTCCGGAGTCGATGACGGGGATCCGCACCTGGAACGGAATCGGCATCCGGGAGCTGCTGCGCGCGGAATGCTTCCCGGAAATGTTTGCGGATCTGTGGAATCCGGAGGGCAACCGTCAGCTTTTGTTTGCGCTTGCGGCAAGCCCGCGGTTTCGCGGCATTACGGTCTGCGGCTATGCAGAGCAGCTTGACAGGGAGCGGGAGAAACAGTTTTCTGCCGTCACATTTAAAATCAGACCGGGGCTTTCTTATGTTGCATTCCGGGGAACGGACGCCACGATCGTCGGCTGGAAGGAGGACTTCAACATGGCGTTTCAGTGCCCGGTGCCCTCACAGGAGGCTGCGGCGAAATATCTCGACGAGGCAGCCGCGCACACACAGGGGGCGCTTCTGATAGGCGGTCATTCCAAGGGCGGAAATCTGTCGGTCTATGCGGCGGCAAAGTGTGCGCCCGAAATACAGGGACGTATTCAGAAGGTGTATTCGCACGACGGTCCCGGCTTTCAGGAATGCGTGCTGGAAAGCGCGGAATTTCAGCGCACGCTTCCGAAGGTGGAAAAGACGATACCGCAATCCTCCCTGGTGGGAATGCTGCTGGAGAATCAGGAGGATTTCCTGGTGGTTAAGAGCAGCAGCGTGAGCCTGTGGCAGCACGATCCGTTTTCCTGGATCGTGGAGGACGGGCAGTTTTGTATGCTGGGCGATCTGACGCCGGGGGCAAAGCAGCGTGACGCCGCGCTCAACGAGTGGATCCGTCAGCTTTCGCGGGAAGAACGGGAACGATTTGTTGACGCGCTTTTTGAGGTCATCAGCGTGAACGGAATCGATACGGTTTCCGAATTTGGTTCAAACTGGAAGACAACGATCCCGGCGGCGTTTGAAAAATTGTCGCAGTTGGATGCCGAAACGCAGGAGATCGTATTCAGCGCCCTTAAAAAGCTGGCGGCGCTTAGCGCAAGAAATAATTTCACAGAAATGCTGAAAGCAGCGCGGCTTCAGAATGCGGAGATAAAACGGCCGGGGCTTCAGAATGCAGAAGGAAAGCTGTCGGGAAAACAGAATGGAGAAGGAAAGCTGCCGGGAAAACAGAATGCGGGTGCAGATCTGCCGGGAGGTCAGAAGCCGGAGACAAGGCAGCCGCGGATTCCGGGCGTGGAAATCAGGCTGCCCTGGCTTACGAATAAAGAGATGAAGCAGCCGCAGGATAAGGACACGGAAATGTGACCCGCACGGCAAAGGTTGTTTCGCTGTCCTGCGTGCGGCAGGCGGCTTCGATGCTGCCGCCCATGTGCTCCGCAAGCGTTTTGCTGATGGTGAGTCCAAGCCCGGTTCCGCCGCGGCTGCGCGACTGTTCCTGCATGTAGAAGCGGTCGAAGAGCCGGCCGGGATCGGCAGGTATCTGTTCCGGCAGGATGTCATTTTCAAAGAAAAAAGAGATCGTGCCGGATGCATTGTTTTTCTGTACATGCACCCGGATATGACTGTGCGCATAGCGCAGGGCGTTCTGCAGCAGATTGGCAAAAATGCGTTTCAGCGCGTCAGCGTCGCCGAGCAGCCGGATCTCATGCTCCGGGAGCGAAAAATCCGTTGCAAGCTGCTGAGCCTCGAGCTGCGCATAATACGCAAGGCATATTTCACGAAGGATCCGTGCAGCATCCACGGGTTCTTTTTTTATGGAAAAATCGTGCGAGGTGACGCGCGAAAGCTCGTAAAACTGGGTGATCAGCGCCTGCAGGGTTTCTGATCTGCGGATAGCGATCGCCAGGTATTCGGCGTCCGTCTCGTCAAAGTGTTCCTTGTCTATCAGCTTCAGATAGCCGAGAATTGCCGTCAGCGGCGTGCGTAGGTCATGGCTGATGTTCTCGATCTGTTCCTTCAGCAGCCGCTCATTTTTTTCGTAAACGATGTGCTCCCGGCGGATGGCGGTCAGATTTTCATTGATCGCCTCCAACAGCTCCTCCAGACAGGCGTCCTGTACGGGCAGCTTCACGATACGGTTTTCTGAAAGCTCACCGGTGATCTCACGCAGCGCAGATGAGGTCTTGCGGATGGATTTTCGCAGCAGGAAGAAACGGTATGCGAAATACACCGCTGCGAGGATGCATAAAATAAGTAAAATTGTCTGCATAGCGTTCCTCCCAAAGTAAAATATGATGTGTTCGCCCGTCTTACACTTCCAGACGGCGCAGCCGCAGCGTGCCCCAGATAAGAAAGATGACGGAGCCGATCGCTCCGGCGGCGATGCAGTGCAGCATACCGCCCGCGGTATCCCAGATACTATTGTAGGTGTTCATAGACACCCCAACGCCCATGCGCAGGAAGATGTATGGCATCCACTCGGAGATCCGCTCAAAAAGTTCAAATTTCAGCCCGATAAAGAAGAATGCCATCGGAATTCCGTAGAACAGCAGAGCCCACCAGAGAATGGCGGTTATTTCCCTGCGGCAGAGCATAAAGATCGCGTTCCCGAAAATCAGAGAGGCGATGGCGCTGGGCAGGGAAGCGGCAATAGCAAGCAGCATCTGCTGTACCGGCAGCCACTCCGGCTCCCGCAGGGTGAGAAAGGCACATGCAACATAAAATACAAGAACTACGAGCAGCAGGAGCACGGCGGTCAGCAGGCTGACAATGCATTTGCCGATCAGGATGGTCTCCCTGGAAATACCGTAGGCAACAGTCGTTTTCAGGACGCCGGATTTCCTGTCCTCATTAAAGAGCGTGCCTGCGATGACTGCGCCGAGAATTACCATAATAAACGGCTGTGCCACAAAGTTATTTAAAGAAAAGCGCACGGTGTTATACTTAAAATCCGGTTCGATCGCGCCGCCGATCATAAGGGCGATGTGCAGAAGCAGTACGATTCCGCAGAGGATTCCGGCGCAAATATAAAATGAACGGCTGCGTATGATGCGGTAGATTTCACTTCTCATATAATTTAACATATTTCTGCACCTCCGTTTTTCAGGTTCATATAGTATTCCTCCAGTGACTGGTGATAACGGGAGAGACTAAGTACCGCGAGTTGTGCGTCGCTTGCCAGGGCACTGTAAACTTCTGTCGGGCGATCCGCCTGCAATATGTGTATTTTGCCCTCCGGCAGGATCTGGTACTGCGTGTGATGAAGCTTCTGCTCTAAAAGAACCGCGTAGGTCTGCGCGTCGGTTACCTGGATCTCCACATAATCGGCACATTTTTTATAGAGCGCCTCCGCAGAAATTTCCTCCAGCAGATGCCCCTTCTGCAGAAATCCGTAGACAGTGGCGATCTGCTCCAGCTCGCTTAAAATATGACTGGACAGCAGGATCGTGATATTTTTCTCCTGGTTCAGCTTCAAAAGAAGATTGCGCATTTCCAGGATCCCGCTCGGGTCAAGCCCGTTGATCGGCTCGTCGAGCAGCAGAAATTCGGGAACGCCGAGCAGGGCGATCGCAAGCCCGAGGCGCTGCTTCATGCCAAAGGACAGCTCCCGGCAGGATTTCTTTCGAAATTCGGCAAGTCCGGTCATTTCCAGGGCCTCCGCCACCGATTGCTTTCCGGGAATGCCCTTTAGCAGCCGGTAATATTCCAGATTCTGTTCCACGGTGAGTGCAGGATAAAAGCCTGCCTCCTCGATCAGCACGCCGATGCGGGAGCGCGCATTTTTCAGCTCCTCCTGCGTGTGCTTTCCAAACAGGGACAGTTCCCCGCCGCTTGGAAAGATCTGTCCTGACAAAAGTTTTAAGAAGGTGGTTTTGCCGGCGCCGTTGTCGCCGACCAGGCCGTAGATTTCCCCTCGTTTTACTGAGATATTCACTTTATCCAGCGCACAGAAATCACGGTAATTCTTTGTGAGATTCTGGGTTCTTGCAGCATAAGCTTCCATGATTTTTCTTTTTCCTTTCCGCGCCGGATCATACATGCAGACACGGAGCTTTTTCGTGAAGCGGTTTTGACCGGCGGCTTTCTTTATGACTGTATTATAGAATCCGTACTTTAAATAAGTCCTCAAGAAAGTTTAAAGAAATCATAAAGATTGCTATACCATTTTAAAGCCGATGCCCCAGACTGTTTTGATATACTCGTTGTCTGCATCCAGTGCAGCAAGCTTTTTTCGCAGATTGCTCACATGGACATTGACCGTGTTGTCCTCGCCGTAGTAACCGCCCTGCCAGACTTGCTCGTAGAGCGCTTCGCGGGAAAATACCTTCTCCGGGGACTGCACAAGAAGGAACAGAATTTCATATTCGTGCGGCGTGAGGATAAGCTCGCGGTCATTTACCGTTGCCCTGCGCGACGCGGGATGGATGCAGAGCTTTTTATAGGAAAGACTGTCGGAGTTCGTCTGCCCGGAGACTGTGCGACCGGCTCTTCGCAGGCAGGCGTTGATACGCGCCAGCAGCTCCTCCGGTTCGAAGGGCTTTGTCATATAATCATCCGCGCCGCCGTTTAGGAGCTGCACTTTATCGGTAAGCGCCGCTTTTGCAGAGAGTACCAGCACCGGAATCTCCAGACGTTTTTCCATCCTCACCTTTTCAAGAAGTTCCTCGCCGGTCATGCCCGGCAGCATCAGATCAAGGATCATCATATCAAAGGTCTCCAGCTTAAGCCGCAGGGCAGCTTCCGTGCCGGAAAATGCCTGCGCCGCCTGCAGTCCGCCATTTTCACATATTCTGCGGATCAGGCTGCTGATATCCGCATCGTCCTCTGCGATCAAAATTTTTGCCATTACTTTTGTAAGCCTCCTGTTTCAAAAAATAGGCGCCCGTCTGCAAAGCTTCCATTGCGCAGGGCTTTTCTGTCATTTTATATGTGTGCAGAAAGGTTGTCAATGCTTTTGATATATTGTGTATTTTCACGAAGAAATCATAAAAATTTCAATGTGAAAAGAATAATATTCTATGTTTTTTTGAGAAGAGGCTCGTGTATAATGACGATATCAACAAACGGCACGGACAAGAGTCCGGTCAGAAGGGAGAGTTTTAAGTATGAAAAAGAGAATTTTTGCACTGACGATGGCAGCGGTTATGGGTCTTTCCATGACAGCATTCGCAGAGGGAGAGGTGGCTAACAGCGAGAAACCGCTCGTATGGTTCAACCGTCAGCCGTCCAACAGCTCCACAGGCGAGCTTGATATGGCAGCGCTCAGCTTCAATGAGAACACCTATTATGTAGGTTTCGACGCAAACCAGGGTGCAGAGCTGCAGGGAACCATGGTTAAGGAATATATCGAGGCACATGCAGACACGATCGATCGCAACGGCGACGGCGTGATCGGCTATGTTCTGGCGATCGGCGATATCGGACATAATGACTCCATTGCACGTACAAGAGGCGTTCGTAAGGCTCTTGGCACAGCAGTTGATAAAGACGGCGATGCAAACAGCGATCCGGTTGGAACAAACACCGACGGTTCTGCTACAGCAGTACAGGACGGCACACTGGAAATCAACGGCACGACCTATGTGGTACGTGAGCTGGCTTCCCAGGAAATGAAGAACTCTGCAGGTGCTACATGGGATGCAGCTACCGCAGGAAACGCGATCGGCACATGGTCCGCTTCCTTCGGCGATCAGATCGATGTAGTTGTTTCCAACAACGACGGCATGGGCATGGCAATGTTCAACGCATGGTCCAAGGATCAGGGCGTACCGACCTTCGGTTATGACGCAAACAGCGACGCAGTTGCAGCTATTGGAGAAGGCTACGGCGGAACCATCAGCCAGCATGCAGACGTACAGGCTTATCTGACACTTCGTGTTCTGAGAAACGCACTGGACGGCGTTGATATCGACACCGGTATCGGCACAGCAGATGATGCAGGCAACGTTCTGACAGATGATGTATATGTATACAATGAAGAGCAGCGCTCCTACTACGCATTGAACGTAGCGGTTACCGCTGACAACTATCAGGATTTCCTGGATGCGACCGTTACCTACGTTCCGGTATCCAACCAGCTTGACGAGGCAGCGCACGCAACGAAGTCTGTATGGCTGAACATCTACAACGCAGCAGATAACTTCCTGAGCGCTACCTACCAGCCGCTCCTTCAGAAATACGACGACATTCTGAACCTGAATGTTGAGTACATCGGCGGCGACGGACAGACAGAGTCCAACATCACAAACCGTCTCGGAAACCCGAGCCAGTATGATGCATTCGCGATCAACATGGTTAAGACAGACAACGCAGCTTCCTACACATCTCTGCTTAGTCAGTAAGATAGATTGGATAAAGATGCAAGGGTTATTAGGGAGAAGAAATTCTCCCTATTCCTTTTGATAATGCCAGAAACATTATAAAAACAATATAGGAGTAAGAAGATGGCAGATAAGAAAGATGTAAATGTCTTATCAATACGCGGCATGAGCAAGTCCTTCGGCAGAAACCGTGTGCTTGATCACATCAACCTGGATGTGAAGCGCGGCACGGTCATGGGGCTGATGGGCGAGAACGGCGCGGGTAAGTCGACGATGATGAAATGCCTTTTCGGTACCTATCAGAAGGATGAGGGCACCATTATCCTGGATGGAAAGGAAGTAAGCTTCTCCGGACCGAAGGATGCGCTGGAAAACGGCATTGCGATGGTGCACCAGGAGCTGAATCAGTGCCTGGAGCGCAACGTGATCGACAACCTGTTTCTCGGCCGTTACCCGGTCAATTCGATGGGGATCGTTGATGAAGGCAGAATGAAAAAAGAAGCCTCCGAGCTTTTCCGTAAGCTTGGGATGACGGTAAACCTCACACAGCCGATGCGCAACATGTCCGTATCGCAGCGGCAGATGTGTGAGATCGCCAAAGCTATTTCCTACAATGCAAAGGTGATCGTTCTCGACGAGCCGACCTCCTCCCTGACGGTGCAGGAGGTAAACAAACTGTTCGAGATGATGCGGATGCTGAAGGAGCAGGGCATCGCGCTGGTCTATATTTCTCATAAGATGGATGAGATTTTTGAAATCTGCGATGAGATTTCCGTGCTCCGCGACGGTAATCTTGTTATGACGAAGGAAACGAAGGACACCAATATGAACGAGCTGATCGCGGCGATGGTCGGACGTTCCTTGGAAAACCGCTTCCCGCCGGTGGACAACAAGCCGAAGGGCGTGGTGCTTTCCATTCAGAACCTCTCCACCAAGTACGAGCCGCATCTGCAGGATATTTCCTTCGATGTGCGCGAGGGTGAGATCTTCGGACTGTACGGGTTGGTGGGCGCCGGACGTACCGAACTGCTTGAGACGATCTTCGGTGTCCGCACCAGAGCGGCGGGGCGCGTGTACTTCAACGGGCAGCTTATGAACTTTGCGAACGCCAAGGAAGCGATGGATCATGGCTTTGCGATGATCACTGAGGAGAGAAAGGCGAACGGGCTTTTCCTCAAGGAGGACCTGACGTTCAACACCACGATCGCAAACCTGGAGCAGTACAAATCCGGTATCGCACTTTCTGATCCAAAGATGGTAAAGGCGACCGCAAAGGAAATCAAGATCATGCATACAAAGTGCATGGGGCCGGACGATATGATCACCAGTCTTTCCGGCGGAAACCAGCAGAAGGTCATTTTCGGAAAATGGCTGGAGCGCAGCCCGAAGGTGTTCATGATGGACGAGCCTACCCGCGGCATCGACGTAGGCGCGAAGTATGAGATATACGAGCTGATCATCAAGATGGCAAAGGAGGGGAAAACGATCATCGTGGTTTCCTCGGAGATGCCGGAGATCCTGGGAATCACAAACCGCATCGGCGTTATGTCGAACGGACATCTTTCCGGCATTGTCAATACAAAGGAGACAAACCAGGAAGAGCTGCTGCGCCTTAGCGCGAAATACCTGTAACTGTCAGGCACCCCACAGTTACAAATACCTATAATAAGGGAGAATGAGAAATATGGCAAATGGAAAGATTCTGACGGCGGAGCAGGAGAAAAAGCTGCTTGCGCCTATTGACGAGTATGTCGGTAAGATACAGAAAAAGATAGACGCGCTCAGAGCAGACGGCACGGACAAGGTCATCTCTCTTCAGAACAGCATTGACGCGATCAAGCGGGATCGCACAATGGCGGCATCGGATAAAGAATCTGCGATCGCAAAGCTGCGCGGCGAGCTGGAAAAAGCGAAATCCGTGGAGGCGGCAAACAAGGACGAGATCGCAAAGCTGATCGCTGATGCAGAAAATTATCTGAAAGCGCATTTTGACAGAGAATATTATCAGCCGGTCAAGGAGAGCTGCGAGCAGGAGAAGGCGCTTGCCAAGACTGCCTACGAAGAAAAGGTGGCAAAATTAAAAGCGGAGCATCAGGCGACAGTCGCGAAGCTGTCCAACCGCCAGGAAATCAAGGACGAGAAGTACGTTCAGAAAAACCGTCTGTTTGACGCAAAGATGAGCCTGGATAAGGATCTGCAGGAGATCAAGGACCGCAGACATGCGGCTTACAGCTACAAGTACCATCTGATCGACCTTCTGCGCATGTCGAAATTCAGCTTCGCGGAGACGCAGGCACAGAAATGGGAAAACTACAAATACACCTTCAACCGCAGGACATTCCTGCTGCAGAACGGTCTGTATATTGCGATTTTGATCATCTTTATCGCGCTGTGTATCATCACCCCGATCATCAAGCACACACCGCTGCTTACCTACAACAACGTGCTGAACATCCTGCAGCAGGCATCGCCGCGTATGTTCCTGGCGCTCGGTGTTGCCGGACTGATCCTCCTGGCAGGTACCGACCTTTCTATCGGACGTATGGTTGGTATGGGTATGACGACAGCCACCATCATAATGCACCAGGGCGTCAACACCGGTTCCGTTTTCGGACATGTGTTTGACTTTACCGGAATCCCGGTAGCCGGAAGAGTTATCCTCGGACTGCTCGCCTGTGTGGTTCTGTGTACGTTCTTCACAACGATTGCCGGCTTCTTCACGGCGAAGTTTAAAATGCATCCGTTTATCTCCACGATGGCGAACATGCTGGTAATCTTCGGACTTGTTACATATGCGACAAAGGGCGTGTCCTTCGGTGCGATCGAATCCGCGATCCCGAACATGATCATCCCGAAGATTAACGGTTTCCCGACCATCATCCTCTGGGCGGTGGCAGCGGTTATCATCGTATGGTTCATCTGGAACAAGACGACGTTCGGCAAAAATCTGTACGCAGTCGGCGGAAACGCAGAGGCGGCGGCAGTTTCCGGTATTTCTGTATTTAAGGTAACAGTTGGCGCGTTCATCATGGCAGGTATCCTCTACGGCTTCGGCGCATGGCTGGAGTGCGCGAGAATGTTCGGTTCCGGTTCCGCGGCTTACGGGCAGGGCTGGGAAATGGATGCGATCGCAGCCTGCGTAGTAGGCGGCGTATCCTTCACCGGTGGTATCGGTAAGATTTCGGGCGTAGTAGTCGGCGTATTTATTTTTACGGCGCTCACCTACTCCCTCACGATCCTCGGCATCGACACAAACCTGCAGTTCGTGTTCTCCGGTATCATCATTCTGGTAGCGGTAACGCTCGACTGTCTGAAATACGTGCAGAAGAAATAAGAGAAAACGGTGTAAAAGAGTCGGATTTGTCCGGCTCTTTTTTCACATAGTGCGCCTGGCGGCGCACGTTTCCAACAGGTGCAAGTCCTGAATCCGCCCGGTAGTGGGAAGGATATAGCCGAAGGCAAGGGTGTCCATCGAGAGGTGGAATCTGAAGGAAGCTGGATGTGGGGAACATACTAACCCACGGGCAAATCTCTGGTCTGACGAACAGAAATCACATATGAGGTTATGCATGAGGGTAAGGCTGCTATGCAAGTCGAAGCCCAATAACTACACGGAATCATGCATGATAAATGTGGCAGATGGATGGAGAGAAGGAAACGTGTGGTACCCGGGGAGGTCTGTGTGATACGCTCCGAAAAGAGTAACCAACACTGAAAAGTGTTGCTGAACACACAGAAGTCAGCAGAGGTCATAGTAGCCGGGAGGCGAAGGACCGAATCAGTAGGAGTCTTAAGTATGACCGGGAAAGGAGGAATGACCGCCCATGACAGAAAACACAAACAGTGGCTGTTCGCAAAGAGATAGTGCGGAACATGAAGGGTATGCGAAAGCGTCAAGGTCGTTCAAGCGGATATGGAAAGAAAGAGACAGTGCACAGCCGAAGCTCTTGGAAATGATTCTGTACAAAGATAATCTTAACAGAGCGTACAAAAGAGTGAAAGCAAACAAAGGGGCGGCAGGCATTGATGGAATGAGCATCGAAGAAGCCCTGCCATATCTAAAGGAACATCAACAGGAGTTAATTAACCGAATACTTAGAGGAAAATATACTCCATCACCAGTGAGAAGGGTTGAGATTCCAAAATCAGACGGTGGTGTGCGAAAGCTTGGCATACCAACAGTGATAGACCGAACAATCCAACAGGCAATAACGCAGAAGTTAGTGCCAATCTATGAACCATTGTTTGCAGAAAACAGTTTTGGATACCGTCCGAACAGGAGCGCAAAGGATGCAATCATAAAGATTAAGGAGTATGCGGAACAAGGCTACACATTTGCGGTAGCCCTTGATTTGTCAAAGTATTTTGATACCTTAAATCACGAGATTCTCATAAATCTGCTGAGACGGAATGTAAAGGATGAACGTGTAGTGCAGCTGATTAAGCGTTGTCTGAAAAGCGGTGTAATGGAAAACGGAGTGGTCATAGAAACAGAAGAAGGCTCGCCGCAAGGCGGAAATCTGTCGCCATTGCTTGCGAATATCTACCTCAATGAGTTCGACCAAGAATTCATAAAGAGAGGTGTTCCGTGCATCAGATACGCAGATGATATCGTGCTTCTCGCAAAGAGTAAGCGTGCATCAGAGCGGTTGCTGGAAAGTAGTACGAAATATCTTGAGGAAAAGCTGAAATTAACAGTAAACCGAGAGAAAAGCCGTATGGTCAGCGTGTTTGCAATCCGAAATTTTAAGTTCCTTGGCTTTGCATTGGGAAGGAACGGAAGTGGAATTTATGTCCGAGTTCATCCAAAGTCATGGAAAAAGTTTAAGTCAAAACTGAAAGACCTATCTTCCCGTAGGTCGGTACAGAGTATCAAACCAAGCCTTGAGAAAATCAAAGTGTATGCAAGAGGTTGGCTGAACTATTACGGAATAGCAAGCATGAAGAACAACATAGATGACATCAATGGATGGCTCTATCACAGGATACGAATGTGTATATGGAAACAATGGAAAAAGCCGAAAACAAAGGTGCGAAACCTAATAAAGATGGGAGTACCAGAAGATTTGGCGAGGAAGGCGGGAAACAGCCGCCGGGGCTATTGGTTCACAACACATACAGTAGCCGTAAATATGGCAATGACAAAAGAAAGACTGATAAGCAGTGGCTTTTATGATTTAGCCACAGCCTATCAGTCTGTGCACGTCAACTATTGAATGCGCCGGATACGTGAACCGTATGTCCGGTGCTGTGAGAGGACGGGAGCTAATCACTCCCTCCTACTCGATTGCGGCGCAAACGTTCAGTGGACGTCCCATTGCTTTTCTGATATACTGTAGTAGATGTTACGAAGGATTATGGACAGCATTCGTCAAAGCTTTAGAAAATAGGCAGGAGAAAAATTCATGGAATCAAACACTTATACCGTTCTCCTCGTGGACGACGAGGAAGAGGTCACACAGATTATTATGAAGAAAATCGACTGGGAGAGCATGGGCTTTTCGGTCATCGGCTCCGCCAACAACGGGGTGAAGGCGCTGGAGATGGTGGAGGAATTTCAGCCGGATGTCGTCATGACGGATATCCGGATGCCGTACATGGACGGGATGGAGCTGGCGGGCAGGATCAAGGCGGAATTTCCCTCCACGAAAATCCTTCTGTTTACCGGGTTTGACGAATTTGAGTACGCGCAGGAGGCGATTCATCTGGAGGTGGAGGAGTATGTCCTGAAGCCAGTCAACGCGTCGGAACTGACGCGCGTCTTTACGCGAGTGAAGGAAAAGCTGGATCAGGAGATCAGTGAGAAGCGCAATGTGGAGACGCTGCAGAAGTATTACGCAGAGTCGCTTCCACTTCTGCAGACAAACTTTTACTCCACCCTTATCGAAGGAAGAATCCGGGAGGAGGAGCTGCCGAAATATCTTTCGGATTACCAGATTTCCTTTTCGGGCGCCTGTTATTGCTGCCTTGTGATCCACACCTCGACCAGTCAAGTGCCGGAGGAGATGAATCCACTGCTTTTAACAGCGTCCGTCCAGCAGCAGGTGAAGGAACGCCTGGCGCAGAAATGGCAGGCGAAAAGCTTTTTCTACCTTGGAAATATGGTGCTGATCGCACAGCTTGAAAGTGAAAATGACGTCTCCGAGCTGACGGATGAGTGTGACCGGTTCTGCCGGTATGTCCGCCGGATCCTTGATGCGGTAGTTACCATCGGAGTCGGCAGAGCATGCACGTCTATCCTGGAGCTTGCGCAGTCCTACAGCGGCGCGCGGGAGGCGGTTTCTTACCGCGGGATCTACGGGGCGGCGCGCGCGATCAATATCCGTGAGATTGTGCCGCAGGAAATGGGTAAGATAGATACGGAGGCGGAGTCGGAGCTGTCGAATTTTTTCCGGGCGATCCGGCTTGGCTCAGAAGAAGAGGTGCAGGAGACGGCGGAGAAATATTTAAAACGCATTGCTTCGACGGCAAATTCTCTGCAGCAGTATCATATCCATATCATGGAGCTGGTGAGCGCGCTGTACCGTTTTCTGGCAAACAATGATATTGACGCAAAAGAGTTTTCAGTAGATGTGAAAAAGCTTTACAACCGCCTGCTGGAGATGGAGCCGGACACGATACAAAAATGGCTGACGGACACCGGGCTTGCGTTCCGCGAGGAGCTGATCCGCGCCCGGAGCAGCTCGACGAAATCCTATATCCGCAAGGCGGAGGAATATGTGCGGAATAATTATGCGGACGAGACGCTCTCGCTGGATTTCATCTGCGAGCTGCTTGGCGTGTCGAACTCCTACTTTTCCACGACCTTCAAGCGGGAGACCGGGAAATCCTTCACCGCCTATCTTACGGATTATCGGATGGAACAGGCTTCCCGGATGCTGATCGAGACGAACGAAAAGAGTTATGTGATCGCCCAAAATGTCGGATACACGGATTCCAATTATTTCAGCTATGTGTTTAAGCGGCGCTTTGGCGTGTCGCCTTCCAAATACAGAACGGAGCATATAAAAGAGTGAAAAACAAGTATTTCGGATATCTGGAAAAAATAACCCACAGTGGTATCCAGTCGACCATCATGATTACCTTCTCGGTGATATCCATCTCGCTGATGCTGATTCTCGGTCTGGTGCTGGAGGCGCGGTTTTCCGCCGTTTATCGCGACGAGGTCATCCGGAGCACGCAGATGCTGATGGAGCAGACAAGCGAGAGCCTGGAGGATTACCTGATTTCCATGCGGCAGGTTTCTGACGCGGCATACTACAATGCGATCAAGGAATACGATATTTCCAGCGACAACCAGGATATCCAGAGAAGTCTCAATCTTTTATATGAGGCAAACAAGGAAAGCCTGCGCAGTATTGCCCTTTACAATTATTATGGAAGTCTGATCGCGGCGGAGCCGGTGGCCTCCCAGAAGGAGGACCCGGACGTCACGCACCAGGACTGGTTCGTGCGGGCGATGGACGAGATGGAAAATATGCATTTTTCCACGCCGCATATTCAGAATCTTTTTCATGACGCCACGCCGCGCTACTACTGGGTGATCTCTTTAAGCCGCATGGTGGAGCTGACAAACGGCGGCGATTCCGGGCAGGGCGTTTTGCTGGTAGATATGGACTTTTCCGGAATTTCCCGGCTGATGAAAAAGATCAATGACGAAAACAGCGGGCAGTACTACTATCTCTGTGACAGCAGCGGAGAGCTGATCTATCATCCGCGGCAGGTGCAGCTCGGCGACGGCATCGGGCGGGAAAACAACCTGATTGCCGCGGCTTACAAGGACGGCGTCTACGACGAGGTGTTCGACGGTGAGAACCGCAGGGTGATCGTCAGCACCGTCAGCTACACCGGCTGGAAGCTGGTCGGCGTGCTGCCGGATGCGATGTTTGCCTACGGAATGATCAACCTTCGCTATTTCCTCGTGATGATGCTGATTCTGATGGCGATGATGCTGGTGGTGCTTAACCGCATCGTATCCGTGCGTATCTCGCGCCCGATCCTGAAGCTGAACACGTCGGTCCTGGAGTATGAGGCGGGGGAAAAGCCGGAAATTTATATCGGCGGCTCCCAGGAAATCCGTCATCTTGGATATTCCATACAAAAATCGTATGAGCGGATCGAGGACCTGATGAAGACGATCGTCTGGGAGCAGAACGAGCGCAGAAAAAGCGAGCTGGATGCGCTGCAGAGCCAGATCAATCCACATTTTCTCTATAATGCGCTTGACTCTATCACCTGGATGATCGAGGGTGAGCAAAACGATGAGGCGGCGTATATGGTCACGCAGCTTGCACGGTTTTTCCGCCTCAGCCTGGCGCGCGGCTACACGGTTATCCGCGTGCACGATGAGCTGCAGCACGCGCAGGCCTACATGAACATCCAGAAGGTGCGCTGCAAGGATTCCTATACCTTCCGGATGGAGGTTGATCCGGCAGTGGAGGAATACTGCGCTGTTAAGCTGATCCTGCAGCCGATTCTGGAAAATGCGATCAATTACGGCGTGAGCGGCATGGACGACGGCGAAATTACCGTCATCGGAAGGATGGAGGGAGAGGATGTGCTGCTTGCCGTGAAGGATAACGGCATCGGGATTCCGGCGGAGGAGGCAGCGCTTTTGCTGACGGACAGCAACCGGGTGCATAAGCACGGCTCCGGCGTTGGACTTGTAAACGTCAATCAGAGGATTCAGCTTTTATTTGGCAGGGCGTATGGGCTTTCCATTGAAAGCGAGCCGGACGAGGGGACGACCGTCTCCATCCGCCTGCCGGCGATCCAGTTTACAGAGGAAAACAGAAGGCTCCTGGAGAACGGCAATGCCCTCGACCGGGAGGAAACGATAAGTAAGATAAGCAGGGAAGACAGTGATGAAGAATAGCAGAAAAATGTTTATTCTGATAGAAAGCGTTCTGGCGTTTATGTTGATTCTGGTAGCTGCCGCGATGCTGCGTGAACGCGGCGGCAGGCAGCCGGAACGGATCGCGGTGATTTTGCGGGAACCGGACGCAGGCCGGTGGGCGGCGTTTAAATACGGATTGCGCGCGGCTGCGGAGGATATGGGCGTTGAGGTGCTGATCGTCAGCGCCGAGGAGCAGCCTGACGCGGCCGGGGAGGAAACGATGCTGAAGCGCGAGATCGTGAACGGCGCGGACGCGGTGATCCTGCAGCCGGCTTCGGGCGATATGGAGGAGCTTCTGGAAACCATCGGGACGAAGGTGCCAGTGATGCTGACAGGCTGTCCGTCCTACGGGGACGACGAAGCGCAGATTTCGGCGACGGGACCGGATAACGAGGCGATGGGTGAGGCTCTGGCGGAAGAACTGCTGGCGGACTTTGGTGAAAGGCTTGACGGAAAAACGATCGGGATTTTTGCGGGGACAGACGGTTCGCAGGAGCTTAAAGAGCGGGCGGATGGTTTTACGCAGGCAATCGAGGGAACGGGCGGCGTCATCGACTGGACTGCAGGCGCAGCTTCGCAGGAGGATGCAAAAGATATTCTGGCGGAGCAGACGGCGGTTGATTTTGTGATCTGTCTGGATGACAGCAGTCTGGTGGCTGCCGGTAAAGAGGCGGCGGCAGGAAATCTTCACGGCGCGCGTGTTTACGGGATCGGACATTCCACAGAGGCGGTTTACTATCTTGATATGGGAAATGTGGAGCGTCTGGTGGTGCCGGATGAATTTAACGTCGGGTACCAGAGCCTCACGGAGGTGGCGCGCAGGCTTGACAACCGGTTTTACAGGATGAAAAATGCGGTCATTTCCTACACGGTGCTTTACCGGGAAACGCTGTTTTCCGGGGAAAACCAGGAGCTTCTTTATACGATGAGCCAGTAAAAGGGGAAGAGCATATGAGAAGGAAGAACGTTTATCTGGCAGGAATCGCAGCGGGAGCGGCGGCGCTTCTGCTGTGCGGCTGCAGCGCGTCAAAGGCGGACGAGGGAAAACAGATCCAGGTCGGCGTTGCCTGCTATGACAAAAGCGATACGTTTATCAGCTCGCTGATCGACTGCTACCGGGAACAGATTGGACAGTACCGGGAGGAAGGGCTTTCCGTCACCGTGACCGTGCTGGACGCCGCCGGTCTGCAGCGGACACAAAACGACCAGATTAAGGAGCTTTTGGATGCCGGGTGCAATGTGCTTTGTGTGAACCTGGTAGACAGGACAGATCCGTCAGAGATCATCGACCTTGCAAGGGATCGCGATGTGCCGATTATCTTTTTTAACCGGGAGCCGGTAGCGGAGGATATGTCGCAGTGGAGCGGACTGTATTATGTGGGCGCCTATGCGGAACAGTCCGGCATTATGCAGGGCGAACTGGCGGCGGAATATATAAAGGAAAATGAGGATGTCGACCGCAACGGCGACGGGAAGATTCAGTATGTTGTGCTGGAGGGTGAGCCGGGACACCAGGATGCGATCATCCGCACAGAGAACGCGGTGGACACGTTAAAGAAAAATGATATCCGCCTGGAAAAGCTCAGCTACGGTATCGCCAACTGGAGCCGCGCCCAGGCGCAGAACCGCATGACGCAGATGATCGGGCAATACCCGAATGAGATTGAGCTGGTGCTTGCCAACAACGACGACATGATTCTTGGCGCGATCGACGCCTATGAATCGCTGAACATCGCAGAGGAGAAAATACCGGTATTCTTCGGAATCGACGGAACGGACGTGGGACTGGAGGCGGTTCTGGACGGTAAAGTGGCGGGAACCGTATATAACGATAAGGAGGGACAGGCGCAGGCAATGGTAAAGCTGACCGCCGCCCTCATCACCGGCGAGGGTATGGATGAGATTGCTTTTGAGAACGAGCATTATATCTATCTGCCCTACGCGAAGATCACAAAAGAAAATGCAGCCGATTTTCAGGAGCGGGAGGCTGAGACGGGCGATTGAATGGCTATGCATGGAGGTATCCCCCAAAGCGGCATATCAGCTGTTTTGGGGGATTTTGCTGCATTTGTGTGGTTTTACGGAATTTTGCAGAGTCCGGCGGGAGAATGTCGAAAAAAGAGGGATAAAGATGTCAAATTATTAGGGGAATGCCGTTGTTTGTATTTTTTATGGAAAATGATACAATGAAAGGAGAAAGGCCGGTGCGCCGGTTATCACAGAAAGAAAATGAGGGAGCGGTTATGCAGCAGGAGCTTGAGCGGATCACGCGTGTGATTGGGGAGGGACCCTACCGCGACGACTGGGAGTCGCTTGCAGGAATGGAGATGCCTGCATGGTTCGGACGGGAGAAGTTCGGGATTTTTATTCACTGGGGGCTTTACAGCATTCCGGCACACAATAATGAGTGGTATTCCCGCAATATGTATATTCGGAATAAGGAGGAGTGGGAGTATCATCGGCGGACATACGGCGATCATACCGTATTTGGCTACAAGGATTTCATTCCGTTGTTTCGGGCGGAAAAATTCTGCCCGGACGAGTGGGCGGAGCTTATCAAAGCGTCCGGCGCGCGCTACGTATTTCCGGTGGCGGAGCACCACGACGGCTTTCAGATGTACAAAAGCCGTATTTCCTGCTGGAATGCGTATGAGATGGGACCGCGCCGCGATATCCTCGGCGAGCTGAAGGAAGCCGTAAAGGCGCAGGGACTTCACTTCTGCACGTCCTCGCACCGGGCGGAGCACTGGTTTTTTATGGGACACGGAAAGGAATTTCCAAGCGATGTAAAAGAACCGCTTCGGCGCGGCGATTTTTACTGGCCGGCGATGGAGGAGCCGGACAATCAGAGCCTCCAAAGTCAGCCGTATCCGGACGAAGAATTTCTGCAGGACTGGCTTTTGCGCACCTGCGAGCTGATCGATCATTATCAGCCGGAGCTTCTGTATTTCGACTGGTGGATTCAGCACGAAGCGTTTAAGCCGTACCTGAAAAGGGTGGCTGCCTATTATTATAATAGAGGAAAAGCCTGGGGAATGCCGACGGCGATCTGCTACAAGCACGACGCGATGATGTTCGGAAGCGGCATCCCGGAGGTAGAGCGAGGGACGTTTCGCGAACCGAAGCCGTATTTGTGGCAGACGGACACCTCTATTGCCCGCAATTCTTGGTGTTACACGGATACGCTGGAATACCGGACGGCGGAGGAAATTCTGCGCCTTCTGATCGAGGCGGTCAGCAAAAACGGAAATATGCTGCTGAATATCGGACCGCGCGGGGACGGCAGTATCCCGGAGACGGACCAGAAAATTCTGCGCGGGATTGGCGCCTGGCTGAAGGTGAACGGCGAGGCAGTTTATCATAGCCGTGTGTGGCGCGTGAGCGCGGAGGGACCGACGCAGGCGGCGGAGGGGCAGTTTGCCGACATGAAGCCCCTGCGGTATACGGAGCAGGATTTTCGTTTCACGGCGCGCGGCGACAGCGTGTATGTATTTGTAATGCGATATCCACAGTCCGGCTGCCTTACGGTGCGTTCCCTGCGCGATGCAAGGGATCAGAATCTGCCGGAATTTCACGGGCTGATCAAGCATGTATCGCTGCTGGGGGAGCGGGAAAATATATCCTGGCATACAGATGGCGACGGGCTGCACGTAAAAATACCGCTGCGGCAGCAGACGCTCCCGGCAGTACTGCGTGTGAAGATGAAGTAGAGGGCTGGCGGAGCTATGTGCGGGAAAATGGGGCTGCGGTGCCACGTGCGGAGAAAAAAGGATCTGCGGTGCTGTATGCGGGGAAGACGGATTTGCAGGGATGAGGAAAAGAACGTGTGGGAGGAAGCATGGAGAAGATAAAAGCCGGATTTCAGAAGATCATTGGGAAAATTCTCGGAATGAAGCTGCGCTACCGTATGGTGCTTCTGTATCTGCTGGGCGGAGCGCTGCCTTCCCTCTGCATCGGAGTGTATCTGATCAGCGGCTCGAAGCGCACTTTGACGGATCAGGCGAAAACCGCCGAGGTCACGGAGATGGAGATGGTACGCCAGCAGACGCAGGAGCTTTTGTCCACGGTTTCTATGGTGTCAAAATATTTTTTCTTCGATGAAAAGCTGGAAAATATTGCGGCGAAGGAATACACAGATTACCAGGAGATGGTAAATGATTTCCGCGATTATACCGCTTTTACGCAGTATGGAAATTATTACAACAATCGCATCTCGTGGATCAGCGTATATATGGAGAACGATACCCTGCGGGGAAATTCTCATTTTGTGAAGGTGGACGACGAAATCCGGGAGCAGGAGTGGTACCAGGCGGCGAAAAATAAAAAGGGCGGCGCGATCTGGCAATATCTGAGAATGGATACGGAGGGGTATGAGAGCCTTACGCTCACGCGTCTGATACGGACAAAAAAGGGTGAGGAGGTCGGCGTGCTGGTAGTGTATATCCGTCCGGGATATCTGACGGAAATTCTCGGAACGGGCGGCAGCGATGTGATGCTGGTGCTCAACGGCGAGACGATGGTGGCAAAAAGGACGGCAAACACGGTCGATTTTGCGGACATTTGCGAGCTGTTGCCGGAGCCGGACGGTGAGACGCACCAGTCTGATATCACAGTCGGAAGGGAAAAATATGTGCTTACATGTGCAGGCATTGAGATCCCGGAATCGGGGGACTGCATTCAGATTGTCAGCCTGCGCTCTCTGGACGAAATTCTTGAGGAAGTAGACAAGCAGAATCGCGGCAGTATCATTATCTTTATGATGGGCGCCGGACTGTCTGTGATGATGATCATCGGCTTTTCCTGGTCGTTTGGAAAGCGCGTGGGGCAGTTCCACGAGCAGATGCAGCGCGCTGCGGCGGGCGAGTTTGATCTGGTCAGCACTCTGGGCGGCAGCGACGAAATCAGCGAGCTTTATGATTACCTGGGCACGATGATTTCTGAGATCCGCAGGCTGCTCTCGGAGGTTTACCGCGAGCGGCTGCGCGCAGAGAAGCTGAAAACGGAACAGAAGGATGCAGAATACAAAATGCTTGCCAGCCAGATCAATCCGCATTTCCTCTATAATACGCTGGAGACAATCCGCATGAAAGCGAGGGTGAACGGACAGTACGATATCGAGCGCCTTGTAAAGATGCTTGCCAAAATTCTGCGCAAGAATATCCAGGCGGGCAGCCAGGACGTTACCCTGCAGATGGAAACCGATCTGATCGAGTGCTATCTGGAAATTCAGAAATACCGTTTCGGAGAGCGCATACAGTATCAGATATACATCGAAAAGGATCTGGAGGAGTACCATGTATTTCCGCTGCTGATGCAGCCGATCGTGGAAAATTCCATTATCCACGGTCTGGAGATCAAGGAGGGTATCGGACATATCGACATTACGGTTATCCGCCAGGATAAAAATGTGTGCATCACGATCCGGGACGATGGCGTCGGCATGGACCAAGAGACTTTGAAGAAGCTGCGCGAGAGCATGAATCGTGAGACGCAGACGAATAAGCACATTGGCGTAGGCAATGTGCACCGGCGTATCCGCCTGCGGTACGGCGATGAATACGGTATACAGATAGACAGTACGCCGGGCGGCGGTACCACCGTGATCATTTTGCTGCCAGGGGAGGAGAAAAATCATGTATAAAGTAATGATTATCGATGATGAGGAAATCGTGAGAATGGGCATCCGCGATTTGATCGACTGGGAGAAAGAGGGCTTTTGTATCTGCGCGGAGGGCAGGGACGGGCGCGACGGTCTGGAGAAGCTGCTGCAGTATGAGCCGGACGTTGCGCTGGTCGATATCAAAATGCCGGGGCTTTCCGGCATCGATCTGATCCGCGCTGCGCGGGAGAAAAACTATAATGGTTATTTTGTCATCCTCACCGGCTACTCGGAGTTTGAATTTGCAAAATCCGCGATCCAGCTTGGGGTGAAGGAATATCTGCTAAAGCCGATCGATGAGGACGAGCTGACCGATATCATGCGCAAGCTTTATCGGGATATCTGCAAAAAGGAGGGCGAGCTTGCCTGGCACAGCAGCAACGAGGAAATTGCAAGGGAAGAGCTTCTGCGCCGGATTCTTCTCCGCCTGGAGAGCCGCGAAAAAATGGAGGAGCAGATGAAGCGGTACCAGATGGATTATTCCGGTCCGGTGTTCTGCGCGGCAGTCATTTCCGATAAGGATCTGATGCCGGGAAATGAAAACCGCATTTTCACGGAAAAGGTGGAGGAGCTGCTTGGCAGCCGCGATCTGTGTGCGGACCGGGTGCTGATGGACAACTGCGTGGTGGCCATCCAGAAGGACATGGACTACCGGACGTGGGCGAATCTTCTGGCACAGAAAAACGCCCGCATCGGAAAAAGATTCGGGCATGAGCTGGTAATCGCGGTCGGGCATAACGTGAGCAACTGGTATGATCTCACCCATTCCTATGAGTTCGCAAAATATCTGCTGGAGCATGAATTTCTGTTCGGAGGCTGCAGCGTGATGTCGATGGACACGATCGAGAACCAGGGTCACATTGCGGAAAATCCGTCCGTCGATTATTTCTGCATGCTGATCGAGGTGGGCGATATGGACGGCATCGCCAGGTGTGTGAAGCGGTTCCGGCAATACTGTCTCAAGGGCATGATGAAGGAGATGGATATCAAGATACAGGTAATGTATAACCTCATGCAGATACGTAACTGGGCAGAGAAAAAATACGAGGTGCAGAAGCTGGGACCATCGGATCTGATGGAAAAAATTAACGGCGTGGAAAAGCTGGATGATCTGATGGAGGGCTACTGCGGCGCGCTGCAGGAGTTGTGTATTAAAGTGGGCTGCGCAGGTTCCGATAATGTTATTAAGCGCATGTACTATTATATGGAGCGTAATTACGACAAGGATCTGCGGCTGGAGGCATTCTCCAAAATGTTCCACTATAATAGCAGCTATCTTGGCAAGATTTTCCGCAAGGAAATGGGCGACAGCTTTAACAATATTCTGGATACCATACGCATCACAAATGCCAAGCGTCTGCTTGCCGAGACGGATCTGAAGGTATACCAGATATCGGAGCGCGTGGGCTACTCCAACATCGACTATTTCTACTTAAAATTTAAAAAATATGTGGGCATCAGTCCAAGAGAATACAAAAAACAGGTCGAAGCGCCTGATACAGAAACTGTATAAAACAACGGACAGTACCGGAAAAGATGTGAGCAAAATGACACGGCAACGCTTCTTCGGTACTTTTCTTTTAGACAATATGCAGAAAAAAACCCCCTCAGTTTTACCTTTTTGAGTAAAAACAAGAAAAATTCGGGTAAAATTGTAAATAATTTCAGGGTATTAAAAATTTCAGCAAATTTTTATAATATCTTTAGAAAAGGAGGGAGCGACACTATGAGTAAAAAGAAAAAAGAACGTGTGGCGAAACAAAAATTCAGTCTTGCTCTGATGTGGAAACAGCGCTATCTGCTATTGATGTCTGTTCCGTTTCTGATCTGGCTGATCATCTTCAAGTACGTACCACTTTGGGGCTGGACGATGGCATTCCAGGAGGTAAAGCCAAATTCCTTCGCACTTCCGATATGGGAGCGGAAATTTGTAGGCTTTGACAACTTCATCAAGGCGTTTACCGACCGTCTGTTTCCACAGACAATGATCAACACCATCGCGATCAGTATCATCGGCATCGCGCTTGGCACCTTCGCGGCGATCGTATTTGCATTGCTGCTGAACGAAATCTGCTTTAGCAGATTCAAAAAAGTGACACAGACGATTTCGTATCTTCCGCATTTTGTATCCTGGGTTATCATCGCCAGCATTGCAAAGATGCTGCTGAATGACGGCGGTGCGATCGATACGCTGCTCAATACGAAGCTGCATCTGATGTCAACGAATTCCCCCATGTTCTGGGTAGTTGTATGTCTCATCAATGTCTGGAAAGAGGTTGGATGGGATGCGATCGTTTATCTTTCCGCGATGGCAGGTATCGACAAAGGGCTTTACGAGGCGGCGGAGGTGGACGGCGCAAACCGTTTCCAGAGAATGTGGCACATCACCCTGCCGGGTATCAAGCCGACCGTTATCGTACTGCTGATCATGAGCGTCGGAAGCGCGCTGAACGTTGGAATGGAGCGTCAGATGCTTCTGTCAAACGGTATCGTGCAGGATCATGCGATGGTTCTTTCCTGGTTCGCATATGTCCGCGGCATCGGCGCAAACAATTACGGTCTTGGTACTGCGATCGGTATGTTCCAGTCTGTAGTCGGTGTTATCCTACTGCTGATCGCAAATAAAATAGCCGGTATGCTCGGCGAGAGCAAGCTGATATAGAAGGGGGAGCGCAAAATGGCAAGAAAGAAAAAAGAGGCAGAAATGATTACTGCAAAGCGCGCAGGTGCATTTGACTACGTGCTGCTGGTGTTCTTTCTGTTTGTGATATTTATTACACTGTACCCGTTTTTAAATGTGCTTGCGATTTCCTTCAACGACCCGATGGATACGATGAGAAATGTAAACTTCATCATCCCGCGTAAGTTTACTTTAAGCAACTACATTTACATATTCACGGAAAATAATCTGATGAGCCCGTTCATGATGTCGATTGCGAGAACCTTAATCGGTACGGCGGCAGGCGTGATCTGCACGGCAATGATCAGCTACGTGCTCAGCAGAACGGATTTTTACTTTGTAAAACCGTTCACCGTAATCTTTGTTATCACGATGTATGTGAGCGGCGGCATGGTTCCAGAATACCTGCTGCTGATGAGAACTTTAAAGATGGGCAACAGCTTTGCCGTATACATTATACCGGGACTTGTCTGGGTATACAATATTATCCTGACGCGTTCCTTCATTTACGGTCTGCCGATGGCGCTGCAGGAGGCGGCGAAGATAGACGGCGCGAACGACTTTGTTATCTGGGCAAAGATTATTCTTCCGCTCTGCAAACCGGTGCTTGCAACGGTGGCGCTGTTCGTGGCGGTCGGACAGTGGAACTCCTTCATGGACACTTATCTGTATGCGAGAGAGCTGCCGACTTTGCAGTATGTGCTGTACGAGATTATGGAGCAGGCGACGATCAAGATCGATCCGCATGCGGCAAACCAGATGACCAGCGCGGTGTCCCCGCTGTCGGTTCGTATGGCGATCACAATCGTGGCAACCGTTCCGATCCTGATCGTATATCCGTTCCTGCAGAAATACTTCGTAGGCGGCATGACCGTCGGCGCGGTAAAAGACTGATGCGATATTAATAAGTCAAAAAGCCCGCGGTGACGGGGCTTTATAGTAGAAAGGAGAATAACTATGAGAAACAAAACATTGAGACGTGCAGGCGCACTTGTACTGGCAGCAGCGACCGCAGCATGCAGCTTTTCCATCCCGGCGATGGCGGAAGGCGGAGATGTCATTGAACTGACATTCTACAATGCGGACGGACAGGAGGATCCGTGGACAGATCCGGTGGCGGAGGCGATCACGGCGGCAACCGGCGTGAAGCTGAAAACGGATTACCCGGTAAGCTCCGACGACCAGAAGATCGCACTGATGATCGCAGAACAGAACTTCCCGGATATGATCTATGCAAAGGGCGACGCACAGAGCCTGATCGACGCGGGCGCGCTGATTGACCTTACCGATCTGATTGAAGAGTATGGTCCGAACATCAAGAAGATGTACGGCGAAGAGTTTGACAAGCTGAAATATTCTGTAGACGATCCGTCCATCTATCAGCTTTCCTCCTATGCGATCGGCGGAACCGTATTCAAGAGCGCGGGTACCGCGCAGCTGCAGTGGGATGTGCTCGCTGAGAATGACTATAAGATCCCGGAGACGCTGGATGAGTTTGAGGCGATGCTGAAGAGCTACATTGAGGCGCATCCGCAGACGGACGACGGCATGGATACCATTGGAATTTCCCTGTCCACCTCCGACTGGCACTGGATGATCACGCTTGGAAATCCGGCAGGCTATATCGCAGACGGCGCGCCGGACAACGGACAGTGGCTGATCGATGACGAGTACAATGCAACATATAAATTCCGTTCCGAAAAAGAGAGGGAATACTTCAGATGGCTGAACAGAATGTACAATGAGGGTATTCTTGATCCGGAATTTGCAACGCAGACACATGAGGACTATATTGCAAAGATCGCTTCCGGACGCGTACTTGCACTGCTTGATACAGACTGGGATTACCAGGATGGCGAGAAGGTGCTGATCGCGGACGGCAAACTTGGCAAGACCTATGCTCCGCTTCCACTGACAATGGACGCAGATACAAAGTGCCCGACACTGATGTATCAGGGTCTTACCACCGGACAGGGCGTCGGCATCACGACCGCATGCGAAGATCCGGTAGCAGCAATCAAATTCCTTGATTTCCTTTGCTCCGATGAAGGACAGGTACTGGTCAACTGGGGTATCGAAGGAGAAAACTATCTCGTAGATGAGAACGGGGTGCGCTATCGTACGCCGGAAGAAGTGGAATACGCAAATTCCGATAAGGATTATGCAAAGAAAACCGGCGTTGGCTTCCACGCATATCCGTTCCCGGTTTACGGTGCCGGCGTGCTCGACGAAACCGGCAGCACCTACACAACCGTAAGCAGAGACGCTGTGATCGCTGAGTACAACGATGCGCAGAAGGCTGGCTGCGAGGCATGGGGCGTGGATCTTCTGCTGGATGTATTCCCGCAGGCGGATGAGTTTGAGATACCGAAGTATTCTCCGGTATGGGCATACGCAAAACCGGCGGAGTTCGACGAAATCGGCGACCAGCTCGATGAGATCGCATGGTCCTCTCTGATCAGCTGCATCATCGGAAGCGAAGACCAGTTCGACGCAAACTACGACGAAATGCTGGCGGAGCTTGAGGGCGTTGGCATGGCAGACGCAGAAGCAATGCTCACGGAGATCGTAAAAGAGAGAGTATCGCTGGTAGAGTAATTTTTAAAGCAGCGGGGGAATCCGAAATGGATTCCTCCTTTTTACGCCGCTGGCACAGTAATAGCCGCTGGTTTACATATCATATGATTTATAAAAATGACTTGCACAATTTGAAATCTCATATTATAATTTATATGCAACAAGAAAATAATATTGACTTCTGCTGCTTCCTGTGATATAGTGTTTTTAACGAAAGCGTGCTAATCTGTAGTTTCTGGATTACAATTCAAAGCCGTTCGGCTGCACATTTCAGAAAAATACTATAAAAAACAGGAGGATGGAAATTGGCGGAAAAAGATATTATTTTAAAGGAGTACCAGAGGGACAGCAGGCATTTCTGCGATTTTGTAAACGGGGCGCTCGCACAGGGCAGACCGCTGCTGAAAAGAGGGCAGCTTGTCACGGTGCCGACAGAGCTGGTACTGGTAAAGGACATGGAAGAGGATGATGAGAACGCGGTTGTGAAAACCGTACAGCGCTTCCGTGATATCACCGGGAAGGCAGGAACAGATAAGAATGCGGGATACATCATCGTTGCAATACAGAACCAGACAACCGTGGATTACGGGATGCCGTTGCGCGTAATGCTGGAGGATGCCCTGGAGTATGATGTGCAGAGACGCACAAAGAAAAACCAGAAGCTTCATAAAGATGAGAAGCTCTGCCTGGTAATCACGCTGGTTTTTTATTATGGCACCACACCCTGGAGGGCTCCTTCAGACCTTGCGGAGATGATAAGCGTTCCGCGGGAATTCAGAGAGCTCAGGGAATATATACAGTCGTATCCAATCGTGGTGGTGACGCCGGAAAACGTCGATACCGCCTGCTTTCGGGGTGGCTGGCGGGAGATTTTAGAGATCCTGAGGCGGCAGAACGATGAGAAGGAAATGGAACGCTACCTGGAGGATAACCGGACAATATACGAAAAACTACCGGAGGATACCAACCGGGTAATCTTTGCCCTGACGGACCATCTGGACTATTACAGGGAATTAAAAAAGAAAGGGGAGAAAATCACAATGTGCAAGGCATTTACTGACCACTACAAATCGGGAGTGGAAGAAGGAAAAAAGCAGGGCATGAAGCGTGGAATAAAGCAGGGAATAAGGCAGGGCATGGATACGGGTATCCGTGCGGTGATAGAAACCTGCCGCGAACTTAAGATACCCAGAAATGAAACGAAAAAGAGAGTTATGGATAAATGCCGGATTACAGAAGAAATGGCAGACAGGTATATGGCAAAGTACTGGTGAAAGGGGATCTTTTGGTGAGATGTCTGCTGCCGTTTCTGCTTCCGGAATATCCGGCGGATGCTGGAAAGTCAGATTAATCCTGTAGTTTATCTTAAATTTTTAGTGTGGAATCTCTGTTTATGGTATGATAAAAGTATTATGAAAATGATACAGACGGAGGTATGACAATATGAAATTCGGAAACGGATGCTGGCTGCAGAAGGAAGGCTGCGAATGCTTCTCCCCGCAGGAGGTTTATTTTGTAAAGAAAGATGAGAAAATGGTAACGCTTGTGTGCCCGACCATGCGGATTGAGAAGCGCGGCGACACTCTGGGAGGAATCAATCTGACAATCGAGGTTACGTCTCCGGCGCCGGAGGTTCTGCGCGTGAAAACGAGCCACTATCTGGGCGTGTGTAAAAAGGGACCGGAGTTTGAGCTGAATTGCGGCGAAAACGTACCGCTTAAGGTGGAGGAGACGGAAAGCGAGATCCGTATTGCCAGCGGAAGCCTGGCGCTGGTTGTCACGAAGCTGCCGTTCACGATGACCTACGAAAGAGACGGCGAGCTGCTTTCCAGGGGCGCAAACCGTGATCTTGCGTATATGAAAACAAACTGGAAGGGCATGGCATATGACAAGGGAAGCGATGACGCTTACATGCGCCAGCAGCTTGGACTTTCCGTGGGAGAGCTGGTCTACGGACTCGGCGAGCGCTTCACAGCATTTACGAAAAACGGACAGAGCGTTGATATCTGGAACGAGGACGGCGGCACCAGCACGGAGCAGTCCTACAAAAACATTCCGTTTTATCTGACAAACCGCGGCTACGGCGTCTTTGTCAATCATCCGGAGAAGGTGTCCTTTGAGGTGGGGACGGAGCAGGTATCGAAGGTGGAGTTTTCCGTGCCCGGCGAGAGCCTGGAGTATTTCGTGATCAACGGACCTTCCATGAAGGAGGTGCTGATGCGCTACACAGATCTGACCGGAAAACCGGCGCTCCCGGCGCAGTGGACCTTCGGACTGTGGCTGTCCACCTCCTTTACGACGAATTACGATGAAGAGACCGTTATGAGCTTTATCGACGGCATGGAGCAGCGCGGTATTCCGCTGCAGGTGTTCCATTTCGACTGCTTCTGGATGAAGGAATTTCACTGGAGCGATTTTGTGTGGGACAGCCGCGTGTTCCCGGACCCGGCGGGAATGCTGGCGCGCATCAAAGCGAAGGGGCTGAAAATCTGCGTGTGGATCAATCCGTACATCGCGCAAGAATCCTGTCTGTTCGCGGAGGGCATGGAAAAGGGTTATCTGGTGAAGCGCACAAACGGCGACGTCTGGCAGTGGGATATGTGGCAGCCGGGCATGGCGCTGGTGGATTTCACAAATCCGGATGCCTGCCGGTGGTTCCAGGATAAGCTGGAAGCGCTGCTCGACATGGGCGTGGATTGCTTCAAGACGGATTTCGGCGAGCGCATCCCGACGGAAAATATCGCATATTATGACGGCTCCGACGCGGTGAAGATGCACAACTTCTATACCTACTTATATAATAAAACCGTTTATGAGCTGCTGGAGCGCAAAAAAGGAAAACAGGACGCGGTGCTGTTTGCGCGCTCAGCGACGGTCGGCGGACAGAAATTCCCGGTTCACTGGGGCGGCGACTGCTGGTCTACCTACGAGGCGATGGCGGAGAGTCTGCGCGGCGGTCTGTCGCTGACGATGTCTGGCTTCGGCTACTGGAGCCACGATATTGGTGGTTTTGAGCAGACCTCTACGGCGGATGTGTATAAACGCTGGTCTGCATTCGGGCTGCTTTCCTCCCACAGCCGTCTGCACGGAAGCGGTTCCTACCGCGTGCCGTGGCTTTACGATGAGGAAGCGGTGGACGTTGTGCGCTTCTTCACAAAGCTGAAAATGGAACTGCTGCCGTACCTGTACAGCAGCGCTGCAGAGACGTCCCGGACAGGCGTTCCGGTGATGCGCAGTATGGTGCTGGAATTTGAGCGCGATCCGGCCTGCCAGTACCTCGACAGGCAGTATATGCTCGGCGAAAAACTGCTGGTGGCGCCGATTTTCAACGACCGCAGTGAGGCGTCCTACTATCTTCCGGCAGGAAAGTGGACGAACTTTTTCACAGGAGAAAAATCAGACGGTGCTGTATGGAGAAACGAAAAGCACGGCTATCTCTCCATTCCGCTGTGGGTGCGTGAGAATACCATTCTGCCGGTCTGCAAAGAGATAAAGCGCACGACGGATTCCTATAAGGAGCAGCTCACCTTCCAGGTTTACGAGCCTGGGGAACATGTAGATACAACCGTTTACCAGGATGCCGAAAAAGCGACGTCTCTCGCAATCGACCGCACAGAGCAGGGAATCCGCTGCAGGGTGGACAGTGCATACGGCTGCCGGATCCGTTTTGTGAACTGTATCTTAAAGAGTGTAGAAGGTGCAGAGCTTACCATATGCGGAAATGATTCTGTAGTGACGGTGGCAGAGCCAACGGCAGAAATCTTATGTGAGCTTTAAAGCGCCGGAAAACAGTATTACAGAGAAAGGAATATTTTGGGCGAAGCTATGACAGATAAAGAAATACGGCAGAAAGCCGGGGAAATTTTAGAAAAGCTTACATTGGAGGAAAAGATCGGCATGATCCACGGCGCACAGCTTTTTCAGACGGCGGGTGTGGAGCGGCTTGGAATTCCGCCGCTGGTAATGTCGGACGGACCGATGGGCGTGCGGCAGGAATTTGCGCCGGATGCGTGGAAGCCGGTCGGAAACAGCGATGATTATGTGACCTATCTTCCCTGCAATAGCGCGATCGCGGCGACATGGAACCGCGAAATTGCGCACGAGATGGGCAGTGTGCTCGGCGCAGAGGCGCGCGGAAGGGGGAAGGATGTGATCCTTGCCCCGGGCGTGAATTTAAAGAGAAGTCCGCTCTGCGGAAGAAATTTTGAGTATTTCAGCGAGGATCCCTATCTGACGAAGGAGCTGGCGTCGGCGTACATCCGGGGCGTGCAGGCGTGGGATGTGGCGGCATGCGTGAAGCACTTTGCGGTGAACAACCAGGAAACGCAGCGCCTCTGGGTGGAGGTGGAGATCGACGAGCAGGTGCTTCGCGAGCTTTATCTTCCGGCATTCTACGATGCGGTGAAAAAGGGAGGCGCGTACGCCGTGATGGGCGCCTACAATCGGCTTTACGGCGAACACTGCTGCCAGAGTGATTTCCTGCTGCGCAGGATACTGCGCGAGGAGTGGGGATTTGACGGCGTGGTCATTTCTGACTGGGGCGGCGTGCACGACACGGAGAAGGCGGCTCATTCGCAGCTAGATATCGAAATGTCTGTGACGCCGGACTTTGACGATTATTTTATGGCGGAGCCGTTGAAGAAAAAGATTCTGGCGGGCGAAATCCCGGAGAGCACAGTCGATGAGAAGGTGCTGCACATTCTGATGCTGATGCTGCGCCTGCACATGATCGGGGACGAGCCGCGAAAGAGTGGTACCTATAATATACCGGAACACCGCGCAAAAATGCTGGAGGCGGCGCGCGAATCGGTGGTGCTTCTGAAAAATGAGAACGGCAGGCTGCCGCTTGCAAAGGACGCACTGAAAAAGGTGCTATTGATTGGCGAGAATGCATCCTGTGTACATTCAAATGGCGGCGGAAGCGCGGAGATTAAGGCGCTTTATGAGATTACGCCGCTGATGGGACTGAAAACGCACCTGGGCGGAAATGTGCAGGTGGACTATACGCCGGGCTACTGCCGTGACAAAGCGGCGGAGAGCGATACCAGCTGGCAGGAGACGAGCCTGGAGAACGGCGGCGGACAGACAGCGGCCGGGGACGATCGTGCGGCGGATAATGCGCAGACTGCACGGGAAATGAAGGAAAAGCGCGCCGCGCTGCGCGGGGAGGCTGTGCGCCTTGCAGGGCAGTATGACACTGTTATCTATGTGGGCGGTCTTAACCATGACCACGACAGTGAGGGCAATGACCGCAGAGATATGAAACTGCCGTATGAGCAGGATGAGCTGATTCTTGAGCTTTTAGATGTGAAGCCCGATATGGTAATTGTGATGATGGGCGGAAGTCCGGTGGAGATGGGACAGTGGGTCGACCGGGCGTCAGCCGTTGTCTGGCACTGGTACGCCGGAATGGAGGGCGGCAATGCGCTGGCGGAGGTGCTCCTTGGTGAGACGAATCCTTCCGGAAAGCTGCCGGAGACTTTCTATAAAACGCACACCGACTGCTCTGCGCACGCGCTCGGCGAATTTCCGGGCACGGATACGGTGGCGTACCGCGAGGGCAGATATGTGGGCTACCGCTACAATGATAAATACCGGATCGAGCCGCAGTTCTCGTTCGGATACGGGCTGTCCTACACCTCGTTCGAGTACCGTGACGCTGACATTGATCCGGAAACCGGCATTCTGACCTGTTATGTGAAAAATACCGGGGCAGTTGCGGGCAAAGAAACCGTGCAGGTCTACCGCCGCGACCTGGCGGACGACGCGCCGGTCATAAAGGAGCTTGCCGGATTTGAAAAAATCTATCTGGAGCCGGGCGAAGAAAAACGCGTGGAGATTACCGTGGAAATGTGTAATGATGCCGGAACGGAATACACGGCGACAACGGAATCTTCCGCCGGGATACGAAGCGTCGAAAACACAGATGCACAAGAGCGCTGCGTATACTGCGTTGGCTGTTTATAATGAAAGTATTATATTTATCCCTGCAGTTTTTATGGAAAAGCTGTGGGGATTTTCTTTTGCAGAATTTGTTGAAAAGATAAAAATAAACATTATAATAGAAGGTGTCAGGAGGGAAATATGGATAGTAGAAAACGAACGGGAAAAGATAAAGATGGAGTGGTTTTCCCGATTGCTCCAGTGAAAAAGAAAGAATTTGAAGTTTTAACGATCGCGGCGGCAGCAGCCGCAGGCTTTATGGCGCTCGGATGGTCTTTTTTTGACATGACGGTTCGCTGCAAAAAAAATCGGAAGCAGATAAAGAAGCAGTGGTTTTCGCTCTCCCATGCAAAGATCAACCATCCACGGCACAAGTTTGAAAAGGAATATGAGGAGGGCGTGGCGTGGTTTAAGGCGCAGCCGCTGCAGGACTGTTATCTCCGCAGCCGGGATGGACTGCGGCTTCATGCCAGCTATCTGCCTGCCGAAAATGCAGAGCGCATTGTCCTTCTGAGCCATGGATATAAGGGCAGCGGTTATGGGGATTTTGCATACACTGCACAGTTTCTCCATGAGCACCACTGCAGTCTGCTGCTCATCAACCAGCGGTGCTGCGGGGAGAGCGAGGGAGAATATATCACCTTCGGCGCAAAGGAGCAGCAGGATGTTCAGGACTGGACGTGGTACCTTGCGAAGCGCAACAAAAACAAGCTCCCAATCTATCTGTACGGGGAATCTATGGGAGCTTCGTCGATCCTGATGGCGTCGGGACATCCGCTGCCGCGCGAGGTAAAGGGACTGATCGCGGACTGCGGATTCAGCTCCATGAAGAGACAGATGCAGGACATGGCGGCAAACTGGTTCCATCTGAAATGGATAGGACTCCTGTTGTTCAGGCTTGAGCTTTTCTGCCGGATTTTTGCGGGCTTTTCCATGAAGGAGGCGGATACCACGGAGGCATTGAAGAAAAATGAGCGTCCGGTGCTGTTTTTCCACGGCATGAAGGATACCTATGTAATGCCGGAAAACACCATGCACAATTACTCTCTGTGCAGCGCGCCAAAGGAGCTTGTGCTGGTGCCGGAGGCGCGCCACCTGTGCAGCGCTTATGAGGCGCCGGAGTTATACAGGAGCAAATTGCTGGAGTTTTTTCAGAAATATGACGAGACGCCGGCTTAAAGTAAAAAGGAAGAAAGTAAGGAAATATCTGTAAAGCATATCGTAAAGGACGGCCAGGTAATACTGGCTGTTTTTTAGTTGTCCTGCATGTTTGGCGTCAGGAAAAACGTCTCGGTCAATTTTATGTAAAATGTTTGTTAAATCCCCGAGGGGGTAGAAATTAAAAATAAAATGTGTTAAGTTCTCTGTCGAAGAAAAAAACAGGAGGTAACACATGAGAGAATATTATCCATTAACAGCAGCGCAGAAGATGCATCACAACTGGATTCAGAAATACCAGACGCAGCAGGTGTCAGGTGTGAGCGTGGTAGCGTCCCTGCAGTCGCCGCTGGATTTTGGACTTCTGAAAAAATGTATACAGTTAGAGATAGAGCGTTACGGGTGTATGCGCATCCGTTTTACAAAGCCGGATGAGAAGGGCGAGGTGAAGCAGTATCTTGTGGAACAGGATACAAGAGATATCCCGCTGAAGGATCTCTCCGGAATGAGTATGCAGCAGGCGGATGCACTGATGCAGCAGTGGGCTTACGAAACCTTCGACGGCGACGATATTCCGCTTTGCGATGTGACGATGCTGCGCCTACCGGAGGGGTACAACGGATTTTTCATCCATATGGATCACCGGCTGATCGATTCCTGTGGTCTGGTTGTGATGATCAATGATTTGATGCAGCTTTACACACATTACCGATTCGGCGCGGCGTATCCGCAGGATCTGGCAGATTTTGAAACCGTGCTGGAGAAGGACTTAAAGAGAGCAAACAACGAGAAGCGGTTTGCAAAAGACAAAAAATTCTGGGACGATCAGCTTAATACGCTGGGAGAGCCGCTGTATTCTGATATCCAGGGACCTTCCGTTCTGGAGGCAGCAAGAAAAAAGCATAAAAACCCGATGCTGCGGGCGGCGGATATTGAATTGAAAAATCTGTTCGTGGAGGTGAAGGACTATCAGCTAGAGCCGGAGCCGACGAAGAATCTGATTGATTTTTGTATGAACCATCAGCTTTCCATGACAAATCTCTTATTGCTTGGTATCCGCACGTATCTTTCGAAGGTGAATAACGGGCAGGAGGACATCACGATTGAAAACTTTATCTCCAGACGTTCCACGCACGATGAATGGACATCGGGCGGCAGCCGCACGATTATGTTCCCGTGCCGGACGGTGATCAGCCCGGAGACGGATTTCCTGTCAGCGGCATATGAGATCCAGAATGTGCAGAACCGCATTTATATGCACAGCAATTACGATCCGGCGCTGATCGAGGAGGAAATGCGCAGAAGATATCACACACCGGAAAATACAACGTATGAAAGCTGTTACCTTACGTACCAGCCGATGCCGGTGCAGGTGGATAACCCGCATCTTGCCGGGATCGGGCAGCATGCAAAATGGTTCGCAAACGGCGCGGCGACGAAGAAGATGTATCTGACCGTGTCACACACTGCGAACGGCGGTATGAACTTCTCTTATCATTATCAGACAGCGCAGCTTGAGGAGCATGATATGGAGCTTCTGTATTATTATATGATGCGCATTCTGTTCAAGGGAATCGCCGAGCCGGACATGAGCATCGGGGAGATCATGGAGCAGGTGTAAAGGATAACGCGGCTGCAGGAAACGGACAGAAAATGCAGAAAGATATTTGGAAAATATTGATTTTTAGTATATGGAGGAAGAAACTATGACACAGGAAATGCAGTTTAAAACGATCGCCGCACAGTATTGCAGCGTAAAACCGGAGGACATGACAGACGATATGAGGTTCCGCGAGGATCTGGGATTCAGTTCCCTTGATTTTATGTCCTTCCTCGGCGAGCTGGAGGATACCTTCGACGTGGAGCTGGAGGAGGAAGAGGTTGCACAGGTTCTGACGGTTGCAGAGGCGCTTGCTCTGCTGGAAAGATTACAGGAGGAATAAAAGAGATGCTGATTCGTGATATTCTGGAAGAGAGCGGAAGAAATTATGCGGAGATTCCGGCGATAAAATGGTTAAAAAAGAAGGAGATACAGGAGATAAATTACCGCGGACTGCTGGAAAATGTGATGGCGGTGAGAAAGGGACTGCTCGCGGAAGGCTTTTCTGGAAAGCATATTGCGCTGATCGGAAGCAGCTCCGCGGAGTGGGTGGAGAGCTACCTGGGAATTATCACCGGAAGCACGGTTGCCGTGCCGCTGGATGTAAATCTTCCGGGCGAGGATCTGATCGATCTTCTTAACCGTTCCGACGCGGCGGGCTTGTTTCTGAGTCCGAAGCAGAAGGGACTTCTGGAGCAGATCCGGGAAAAATGTCCGAAGCTTCAGAAAATCTGGATGCTGGAGGATGCGGCGGCATCGCAGACTGACAGTGCGGAAATCTCTAGTCTGGCGGATTTAAAAGCAGTTGGCGCGGACAGTGCGGCGGACGCCGACAGACCGGATCCGGAGGGAATCGCGACGATTATTTTCACCTCCGGAACGACCGGAAAGAGTAAGGGCGTCATGCTGACGCAGAAAAATCTGGCGGAGAATGTGAAGGCGGTGCAGTATACCGCGAAACCTGGCAGCGTGCTGCTGAGCGTGCTCCCGATCCATCACGCGTTCTGTCTGGTGATGGACTGGCTGAAGGGATTTTCGCTTGGCACCACCGTATGCATCAACGATTCTCTCCTGCATATGGTGAAAAATATGGGTGTATTCCAGCCGGAGGTCATGCTGATGGTTCCGCTGATGGTGGAGACGATTTACAAAAGGCTTGCCGCAGCGGACGCCTCCATTCCGAAGCAGATGGTCGCAAATGCCGTATTTGGCGGAAGGCTGCACACGATTTTCACCGGCGGCGCGCATCTCGATCCGTATTATATTGAGAAATTTGCCCAGTACGGCGTGGCTGTTCTGGAGGGCTACGGCATGTCGGAGTGTTCCCCGGTCATCAGCTCCAATACACCGGAGGATCATAAAGACGGCTCCGTTGGCAGACCGCTGCCGAATGTCGAGATCGCGTTTGACAATGGAGAAATTCTGGTGCGCGGAAGCAGTGTGATGAAGGGCTATTATCAGATGCCGCAGGAGACGGCGGATACTTTAAAGGATGGATGGCTCCACACGGGCGACAAGGGCTATCTTGACGAGGACGGCTTCTTATATATTAACGGGCGCGTCAAGAATCTGATCATTCTCTCCAACGGAGAAAATATTTCCCCGGAGGAAATTGAAAATAAGCTGGCACTCGGCGCTCTGGTAGGCGAAGTGGTTGTAACCGGCGAAAATAACGGGCTTACGGCAAGGATTTTCCCGGATCCGGATGTGGCGGCAGCAAAGGGACTGGATGCGCAGGTGATCCAGGCGGAACTGCAGGCATTTATAGATCAGTACAATAAGACGCAGCCGACCTACCGCCAGATCACCGGGCTGGTTGTGCGGAAAAATCCGTTTATCAAGAGCGCGACAAGAAAAATCAAGCGGCAGGAGGTCCTGATTGACGAGCCGTGCTAAGACATAAACGGCAGCATCCCGCCCACGAAGGCGTGCGTGAGGATATCCGCGATCGTCTCCGGCGAGCTGCGGAAATCCTCCATGATCCATTTGTGCAGCACACCGATGGTACTGCCGATCGCGCAGGCGATCATGTAGGCAAATTCTTCTTTGCTGCTGTGCGACGGAGCGGTGGTGCGGGTGACATTTGTCACATACTGATGAAGCATGGTCAGGGTTTTCTCAAAAAATCCGTCCCCCTGCGGGTTACATAAAAGATTCGCCAGAAACGGATTGGTCTTTGTGTAATTGCAGATGGTGAGAAAAAAAGATTTACACATATCATAGTCATTCTTCGGGTGAAACGTCTCCATGAGAGAAAAAATATCATGGATGGTCTTGTCCTCGATGGCGTTAATCAGAGCTGGAATATTTTCGTAGTGATTGTAAAAGGTGCTGCGGACAATTCCGGCTCGTTTTATCACATCTGCTACCGTGATCTTATCCAGCTCCTTTTCTTTTAAAAGCAAAAAGAAAGCGTCGTAGATCGCTTCGTCAGCGACGGAATAGCGCTCATCAGATTTTTCATCAAATCGTGTATCCGGTATTTCGTAATTCATAAGGCTCTCCTGTGGGGATAGATTTCAGGTAACTATATTATACCACAGATCGGGCGGCGAAATGAACGAAAAATATAGAATCTTTTTGAAGCATATGGATGACAAAATACGTTCGTTCGTTTATACTAATAGTTAAAAAACGAAAGATATGGAGAATACCCTGACATGGAAATGATGCAAGCATTTGGGCAAAGTCTGATAAACATTGTACTGGCAGCGTACGAATTTTTGTGGGGCGATCTGGTGACGATCCCGCTTCCGGGCGGCGGCAGCGTGGGGCTGTCGCTGCTGATCCTGATTCTTGTTCCTGTGGGAGTTTATTTTACGATCAGAACGCGGTTTGTGCTGGTGCGTATGTTTCCGGAGATGCTGCACATTGCCGTGGAAAAGAAGCAGGAGACGCAGAAAAACAGTATTTCCGGGCTGCAGGCGCTGATTGTGTCTACCGCTACCCGGGTCGGTATGGGAAACCTGGTGGGCGTGGTGGCGGCGATCTCGGCAGGCGGCGCGGGCGCGGTGTTCTGGATGTGGGTGCTGGCGCTGCTCGGTTCCTCCACGGCGTTTGCGGAGGCGACGCTTGCGCAGCTTTACCGCCAGAAGGATCCGCTCTACGGGGGCTACCGCGGTGGTCCGGCTTATTATATCCATGCCTTTGTGATGAGAAAAAGAAAGCACAAGGCGCGCAAAAGCGTTATTGCCGCATTGTTTGCCCTTTCCGGGCTGATCTGCTGGTGCGGTATCAGTCAGGTGATCAGCAATTCCGTCACCTCGGCGGTGGATAATGCTTTTTCCGTTCCGCCGCTTTATACCACGATCGTACTGGTGGCAGTGGCGGCGGTAGTTGTTCTGCGCAAAAATGCGACCGTGAAGGTGCTTGACGTGATGGTGCCGGTGATGGCGGGCTGCTATTTTCTGATGACGATTTTTGTGATCGTGAGAAATGTCGGCGAGCTTCCGGCTGTATTTGAGCGGATTTTTGCCGAGGCATTCGGGCTGCGCCAGGTGGCGGCGGGCGGCTTCGGCGCGGTGCTGATGAATGGTGTGAAGCGCGGGCTTTTCTCGAATGAAGCCGGCTCCGGCTCTGCGCCCTGTGCGGCGGCAGCGGCGGACGTCACGCATCCGGCAAAGGCGGGACTTCTGCAGGCGTTCGGTGTGTTTGTGGACACCATTGTGATCTGCACCTGCTCGGCGATGATCATGTTGCTGGCTCCGGCGGAAAAAATTGCGGGGCTTGCGGGGATGGATCTTCTGCAGGAGGCGATGCGCTATCACTTTGGTGATTTCGGCGTGGTATTTATCGCCGTTATATTGCTGCTTTTCAGCTTTTCCACATTTATTGGCATTTTGTTTTATGCGCGTTCCAATGTCGCGTATCTGTTCGGCGATAACTGGTTCTCGCAGACCGCTTATAAATGCGTTGCGCTGGTGATGCTCTTTATCGGCGGGCTTGCCGCCTACACTTTCGTGTGGGATCTCGGAGATGTCGGCATCGGGCTGATGACCATTTTCAATATGGTGGCGCTGCTGCCGCTGTCCGGGGAGGCGGTCGCCGCGCTGAAGGATTATGAGAAACAGCGTAAGTAACTATAGTCACACAGGCTGGGAATCTGGAAACAGGTTCCCGGCCTTATTCATAGTGCGCCTGGCGGCGCACGTTTCCAACAGGTGCAAGTCCTGAATCCGCCCGGTAGTGGGAAGGATATAGCCGAAGGCAAGGGTGTCCATCGAGAGGTGGAATCTGAAGGAAGCTGGATGTGGGGAACATACTAACCCACGGGCAAATCTCTGGTCTGACGAACAGAAATCACATATGAGGTTATGCATGAGGGTAAGGCTGCTATGCAAGTCGAAGCCCAATAACTACACGGAATCATGCATGATAAATGTGGCAGATGGATGGAGAGAAGGAAACGTGTGGTACCCGGGGAGGTCTGTGTGATACGCTCCGAAAAGAGTAACCAACACTGAAAAGTGTTGCTGAACACACAGAAGTCAGCAGAGGTCATAGTAGCCGGGAGGCGAAGGACCGAATCAGTAGGAGTCTTAAGTATGACCGGGAAAGGAGGAATGACCGCCCATGACAGAAAACACAAACAGTGGCTGTTCGCAAAGAGATAGTGCGGAACATGAAGGGTATGCGAAAGCGTCAAGGTCGTTCAAGCGGATATGGAAAGAAAGAGACAGTGCACAGCCGAAGCTCTTGGAAATGATTCTGTACAAAGATAATCTTAACAGAGCGTACAAAAGAGTGAAAGCAAACAAAGGGGCGGCAGGCATTGATGGAATGAGCATCGAAGAAGCCCTGCCATATCTAAAGGAACATCAACAGGAGTTAATTAACCGAATACTTAGAGGAAAATATACTCCATCACCAGTGAGAAGGGTTGAGATTCCAAAATCAGACGGTGGTGTGCGAAAGCTTGGCATACCAACAGTGATAGACCGAACAATCCAACAGGCAATAACGCAGAAGTTAGTGCCAATCTATGAACCATTGTTTGCAGAAAACAGTTTTGGATACCGTCCGAACAGGAGCGCAAAGGATGCAATCATAAAGATTAAGGAGTATGCGGAACAAGGCTACACATTTGCGGTAGCCCTTGATTTGTCAAAGTATTTTGATACCTTAAATCACGAGATTCTCATAAATCTGCTGAGACGGAATGTAAAGGATGAACGTGTAGTGCAGCTGATTAAGCGTTGTCTGAAAAGCGGTGTAATGGAAAACGGAGTGGTCATAGAAACAGAAGAAGGCTCGCCGCAAGGCGGAAATCTGTCGCCATTGCTTGCGAATATCTACCTCAATGAGTTCGACCAAGAATTCATAAAGAGAGGTGTTCCGTGCATCAGATACGCAGATGATATCGTGCTTCTCGCAAAGAGTAAGCGTGCATCAGAGCGGTTGCTGGAAAGTAGTACGAAATATCTTGAGGAAAAGCTGAAATTAACAGTAAACCGAGAGAAAAGCCGTATGGTCAGCGTGTTTGCAATCCGAAATTTTAAGTTCCTTGGCTTTGCATTGGGAAGGAACGGAAGTGGAATTTATGTCCGAGTTCATCCAAAGTCATGGAAAAAGTTTAAGTCAAAACTGAAAGACCTATCTTCCCGTAGGTCGGTACAGAGTATCAAACCAAGCCTTGAGAAAATCAAAGTGTATGCAAGAGGTTGGCTGAACTATTACGGAATAGCAAGCATGAAGAACAACATAGATGACATCAATGGATGGCTCTATCACAGGATACGAATGTGTATATGGAAACAATGGAAAAAGCCGAAAACAAAGGTGCGAAACCTAATAAAGATGGGAGTACCAGAAGATTTGGCGAGGAAGGCGGGAAACAGCCGCCGGGGCTATTGGTTCACAACACATACAGTAGCCGTAAATATGGCAATGACAAAAGAAAGACTGATAAGCAGTGGCTTTTATGATTTAGCCACAGCCTATCAGTCTGTGCACGTCAACTATTGAATGCGCCGGATACGTGAACCGTATGTCCGGTGCTGTGAGAGGACGGGAGCTAATCACTCCCTCCTACTCGATTGCAGACGTCAGTCCCGCCTCACAATAAAATAAAACATCAAAATGTACGATTTACCGGAACAAAAAAAGAAGAGGCAGCATATTTTGCAAAATATGCACCTCAAAAGCACAGAATAGGAACGATCTGTTGTCATTTTTGCTCAAAGAATATAGAATATGAGATAACAAATGTTTGCGCGGACATGTTTCAAACTCTCTCGGCGTCTGCAGCGCCCGGGAGCAGGAAATTTACGGAGGTAGGAGAAAATGAAACATTCCAGATTATGGACTGGTCTTTCATCGCTGTGCAGCTTTTCACTGGTGCTGTCGCTGGTGGGAATGGACTGCATGATGGGGTATGAAGGAACCGTCAATCAGGCGCTCGGCATTCAGACAAGCAAGATTGTCAATGAGGGCGATGCAAATGAGGATACTACATATTTTGAGAGCAGCTATGGGGAGCTGAATGCGGAAAATCTGCAGAAGCTGATCGAGGATACTTATGCGGAGGCTGTGCAGGAGGAAGCGGAAGGAGCTGTCCTGCTGAGAAATGAGAATGACGCGCTGCCGCTGTCCGCAGAGGAAACAAGAGTGACGCTGTTTGGTCACGCCGTGGCGCAGCCGCTTTATAAAAATGCGTCGGCCGGCTCCAAGGGCTACCAGACAGAGCACAATATCGATCTGTATACGGCGCTGAGCAATGCGGGCTTTGCGATTAACGACACGCTGTACAATGCATACACGGCAAGCGAGACCGTGCGCGGCACCGGCAGCTATGACTTTGCGACGCAGACGACCAGTGTGAAATCGATGGGTGAGGAAACGATCTCCTTCTATACCGATGAACTGCAGGCGTCCTGGGAGGACGATTACAATGATGTGGCAATCGTGATGTTTGCCCGCGAGGCAGGCGAGGGCATGGAAATGGAACTTTCTGATTCCTATGAGGGTATCAGCTCGCTTGCGCTGCACCAGGACGAAAAAGACCTGCTGCAGATGATAAAGGATTCCGGTAAATTCTCCAAAACGATCGTGCTGATCAACAGCGGAAACCCGATGGAGCTGGAGTGGCTTGAGGAATATGGCGTGGACGCCTGTCTCTGGATCGGACTCCCGGGACAGCGGGGCTTTGAGGCGGTAGCCGGTATCCTGAACGGAACCGTAAACCCGTCCGGTCATCTGACCGATACCTATGCGGCAAATTCGCTTTCAGCGCCGTCTGTTGTAAACGGCAGCTTTAACAATCAGAACTGGACGAATCTGGACGAGGTGTTGGCAGCTCTGGAGGACGAGGATTCCGGTATTTCCTGGTCGACCGTCCAGGCGGAGGGCATTTATGTTGGATATAAATACTATGAGACGCGTTATGAGGATACTGTTCTCGGGCAGGGCAATGCCAGCGACGCGGTTGGCTCCTTTGACGGCAAGGCATGGGACTATGCGGCGGAGGTAACATATCCGTTCGGCTACGGTCTTTCCTACACGGAGTTTGAGCAGACACTGGATGATGTGACAATGGAAGGCGACACCATTACTGTCACCGTTACCGTGAAAAATACGGGAGACGCTGCCGGAAAATCCGTTGTTCAGATCTACGCGCAGACTCCGTATGGCGACTATGAAAAAGAAAACCTGGTGGAGAAATCGGCGATCCAGCTTCTGGATTTTGGAAAGACGGAGCTGCTGCAGCCGGGCGAGAGCCAGACGCTCACTATCGAATGTGACAAATATCTGCTGGCAAGCTATGACTACACTAATGCAAAGAGTTACATTATGAGTGAGGGAGATTACTACCTCGCGATCGGTGAGAACGCACATGACGCACTGAATAATGTGCTGGCGGCAAAGGGCGCAGAGGGCATGGTGGACGCTGACGGTACAGAGGCAGCAGGCGAAGCGGAGAAAACATTCACATGGGAGGAAAGCTTCGACGCCGATACCTACCGCAATTCCCGCTACACGGGCGAAGAGGTGACAAACCAGTTTGCGGACGCGGATATCAATTACTGGCAGGAGGGTACGGTGACTTATCTTTCCAGAAATGACTGGGCGGCGACCTGGCCGACCGCGGCGACACAGATCACGCTTTCGGAGGAAATGATGACCGCGCTGGCGGGCGATTACTATACAAAACCGGAGGATGCTCCGTCTGTGAGCGATTTCACGCAGGGCGACAATCAGGGAATCCCGCTGGCGGCGATGATCGGTCTGGAGTATGATGATCCGCAGTGGGAAACCTATCTGAACCAGTTTACGATTGACGAGCTGGCAGTGTCAATTGCGGATAACTTTGGAACGGCGGAAATCACTACCGTCGGAAAACCGGCGATTCTGGTAGGCGATGGTCCGGACGGTGTGGGCGGAAGCTTCAACGCGGAAACCTACGGCGACGGCAGGCAGGATTGCTGTTTCCCGACAGAAATCGTGCTGGCGTCAACGTTCAACAAAGACCTGATGAGGAACCGCGGCGAGCTGATGGCGGAGGAGTGCCTGTATCTTGGCATGATGGAGGACTGGATGCCGGGCATCAACCTGCACCGCACGCCGTTTGGCGGAAGAAACTTTGAATACTATTCCGAGGACTCTGTGATGAATTATCTCTGTGAAATCCCGGAGGTAGAGGCGATGGAGGCAAAAGGCGTTCATGCGGGCGCAAAGCACTGCATCGGCAACGACCAGGAAAACAACCGCGAGGGTATCGCCGTATTCTTTAACGAGCAGGCATTTCGCGAAGGAGCGCTGCGCGGCGTGGAGGGTGCGCTGGCAGTGGCAGGCGGACAGGCTGTCATGCACGGCTTCAACCGTCTTGGCTTCACATGGTGCTCTTCCAGCACAGCGCTCTGCACACAGGTGCTGGAGGGCGAGTGGGGCTTTGTCGGTCAGCAGGAAACGGACGCGGTGGCAGGCGCGGTCGGCACTTATAAGGGACATTTCGTGCCGGCAGTTGCGGCCGGAACAGACAATTTCTGTCTGGATTTCGCAGGCGACAGTTCCCGTGCGCTTGTGCAGGCGATCACGACGAACGATGATGGCAATCTGCTGGGACTGCTCCGCAAATCGGTACATGATTATCTGTACGTCGCTGCAAATAGTAACATTATGAACGGCTACAGCGTAAATTCAAAGGTGGTGTCCGTAACACCGTGGTGGCAGCCGCTGATGTACGGTCTGATCGCAGCATTTGCGGTGCTGGATGTTCTCTGCCTGGCGATGCTGCTGCGCAAAAGACTTGGGAAAAAAGAAAAAATAAATGTGGAGGTGCAGGAATAATGAGTAGTATAATACAAAAAAAGGCGGCTGGATTCTATCTGATCATGATTGCGGCGGCAGCGGCGGTTATCTCTCTGATCCGTTTCTGCACATGGGCGCCGGCGCACAATGCAATGGACACGACGATCGTTCTGGCGCTGGCGGCAGGAATCGTGATGAACCTTGTTATGGTTGTGAAGGATGAGGATCTTCTGGTGGTTCTCTCGACGGCATGCTATGCATATGCGCTGTTCCGTCATCTGACGAACCAGGTCGGCTCTTTTGTAGACGCCTTCCAGGGAATCAATATGTTCGGTGACGCTACACAGGTAGGAAACATTGTTTCGATAGCGATCGTGATGGCGGTCAGTGCGATTCTGCCCATTCTGGCAGGCTTTATGAGGCGCGAAAAGGAAGTATGAGAAAAGAAGCATTTAACGAAAACTGGATTTGTTATCAGACAGGGAAGAAGGAGACGGCTTTTGCCGTTTCCCTTCCCCACGATGCGATGCTGCTGGATGAAAGACGCCAGGGCTGTGCGGGCGGCGTTAATAACGGATGGATTGACGCGAAGGACTATACGTATGAAAAGAGCTTTACTGCCCCGGAGGAATGGCGCGAAAAAGAGACGGTATTTTATTTTGAGGGTGTTTACCGCAAGGCGACGGTATATTTAAATGGAAAAAAGGTATGTTACCATGATTACGGCTATACAGGTTTTTTCGTGGATGTGACGGGAAAGCTTCGTTATGGGGCGGAAAATGTGCTGATGGTGACGGCAATCAACAGTGACCAGCCAAACAGCCGCTGGTATTCGGGCACGGGCATCTACCGTCCGGTATGGCTTTATACGCTGCCAAAGCAGCACATCTGCCTGCAGGGAATCCGCATTACAACGCTGGATTATAAAAATCCGAAGATCCGCGTGCAGGTGCAGACCAACGGAAGCGGAAGCGTGAAGGTAGAAATTCTGAAAGCAGGCGCGCGGCAGAATGAAATCAGGGAAGAAGATGTGGACATGCGGCCGGACGGCGTCCGGGAGAACGCGGAGGCGCAGGTTCTCCGGGAGACGCAGGGAATGACGGATGGAAATTTCGTATGTGATCTGGAGTTGCCGGGCGCAAAATGCTGGAGCACGGAGCAGCCAGAGCTTTATACCTGCCGCGTGACATTTGGAGACGATGTGTGCGAGGAGTGTTTTGGGATCCGCATCGTAAAATGTGATGTCCAAAATGGATTTACACTCAACGGCAAACGTGTGATCCTGCGCGGCGCCTGCATTCATCATGACAACGGTATTCTGGGAGCCTGTGCTTACGATTTTGCGGAATACCGCAAGATCCGGCTTTTGAAGGAGGGTGGCTACAATGCCGTGCGTTCGGCGCACAATCCCTGTTCGGAAGCTATGCTGCGCGCCTGCGACGAGCTGGGGATGCTGATGATGGACGAATACACCGATATGTGGTATATTCATAAGACAAAGAACGATTACGCATCCGAGGTGGAGACGCATTACCGGGAGGATTTAAAGGCGATCGTGGACAAGGACTACAATCATCCGAGCGTGGTGATGTATTCGACTGGAAACGAGGTGTCTGAGACAGCGCAGAAGCGCGGGATCAAGCTGTGCGGCAATCTGACAGAATGCCTGCATGAGCTGGACGGCACGCGCCCGGTTACTTGCGGCGTCAATATCTTTTTCAACTTTTTAAGCTCCATGGGCTTTGGCGTTTACAGCGATAAAAAGGCGGAGCAGGAAGTGAAAAACGCGAAGAAAAAAGCGGTGGGCAGCGAATTTTTCAATAACCTTGCCGGTCTGATGGGCTCTGATTTCATGAAATTCGGAGCGACCTTATATCCATGCGACGTAAAAACGCGGGACGCGTTTGCGGCGATGGATGTCGCGGGCTATAATTATGGGATCCGCCGATATGAGCACGATCTCAAAAAGTATCCAAAGCGTATTATTGTGGGAAGCGAGACTTTCTGTTCGGATGCATACACCTTCTGGGAGACGGCAAAGAAGCATCCGCGCGTTATCGGCGATTTTGTGTGGTCCGGCATGGACTATCTGGGCGAAGCCGGCATCGGAAGCTGGGAATACAAGGATTATGCGCCGGACTTCTCGCACGGTGAAGGCTGGGTGGCGGCAGGTTCGGGCAGGATCGATCTCACGGGCAAAGAGCTTGCGGAGATGACCTATACACGAGTGGCGTTTGAGCTGGAAAAAATCGGTATCGGCGTGGTGCCGGTACCGTACGCAGGTCAGAAACATTCTCCGTCAGCGTGGAAAATGACGAATGCGATTGAGAGCTGGTCGTGGCGCGGCTGTGCGGGAAAGAAAACGCAGGTGGAGGTTTATGCGCGGGCGGATCATGTTTCGCTGTTTGTGAACGGAAAATGCGTGGGCACCAAAAAGCCGCAGGGCGATTGCCGCGTTGTATTTGAAACAGCTTATGAGGACGGAAGTGTGCGCGCGGTTGCTTATGACGCAAAGGAAAATGTGATTGCCGAAAAAGAGCTGAAAACTGCCGGAAAGGAAACGATTCTGACGGTAAAACCGGAGCAGAAATGCGTCGGCAGAGAGGATCTGTGTTACGTCCGCCTGCAGTTTACGGACCGCGAAGGAACGCTCAAGCCGATGGTGCGCGAGGATATTACTGTGCAGGTGGAAGGTGGAAAGCTTCTTGGAATTGGCAGTGCCTGCCCGTATTACACGAAAAATTATCTCGGAAATGTGACAGACACCTACTATGGCGAGGCGCTGGCGGTAATCAGACCGGAGAAAGAAGGAACTGTCCGTGTGTATGCAAAGAGCGCGCATTCCAGGGGCAGCGCGGAAATTAAGGTTTGCGGGGTGTGCGTATGAAGGAAAAATGGCGGACATTTTCCGAAAACCACCCGAAGGCGGCAAAATGGATCCACCAGCTTGTGTATTTTTACGTGTTCAGCCTGAGCGTCACGATCTTTCAGTATCTGATGTTTACGTTTCTGCCGTATGTGTTCGGCATCGGGCTGGCAGGGACAGAGTTTATGTGGCCGCAGATTCCGATAAACATTGCCGGTTACAGCTATAAATGGAACATATTGGGATACGACATCGCCCACAATGCGGCGGGCGAGGTGGTGATCGGCGGCGGACTCGGCTATTTTCTCAGCTATGAGATCGGCACATTTCTGGCGCAGTGCATTAACTTTCCGCTGCAGAGGAACATCACATTTAAAAGTCACGGAAAAATCTCCTGGCAGATTATGTGGTACTTTATCGCGTGGGTGCTGATCTCCCTGTTCTGCAATGCGATCAATGGGCTGTGGATGCCGATCGCCCAGCAGTATTTTGCGCCGGGCGTTTACAATCTGCTGGTGACATTCATTACCGGCGGAGTCTCGATGGTGATATATTTCTTTGTATACAAAATCATTTTCCCGGAGGGAGAAGCGGGAAAACAGGAGTAGTTATGATAAAAGTTGCGGTTGCGGATGATGAGCAAAAAGAACTGGATACATTATGCGGGTTTTTCAAAAAGCTGCAGGCGGAGGTCTGCGAGGAGATCGCAGTCAGCACCTTTACCAGCGGAGAAACGCTGCTGGAGGAGTATGACCATTCCTTTGACTTAATCTGCCTTGACATTGATATGGGCGGAAAAACCGGCATGGATACTGCGCGGGAGATCCGCCGAAAGGACGGACAGGTTATCATATTGTTTATAACAAACATGGCGCAGATGGCGATCCAAGGCTATGAGGTGCGCGCGCTGGATTTTATCGTGAAACCGGTGAGCTATTACTCCTTTTCCATGAAGCTGCGCGGTGCGGTCAATCTGATCAAGAAGCGCAAAAAACGCAACATAGTGCTTCCGACGGCGGGCGGCGTCCAGAAGATATCCACCGACCAGCTTTATTATGCGGAGGTGAATGGCCACTATCTCTATTATCATACCGCGCAGGGCGTGTTTAAACAGAAGGCGTCCATGAAGGAGCTGGAGGATAAGCTGGAGGGGCTTTCCTTTAAGCGCTGCAACAATTGCTATCTTGTGAATTTAAAATATGTGGATTGTGTAAACAGGGATGATATTCAGATCGCAGGCGAATGGCTGAAGATCAGTCGGCCCCGGAAACGCGAGTTTCTGCAGGCGCTGGCAAACTATATGGGAGGGATTGAGTTATGATGGAGCAATGGGAAAAGATTTCCTATATCGTACAGCTCATTGCAGCGTGTGCCCTGTTTATGGTCCCTTACAAAAAACGTGCGAAATTTGTGCCCCGGGCGGTTTTATGCTCCGGGGCATTTGTGCTGGTATCCTATGCGGTGAACAGTATGCTGGAAAACAGGAATTTTTCCATATGGATCGTGCTGTACTGGGCGGCATTCCTTCTGGCGTGCGTGCTGCTGATGTACGTCTGCCTGGACGTAAACGCACTGGAGGCGGCGTACTGCGCGATCTGTGCCTGTGCTATGCAGCATGTTGCATTTGATATCAATGAGATTTATCTTGGACTGGGAGGCGGCAGTTATCTTGTGCAGGTGATCGTATATGCGGCAGTTTACCTGCTTTTCTACCATCTGTTTGTCAGAAAAATAAACCAAAATGATGAAAGCCGTGTCAGTCTGGAGGCGATGTTTCCGCTTGCAACCATTATTATCATTGTATGGATCCTGAGCGTGCTGGAAACCTCCGGTCTGGAATATTTCCGGGCGGAGGCAGGCAGCCGGATCTTCTACCGCATCATCGACGCGCTGTGCTGCTTTTACGTGCTCTGGGTGCAGATAAATCAGCGGGAAAAAATAATGCTGAAGCAGGAGCTGGACGGCATCAACACCGCGTGGATGATGCAGAAGGAACAGTATGTGATCAAACAGGAAATCATCGACAGTATCAACCGGAAATGTCACGATTTAAAGCATCAGCTTCAGGCGCTGCGCCAGATGACGAACGAGGAAGATAAAGAAGCATATTTCAATGAGATGGAACATGATATAATGATTTACGATACCGCAGTAAATACCGGAAACAAGGCGCTTGACGTTATTTTGATGGATAAGGGGCTGTACTGCAAAAACCATGATATCCAGTGGACCTGCATGGCGGACGGCTCCTGCCTGGGGTTTATGCGGATCGAGGACATCTATGCAGTTTTTGGAAACGCGCTGGATAACGCAATTACAGCAGTGACAGCGATCTCCGAGCCGGAGAAGCGTGTGATTTCCTTAAAAATGATCACACAGAATAATATTCTGGTGATTCAGGTGCAGAATTATTATGAGACGTCCCTGCACTTTGAGCAGGGACTTCCGGTGACGACAAAGCACGATCGGCAGGAGCACGGCTACGGCATGAAGAGCATCCGCCACATCGCGGAAAAATACGGCGGAACGATCACGGTGGACGCAAAGGATCAGATATTCACGCTGCAGATACTGATCCCACTGGAGCAGAGGGCCTGATGGAATTGACGTGAAAGGAGGACAAAGGATGACATTAATGCAGCTTCACTATATGATTACCATTTCGGAGACCGGCTCTTTAAATAAGGCGGCGGAGCTTCTGTATGTTTCGCAGCCGTCGCTCACGAGCGCGGTGAAGGAGCTGGAGAAGGAGCTTGGAATTACGATTTTTAATCGTAGCGGCAGGGGCGTAACGCTCACGAACGACGGGGCGGAGTTCCTGCTCCATGCGAAGCAGCTCTACAGTCAGTATGAGGATCTGATGGAACGGTACGGGGAGCATGGAACGCGCAAAAAGAAATTCGGAGTGTCGGCACAGCATTACTCCTTTGCAGTGAAGGCGTTTGTGGATATGGCGAAGGAATTTGATATGCTGCAGTATGAATTTGCAATCCGGGAAACGCGCACCGCTGAAGTAATCAGTGATGTCAGCACGCTGCGCAGCGAGATCGGCGTCCTCTATCTGAGTGATTTCAACAGAAAGGCGCTTAAAAAGCTGCTGACGCAGGCAGAGCTTGTGTTTCATCACCTGATCGACTGTCAGGCATATGTCTATCTCTGGCGGCGGCATCCTCTGGCGAAGGAGCCATCTGTCAGCCTTGCGCAGCTGGAGCCGTATCCCTGCCTGTCCTTTGAGCAGGGGGACGGCGCAGGCTTTTATCTGGCAGAGGAGCTGCTCGCGACCGGCGAATATGCCCGCACGATCAAGGCGAACGACCGCGCCACCATGCTGAATCTGATGGTCGGGCTGAATGGGTATACGCTTTGCTCCGGCATTATCTGCGAGGAACTGAACGGCAGCGATTTTGTTGCGGTGCCGTTTGCGGGAGAGGATCAGGAGACGAATGCCGGTCGCTCCGACGGCGGAGGGGCAGGCAGCGGAGGGGAGCAAACTCATGCAGGTATGATGGAGATCGGATACATCACGCGAAAAAATATGCTGCTCAGTGAGATGGGCGAGCGTTATGTGTCGTCTTTGAAAAAATATCTGCAAATATCGTAAGTGATATTTTTTGCATGTTACCGATAGATATTGATTTTGCGGTTATGGATGGAACGCTATCCTGCTATAGATTGAATTTATAGCAGGATATTTTTTTTGCGTATTGGACAGATATTTCCTACTGTGTTAGTATGAATTCATCAAACGACAGGAGGAAACTAGTATGGCAAATATAAAGGATTCTAAAAACTGGGGATTTGAGACAAGACAGCTTCATGTGGGACAGGAGCAGGCGGATCCGGCGACGGACGCCAGAGCGGTTCCGATTTACGCATCGACCTCTTACGTATTTCATAATTCACAGCACGCGGCGGACCGTTTCGGACTCCGCGACGCCGGCAACATTTACGGCAGACTGACGAATCCGACGGAGGATGTGTTCGAGCGGCGTATCGCATCTCTGGAGGGCGGCACGGCGGCTCTTGCAGTTGCCTCCGGCGCGGCGGCGATCAGCTACACCTTCCAGGCTCTGGCGAAGGCGGGAGAACATATTGTGGCCTCCAAGACGATTTACGGCGGAACCTACAATCTGCTTGCGCACACGCTTCCGCTGACAAGCGGTATTACCACAACCTTTGCGGACCCGGAGCAGGAAGGCTCGTTTGAGGCGGCGATCCGGGAAAACACCAAAGCAATCTTTGTCGAGACGCTGGGAAATCCCAATTCGAATCTGGTGGATCTGGAGGCGCTGGCAGCTCTGGCGCATAAGCACAGCATTCCGCTGGTGGTGGATTCTACCTTTGCAACACCTTACCTCATCCGACCGCTGGAGTACGGCGCGGACATTGTGCTGCATTCGGCGACGAAATTTATCGGCGGACACGGTACGGCAATCGGCGGCGTGATCATTGACGGCGGCAGCTTTGACTGGAAGGCTTCCGGAAAATATCCGTGGATTTCCGAGGCGAATCCCAGCTATCATGGCGTATCATTTACAGATGCGGCAGGCCCGGCAGCTTTTGTCACCTACATACGCGCGGTCCTTCTGCGCGATACGGGCGCAACTCTCTCGCCGTTCCATGCATTCCTCTTTCTGCAGGGACTTGAGACGCTGTCGCTGCGTGTGGAGCGTCATGTGAGCAACGCGCTGAAAATTGTGGATTATCTGTCAAAGCATCCGCAGGTGGAAGCAGTGCATCATCCGTCGCTTGCGAGCGAGCCGAGTCACGAACTGTATAAGAGATATCTTCCGAACGGCGGCGGCTCCATCTTTACCTTTGAAATCAAAGGCGATGCAAAGACGGCGCAGGATTTTATCGACCACCTTGCGATCTTCTCCCTGCTGGCGAATGTGGCGGACGTAAAATCACTGGTGATCCATCCGGCGACCACCACGCATAGCCAGTGCACGGAGGAAGAGCTGCTCGACCAGGGGATTAAGCCAAACACCGTCCGTCTCTCCATCGGTATTGAAAAAGTGGAGGATCTCATTGCCGCGCTGGACGCAGCCTTTGAGGCGGTGAAATAACAAAAGGAAAGAAAAAGTGCTGTTAAACAGTGCTGCCTGGAGGCAGTGCGAGATGTCGTATATTTTGGATTGCGAAAATGCTCCGCCTGTGATACGATTCTGGTAGTATACAAAAAGGAGCATAGCCGTGGAGAAAACAATAGCAGTACAAATTACTCCTGCCGATGCTGGCTGCACGGCAGGAGATTTTTTAAAGTATCGAATGCATTTTACCGCGGCGCAGATCCGCAGTCTGAAATTTCGCAAAGATGGTATCTGTGTGAACAGCGAACGGGTGCGCGTCACACAAATTTTACGTGAAAATGACCGGTTGGAGCTGAAGCTTGGGGACAGAGCGGATGATATGTCACATCTTGTTTCAAGGGAGTATCCGCTGCACATTTTATATGAAGACGAGGATCTGATCTGCGTGTGGAAGGAAGCCGGAATGGTACTGCATCCGGCGCACGGACATTACTGTGATTCGCTGGCGAATTATCTGCAGGCATATTTTGCGAAAAAGAGAGAGCAGGTGCAGATACGCAGCATCGGTCGTCTCGATAAGGACACCAGCGGGATCGTTGTTTTTGCCAAAAACAAAATTGCCGCGGCAAGACTGTGGGATCAGAGACAGAACGGTGTGTTTAAAAAAGAATATGTTGCGTTGTGCGAGGGGAGCTTTCTTAAAGAGGCGTATGAGCGGGAGCAGACGATTGACGTGCCCCTTCGGAAAATGCCGGGGCACAAAAATAAAATGTGCGCTGCTGCAGAGGAAAGATGCGGATCTGCGGAAACTGCGCAAAATCAGACGTCTGGCGGATCTGCGGAAACTGTGCAAAGTCAGATGTCTGGCGGATCTGCGGAAGCTGCGCAAAGTCAGGCGTCTGGCGGATCTGCGGAAACTGCGCAAAGCCAGACGTTTGGCGGATCTGCAGAAACTGCGCAAAATCAGATGTCTGGCGGCTTCACTGTGCCTGCGCAATGTGGGGACGCTGACGACGTTGCGGGATCCGGGAAAATATATCGGGCAGTCACACATTATCGGGTGATTTCGCAGGAGGAATCCTGTTTTCATGAGGCGATGCGGATTTTGTGCCGGAATCAGGTATCCGAGAAGATGCAGAATACGTCTCTCGTGCGCCTGCGTCTGGAAACTGGCCGGACACATCAGATCCGGGTGCATATGGCGTATCTCGGTCATCCTCTTGTAGGTGATGCGGTATACGGTCATGGGAAAGATGGAGAGACTTCTGCAAAGCTTTGCGCATGGAAGGCGCAGCTTGTGCAGCCCTTTAATGGGAGAAAAATCTTTCTGTATCCGCCCGCTGATATGTAAAATCCGGCGTGACGAAAGAACCGGGCAGCAGGGAGAAGGAAAATAACGCATCGGAAGAAAAAGCAGGAAGGGAAAGAAGGAGACTGGCGCAGCGAAAGAAAACCCGGGCAGGAGAAGGAGAATGACGCAGTGGCAGAAAAAACGGGCAGGGAAAGAAGGAGACTGGCGCAGCGGAGGAAAACCCTGACAGGGAAAGAAGGAGACTGGCGCAGCGCCCCAAAAATCCGGACATGGAAGGAAAATGACGCAGCGGCAGGAATCCGGCGTGAATAATAAGTGAGGGAGGAAGAACTGTGGGAGAACAGCGTGTGCGGATCGCGGATATTGCGGAGGAGCTTGGACTCAGTACGGCGACCGTATCAAATGTGATTCATGGGAAGACAAAGAAAATATCCGCGGAAACTGTGCGCAGGGTACAGGGACTTCTGGAGGAGAAGCAATATATGCCGGGTATAGCGGACATTTTGCTGGCGCAGAATAATTCCCGGATCATCGGCGTTGTGGTCAATGATCATGAGAAGTATGAGTCGCATGTGCTGGAGGATTATTTCATTGCGTCGTCTCTGAATCATCTTTCGCGGGAAATTGAAAAAGCAGGTTATTTTATGATGGTAAAGGTTACAAAAAATTGCGGTGAAATTGTCCGTTATGCTTCCATGTGGAACATGGATGGACTGGTAATTATCGGATTTTGTGAACAGGATTATAAAAATCTGCGTGACAATATGCGCATTCCTTTTGTAGTCTACGATGGTTATTTTAAAGAACCTGCACGTGTCTGTAATCTGATTATAGATAATTACGACGGCGGTTATCAGATTGGGACATATTTCCGAAAACTCGGGCATCAAAAGACGCTATGCATTTCCGATAATCATATCTGTGTGGATTGGGAGCGATACTGCGGTTTTCGGGACGCTGTGAGTGAACAGACGGAAAGGGCAGAGGTCACGCAGAATTCCTGCAGAAATGAGACAGCCACTGCATATAGTTCCTGCAGAGATGAGACGTCCATTGCATATAGCTCCTGCAGAGATGAGGCAGCCATTGCATACAGATCCGGCAGCGCCGATTTCCTGGAGATTCCGATGAATAAAAAGGAACGGCTTACATTTTATCAAAAGCATTTAGAGACATTGAGAGGATACACGGCAATTTTTGCAGCGTCAGATTATTATGCGATTGAACTGATGCAGTTTTTGCAGCAAAATAATGTGCGCATACCGCAGGAGATTTCCATCGCAGGGTTTGATGATGTTCCGTACTGTGAGATGGTCTGTCCAACGCTGACGACTGTCAGACAGGATGGGGCAGAGAGGGCAAAGCTTGCAGTTTCATCACTTAAAAGGATGAGAGAGGGAAAGAATGAGGAAATGTTACTGAAGCTTCCTGTGACACTGGTAATACGCCAAAGCACAGCAAAATCAACAAATTTTACACCGATATTTTGTGATGGGTTACGCGATTAACCTATTGTGCATTTTTCCAATGTGAAATATGATAGCCTCGAAGCAGAAAATTCAGCGGAGAGGATGCATATGGAACAAAATGAGAAATTTTATAAGACAGTGTGGAAAATTGCGCTGCCGGTGACGCTGCAGTTTTTGCTGCAGTCTTCGTTCAGCGTGGTGGACCAGGTGATGACAGGGCAGCTTGGAAGTGTCAGCGTAGCAGGCATCGGTCTTGCCGGAAAATTTGCGTCTATTTTTTCGGTACTGGTCTCGGCGGTTGCAGCGGCAGCGGGTATTATGCTTGCGCAGTATATCGGACAGCAGGATAAACAAAAAGCAGACAGAAGCTTTTTTGTGAATCTGGCGGTGACAGGAGCCCTAGCGCTGCTTTTTACCGGGGCCTGCATTGCTGGGCCTCATCAGATTATGGGACTGTATACACAAGACTCATTAACGTGTGATGCGGCGGGCGGTTATCTGCGAATCTATGCAGTTTCCTACCTGCCGATGGCGGTAACGGCACTATGCTCCACATATCTGCGCTGTGCGGAGGCGGCAGCACTTCCGCTGATAGCGGGAATTGCCGCAGCGGTGGTAAATACGCTGCTTAACTATGTACTGATTTTTGGAAAAGCCGGTTTTCCTGCGCTGGGAATAAACGGTGCGGCGGCTGCATCTGCGGCGGCACAGGTGATTGGCTGCGCGCTGACGCTTGGAATGCTCTGGAGTCGTTTACGCAGGCAGAAAAGACAGACACAGATGGGAATTTCCGAAAAAAAAGAAAAGCTGGGGCAGTTAAATTTATTAATGAAAAGAGAAGAACGCCGCCAGTATCTCGGCATTCTGCTGCCCATTCTCGGCTGTGAGCTTTTCTGGAGCCTGGGCGAAAATGTTTATGCGGCGATTTATGGGCATATCGGAACGCAGGCGTGCGCGGCAATGACACTGACCTCACCGGTACAGATGCTGGTAATCGGCGCCCTGAACGGTCTGGCACAGGCGGCGGGAATCATTATCGGAAAATCACTTGGCAGGGGTGATTATGGGCGCGCTTACCGGGAAGCGAAGAAACTGATGCTGTACGGCTTCTGTGGTTCTGTCGTATTATCTGTGATACTGGTGCTTGTGCGGGAGAGCTATGTGCAGATTTACCGTGCAGAAGATACGGTTAAAAACATCACAAAAGAAATTCTTCTGGCGTTTGCAGTCATTTCTCCGGTGAAAGTGCAGAATATGATCCTTGGCGGCGGAATCCTGCGCAGTGGCGGCAGAACAAAATATGTGATGTATATCGATATTATTGGAACCTGGCTTTTTGGCGTTCCGCTTGGGTTTTTAGCTGCGTTTGCGCTGCAGCTGCCGATCGCATGGGTTTATTTTATATTGTCACTGGAAGAATGTGTGCGGTTTCTGATTTCTGTTTTTATTTTCCGGAGGAAAAACTGGATGAGAAGTCTGTGAAGCTGCTATAAAGGCATCATGTAATTGGCCGTGCAGATTGATTACTTTGGCAGCATAATGCTAGTTGGTGCGATAAAGAAGCAGGGAATCCCATCGTGGGATTCCCTGTTGCATGATGCATGATATAAGATGTCAGATCAGCCCCATCAGCTGCGGAACACCGAGCGAGAGCGCCGGAATATAGGTGACTGCAAGAAGCAGCACGAATAGAACGGCGAAGTACGGGAGCAGCGTTTTTGTGACCTGCTCGATGCTGATCTTACTGATGCCGCAGCCGACGAAGAGCACGGAGCCGACCGGCGGAGTGATGTTGCCGAGACACATATTGAAAATGAGCATTACGCCGAACTGGATATCGGACATGCCAAGACTCTGTGCGATCGGCAGGAAGATCGGAGTGAAGATCAAAATTGCCGGGGTGATGTCCATAAACATACCAACGATCATCAGGATCACGTTCATCAGAAGGAAGATGACGATCTTATTGGTGGAGATGGACATGATGCCCGCACTGATCGCCGCCGGGATTCCGGAATATGCCATAACGAAGGACATCGCGGAGGAGGCGGAAATCAGAAACAGGATGATGCCGCTTGTGCAGGCGCTGCTCACCAGAATCTTCATAAAGGATTTCATGGTAATGCTCTTGTAGCAGATAGAAAGAATCAGGCAGTAGAGCACACAGATGCCGGCGCCTTCCGTTGCCGTGAAAATACCGCTTACGATACCGCCGATTACAATGACGATCAGAAGCAGGCTCGGCAGCGCCTCAAGGGTGATTTTCAGCGCTTCCTGTCTGGAAACCTTCCCGGTGGTCGGGTAGTTGCGTTTCTTTGCGTAAAGGAATGCTACAATCATTGAGCCGACGCCCATCAGAATGCCGGGAACGTAGCCAGCCATAAACAGTGTGGAGATGGAAACGCCGCCCGCAACGGTGGAGTATACAATGAACGCGCTGGTCGGCGGGATCAGCAGTCCGGTCGGAGCCGAAGCGATATTTACAGCAGTTGCGAATGCCGGGTCATAGCCCTCGTCCTTCTGGATCGGATAGATGCAGCCGCCCATTGCGGAAGCTGCCGCAACGGAGGAACCGGACAGCGCGCCGAACAGCATGTTGCCGACGATGTTTGCCTGCGCAAGCGAACCGGGAATGCGTCCTACAAACAGCTTTGCAAAGTTTACCAGACGGCGTGCGATACCGCCGTTGTTCATAATGTTGCCTGCCAGAATGAACAGAGGGATAGCAAGCAGAGAAAAGCTTTCCACGCCGCTGTTCATTTTCTGCATGGTGATAAAGGTAATCTGATCCCAGGAGAGGGACGACATCGCTGTTACAATAGAAGCGATGACAATGCTGACGGAGATCGGGCAGCTTAAAAACAGCAGCAGGCCGAATACCGCGAACAGGATAACTGTTGTGAGTACAATATTCATTCCTCATTTCCTCCTTCGATAGTAATTCCGGTCACATCCTCGTAGATGTTGATGATCTGCGCGATGATGATAAAAATACCGGAGATGGGCGCCATTGCGTATACAAGGCTTCTTGGGATGCCAAGCAGAGCGGAGTATACCTTCTGCGCGCTCATTGCCAGCTTAAAGCCGCCGATCGTAATAACAAAAATGGCGAATACAAGAATCAGAATGTCGATCGCGGTCATCAGAACCCGCTTCGCGGACGGGCTGAGCTTATCGCGCACCAGCACGAGACACATGTGCTGTCTGGTGAGAAAAGCGTACGCAGCTCCGATAAATCCGGTCCAGATCAGCGAGTAGCGCACCAGCTCCTCGGTGAAGGCTGCCGGACTATTTAAAATGTAACGTGTAAATACCTGATACAATACCAGCAGCGTCATGATGGACAGCAGGATTGTTGCCATGCCTGCCAGAAGCTTTGCCAGAATTTTTTTCACGGCTGTTAATGTCTCTTTCATGTTGAACCTCCCTCTTATTTTACCGAGTTGATGATATCAAGCAGTTTCTGTACCCCAGGATACTGCGCACAATATTCATCAACCATACCGCTTGTCGCTTCACGGAATGCTTCTTTATCTACGTCGTTTACAAATTCTACATTCATGGTGGTGGAAGCTTCCTCGATCGCCTCCTCAATCGCTGCGTCCCATGCAATCTTGTGGCTCTCTGTTGAAGCGTGCGCCGCTTCCAGAATGATCTGCTGATCCTCCGGGCTGATGGTTTCCCATACCTTTGCGCTCATCACCATTACGTCCGGGATCATTGCGTGCTGATCCGTGGAGTAAACCTTGCAGATCTCACCGTGCTTGCCGGTTGTCAGCGCCGTTTCATTGTTTTCGGTACCGTCAATGATGCCGGTCTGCAGGGATGTGTATACATCGCCGTAAGACATTGCCACCGGGATGCCTCCGAGCGCTTCGAGCATATCCGTCTGGGATTTCATATCCTGCACGCGGATTTTCAGACCTTTTAAATCTGCCGGCGTGCGGATCGCGCGGTCCTTTGTATAGAAGGAACGGGCTCCGGAGGTATAGTATGTCAGAGTTACGAAGCCGTCGTCCGCGGAGGACAAAAAGAAATCCTGCATCTCGTCGGAATCCATGATATGGTAGAAATCCTCAGTGTCATCAAAAATATAGGGCAGGCCAAAGGTGTGGTAGGATTCGTTATAGGTTGCAAGTCCCGGAGCGGAAACCTTCGTCATCGCGAGCACCCCTGCCATAAGTTGCTCCATGTTTTCATTTTCCGAGCCAAGCTGTCCGTTCGGGAAAATCTGAACCTTGATTCTGCCGTCCGTTTTTTCCTCTACCTGCTCGGCAAATTCCGTCATTGCAATATGAACGGTGTGCGTTTCGCTCAGACCATGCGCCAGTGTAAGTACCAGCGGATTTTCCGCTGTTGCGCTTGCACTGTCTGCGGCGCCGTTCTGTGCACATCCTGTCAGTGCGGCTGCTGTCAGCGCAAATGCCGCTGCGATTGCTGCTAATTTTTTCATAGTGTACCTCCTGTTTACATTCCAATTAAATCAAACTGCTCAAAGGAAACGAGAACCTGATAATCTTTCTTCGGGTTCGGATATTTGATCTGCACCGATTTCAGACGCTGGCTGTAATACCATCCGCAGGCCGCCTCCTCAAATTTCCGTCTATGCAGGAAATGCGGAAGCAGTTCGCCGTCCACGGTTACCCAGTATGGGGCTTTCTCGCGGTGAATCATGTCGATTTCCATAGTCTCAACGGCTGTTTCATAGCTGCCTTCCTGTTTGAAATCAAGATAAGTGCGCTCGCCGGTCGTCATGGTAATGACAGTTTTCAGATATTTTCCTGTCTCATAGTCCATAGAAACGCCATCGTCCTCATATAACTGGAAGGAATTGTCTTTGTCTGCCGCGCACAGAAGCCGGATGCCGGTCGCCTGCTGTGTGGCGAGATTGTTCATCTGATTGGTTGCAATCGGAATCAGCGCGCCGCTTCTTACATACAGCGGGATGCTGCTGATAGTTACCGGAATTTCAATGGTCTGTCCGCCTGCGTAAGCTTCTCTTGTATAGAAATCGTAGAAGGTGTCACCCTCAGGCAGATAGATGCTGCGCGTCTTTGCACCCTTTTCCACGACATTTGCCACCAGCAGGGAGTCACCGAACATAAAGTCGACGCCCTCATCGTAGCATTTCGGGTCATTCTGGAAAGCGCTGCACATTGCCTCCATAATCGGAAGACCGGTCTCGTGCGCGCGCTCTGTCAGAGAGTACAGATACGGACTCAACTGATAGCGAAATTCGATGGCGCGGCGGATATCGTCTTTTAAGTCGCTGTACATCCATGGCTCCGTTACCGTATTGTCGGTGTTGGTGGAGTGAATGGAGAAACGCGGCTGGAAGATTCCGTTCTGAATCCAGCGGATAAACAGCTCACCCTCCGGCGCCGGACCAAAGAAGCCTCCGATGTCGCAGCCCTGGCTTGCCACGCCGCTTAAGCCCATGCCGAGGATGGTGGCAATATTGTATTTCAGCGCGTCCCAGCAGGTCAGATTGTCGCCTGCCCAGGTCTGTGCGTAACGCTGTATACCGCAGTGACCGGAACGGCATACAATATACGGACGGGTATTTTCGAAGGTTTCATGGATGGCTTCGTCCGTGATATGGCACATAATGTTTGACATGACGGATTTCAGCTGCCCAATGGTGCCGCCTTTGCCTTCGAAATCGCAGCGGCAGTCTTTATCGACCATGCTGTCGTACTCGCAGTTGTCATTCCATACGGAGCAGGTGCCGTAATCCAGGACGTTTTCCTTCAGCAGCTTTTTCCAGTGCTCGCGGGTGGAGGCTTTGGTGTAGTCCACAAATACGCCCTTTCCGCCCCACCAGGTTCCCACGCCCGGTTCGTCGCTGTCGCTGGCTTTTACAAACATATCTTTTTCTTTCATTTCCTCCAGCATCGGGTGAAGCAGCAGGATACCCGGTTTTACGTTCGGGGTGACGGTGATGCCGCGCTCCTTCATTTTTTTGAAGAAATCCTTCGGGTCTTTGAAGCGCTTTTTGTTCCAGGTAAATACGCAGCGCTTTACGCCGACATTGGTCTCCACAGTGCAGTAGCCGGAGGAAAGCTGGAATCCGTCTACCGGAATCTGTTCCTCTTTTGTGGTGTCGATAAATTCTACGATCGCGTCGTCGCAGTCAGCCTCCAGCTCCGGATAATACATGGAGGAGCCAAGGTATCCGAGCGCATAGCGCGGGAGCAGGGTGGATTTTCCGGTCAGATCCGTGTAGCGTTCCACAACCTCGCGCACGGTCGGACCGGTGATCAGAAACAGATCGATGTCGCCGCCATCCGCACGGTAGCGGCTGTGCATTTTCCAGTAGTTGCTTTTCTCTTTCCCCATGTCGAAGTCGCATTCCCAGGTGTTGTGATAGAAGTATCCAACAGCCTTCTTCGTGCGTCTGTTTAATTTGATGTAGAACGGAATGTGCTTGTACAGCGAATCCGTCTCCTTCGGGTTGTAGCCCATGGCATCCTTCGGGCTCATGTTCATGAACTTCTGAGCCTTGTTAAACTCGCCGCTCTTTTCGCCGAACCCATAGAAGCAGTCATCGGGCGAAATCTCGCTGGTGTGGATGCGGCGGCGGTTGCTGTCCTCCTGGTAAGCAAGGTCTGCGATGTCAGCATGCAGGCAGGTCCCCTCTGCGTCGTACACGCAGATGCGGAAGGGATCTTTCTCCACTACTACTTTTAAAAGTTTTCCCTGGATGACTGCGGTATCCCCGCCGTCTGTGAGAGCAGCGTCTGCCGTCTCAATGCGTCTGCGGTAATTTTTGAGAAAACCGTCCATGCGGTCCTCCCATGCGGTCAGCACAAGACTGTAGGATTCCTCCGCAAAGTCTCCGTCGAATCCCGCGCGGATACGCACGATGGAATCCGTCAGAAACCACAGCCTCAGCTCTGCGCCGTCTGTAAGAATGGAAAAATAATTTTCCTGCTGAGTTACAGACGATGCTCTGGTACAGATTTTCATTACTCATTTCCTCCTTCTTTTTGTTTGTTGGGAAGCAATATTTTGCTTCACTGTTTCAATTTGTGACACAGATGGGATTACGGTTCTGTGTTTCAATTGAGTTTGTATATATATCATATAAATATGAAGAGAACAAAACCAGACAGAAATTGCAGTGATTGTACCGAAAGTAAACATATCTTGCTCTTTATGATGAAAAATGATAAAATAGTCAAAAATGGTTTATGTGGAATGTATTTTAGGCAGAGCTGTATGGAGGAAGCGAAATGATCGACCAGGCGGGAATTCGGATGGCGCAGGGCGAAAGCCTTGCCGGGGAACGGATCGCAGGCGTGAACGATAATATGATGAAATCGCATTATCATAATTATTATGAGATTTATTACCTGGAGGATGGAGAGCGGTATCATATGCTGCAGGATGACATGTACACGATGAAGCCGGGCGAGCTGATTTTGTTTTCGCCCTATGTGCTGCATCGTTCCTACGGGGATGAGGGGATGCCTTTTAAGCGCATTGTGTTGTATTTTGAGAGCGGCGAGGTGGCGTCTTCAGAGCTTTTAGAGGCATTGGATCAAAACAATGGGATGTACAGACCGGATGCGGTAACACGCCAGAAGCTGCATCACATGCTGGAGGAGCTGATCCGGGAATACGAGAATCCGTCAGATTTTTATAAAAGCTACCGGCGCACGCTGCTGAATATGTTTCTGTTTACCATGCTGATGCACACGCGCAGGCGGGAGCCGGAGCAGCTGAAAGAGACGGGGCGCACGACGCAGATTGTCAGCTATATCCACAAGCATTACCAGGAGGATATTACACTGGAGCAGCTTGCGCAGATGTTTTATGTCAGTCCGTTTTATCTCTGCCGGGAATTTAAGCGCTACACCAACAGCACGATTGTACAATATGTGAATATCACACGGGTAATGAATGCGCAGCGCAGGCTGATGGAGACGGACAAGACGGTAACAGAAATCAGCCGGGAGACAGGCTTTTCAAACCTCACTCATTTTAATCGGGTATTTAAATCCATCACGGGAACCACACCGTCCGGGTATCGCAAGCACCACCAGAATATGCTTTGCTTATAGGCAGGATGCGGCGGGGCCGGGGGAATGGGCGAAAGCATGTGGGCAAAAATAAGAAATCTTTTGTAGACGTAAAACATATACTGTGTTAAAATGTTCACATTATTATATGTGAACAAAGGATGAAACCATGTCTATGACGAGATTGTTATTTCTGTTTTTTACCTACGCGTTTTTGGGGTGGGTATTGGAGACGGTACTGGTAACGCTGAAGCAGAAAAAGGTGGTCAACCGCGGTTTCCTGAATGGACCGCTCTGTATGATTTACGGCATTACGGCTATCATTCTGACGGTGGGTCTTACATCGCTGAAGGATAATATTTTCTTTTTGTTTGTGGGAAGCTGCATTTACGCGACGGTGACAGAACTGCTTGCAGGTAAGTTCCTGGAGAAATATTATCATGGACGCTGGTGGGATTACAGCAAAAAGAAATTTAATTTTGACGGATACGTCTGCCTGGATCACTCATTGTTCTGGGGCGTTCTTGGCGTGATTGTCGTAAAATGGCTGAATCCGGTCCTGAACCGGTTTTATAATGCAAATGTGCCGATTCTGATGCACACATTAATGTGGATACTTCTTGCAATTCTGGTTCTTGATATTCTCGGAACAACGTCCGTGCTTCTGAAGGCGAACGATCAGGAGCGCTACAACGAATCAAACAAGCGCATCGCGAAATTTACAGCCGGGCTGCGCGCGAAAATCTCCAGCGTGGTCGAGCGGCGTATCCTGCGCGCTTATCCGCTGTCGCCGGAGCTGCAGGAGAAAAAAGGAAAAAGCAGGGTATTTGCGGAAGGATGCGGGTTTTATAAGCTATTCTGGCTGTTTATGGTCGGAGGATTGATCGGCGACCTGGTGGAAACGGTTTTTTGCAGGATTACGATCGGCAGGTGGATGAGCCGCAGCAGTGTGGTGTGGGGACCGTTCAGTATTGTATGGGGATTGGGGTTTGCACTTTTCACGGCCATCCTGTATCAGCACCGCAAGAAATCAGACAGTTTTCTGTTCATTGCAGGAACTGTTCTGGGAGGTGCGTTTGAATATCTCTGCAGCGTTTTCACGGAAATGGTCTTCGGGACGATTTTCTGGGACTACAGCCATGTGCCGTTTAATCTGGCAGGCCGCATAAATCTTTTATATTGTTTTTTCTGGGGAATCGCTGCCGTTATCTGGTTTAAGTATGTCTATGAAAAGATTTCCGGTCTGATCGAAAAAATGCCGATCCGGGTGGGGAAGGTTCTCACCTGGATTATGGTCGTATTTATGTTATGCAACATTTTTGTATCGTCGCTGGCTCTTGGACGCTATCAGGAGCGGCGCGCGGGCGTTCCGGCGGAGGCTCCGTGGCAGCAGATTATGGATGAAAAGTATGACGATGAGGTGATGCGCCGCATTTATCCGAAGGCAAAGGATCTGGACCTGCGCGGAAAACCGGCGGAGTCGGGAATCGAGGAAACCGAAGGAACAAACGAAACAGAGCAGACGCAGGAGGAAAGCAAAGGAGCAAACGAAACAGAGCAGGCGCTGGAGGAAAGCGAAGGAGCAAACGAAACAGAGCAGGCGTTGGAGGAAAGCAAAGGCGCAAACGAAACGAAAAAAGCAGCGCAGGGATGAAAAAATGTTTGAGGTTACTGCGAACGGAATGAACAGCAACTGTTTGAGCACGGGCGGCAGAGGAGCAGTCGGATATACTTGAAAAAAACGGGTGAAAATTGTATACTGATTATAGCTTTAAAAGTAAATATAGTCTGCAAATAAAAAGTCAAGCAGAAATTGATGAACTTTGAAAATTTTATACAGGTTGAAATTAGGGCATAAACGTTAAGCCACCGGTTTACGCTGGCTTAAGAAAAAAGGAAGCCATATATTGTGCCACCTATAAGGGATGTTCACATTTTAATTTTTGAACATAGCCTACAGAACATCGGAATTCCCGGGCAATACGACGCATGGGAATTCCTTGTGCGATACATTCTCTGATAGCATCTTTCTCGCGGTCAGAGAATTTCGGTATCCTTCCGGCATTGCGTGGATTTTCGTTCGCTTTTATGACGGTTCCTCCAATGGACAGGGCATAATCCGCCGCGTCTTTCTCGGAGAAAAAACCAGCCACAACAGGCACGCCTTTGAGGACGAGATATCTGAAATTTACCTCGCAGGGATATGTTTTATATTCCATCCTTCTCCGCCTCCGTGTCGGATGTCTGGGGCAGTGAGGCAAGATATTCCTTTACCCGCCCGTAATAAATACGGAGAAATTTGTTCGCACCAGCGGTCATGTAGACGTAATAAGGTTTGCCCTGCGCCCGTTTTTTATCCATAAAGGCGTAAACGGGATCGTCAGCAGGGGAACGTTTGATGAGCCCGTCCATGATCTGGAACAGGGTTTTGCGCAGATACGGCGAGCCTTTCTTTGTGGTAGGCACACTTTTACGGATGCGCTGCCCGGAATCATCCTTTCCGGGGTCAACGCCGGCAAAAGCAGTCAGAGCCCCGCGGTGTGTAAACCGTGTCACATCCCCGATCTCAGACATGAGCTGGGGACCGAGGGTAGGCCCGACACCATCCATAGCCAGAACAACCGGATATTCCGGCAGCGCGGAAGCAGCCTTATCCATTTCCAGACGGAGGGATTCTACTGTCCGGGAAGCAGTATTAAGCATTGCCACAGCCTGCCAGATGAGCATTTTTGTGTTGTCATCTTTTGGAAATACGGCGATCAGGTCAGAAGAGGCATGGTAGATATTTTCCGCTTTCTGTGCGCTGAAATTATAACCTTTGCGTTTGCACCAGTTCTGGTAATGCTTTTTGAAGGCTTCCGGCGACCTGGAGCGGACACAGTCCACATGCCAGTAGGTATGGACAAAATCCACCCATTTCTGGCTGCCATCGCTGCGCGCAGGGCTGTCAAAGAAGTCATTAGCACCCGGATAAGTCTGGTCAAGCAGGGCAATAAGATTGTTTTTCATGGCAGTTTTCTGTGCCATATAGAAGCCGAACTGTCGGTTCATGGTTTTTAATTGGTTGCGTGTTTTATCCATGATTCCATATTGCTTCAGTTTTGCCCAGCGGTCAAGAGTATAGCGTGCGATTTTTTTGGAATCCGCTTTGTCGGTCTTTGGAGTGCGCAGGGAATCATCCCCGAAGTTCCTGATGAGAATGGGGTTTACGGCGCTAACAAAGATACCGGCGTCAGAAAGCCACATGGCGACCGGCTCGTAGTACCTTCCGGTGTGCTCCATGCAGACCTTCGTCTCCCCGTCAAGCTCCTTTATCTGCCCGATCAGTCCGTTGATAGCGGACTGTGTATGGGGAATGTCGCGGGGAGGCATCAGGACAACGTCGCCAGGCCTGCGGATGGTAACAGTGCTCTTGCCTTTGGAAACATCAATACCAACAGCGTTCATAATGGATACTCCTTTACAATGAATCAGCAATGGTCAATACCAGATTTACTCATTGCCTGTTCAATCTACTGGGTATCACACGAACGCCTGTGGGTTCAACCTGCGTAAAACGAATGCTGCGAATGAGGGCTGGTTGGCTGACTAAATTACGGACGTAAAGTCCTAGTAGAAGGTGGCCAGACCTATTGCCTTACTCATTCTAACAGCTTAAGCAACAAGATGGGTAATTCCTTACTGGCTGTAAGGGGTATTAACCATAAATACATTGTAGTAGCAGGAGGGAAATGAACATGAAAGAAAACAAATCTTATGCGGGTACACAGACAGAAAAGAATCTGCAGGCAGCATTTTCCGGAGAATCCGAAGCAAGAAACAAATATACATATTTTGCTTCGGTTGCGAAGAAAGAGGGCTATGAGCAGATTGCGGCACTGTTTCTGAAAACCGCGGAAAACGAAAAGGAACACGCAAAAATGTGGTTTAAGGAGCTGCAGGGCATTGGCAATACCGCTGAAAATCTGCTCAGCGCTGCCGAGGGCGAAAACTATGAGTGGACAGATATGTACAAGGGCTTTGCGGAGACGGCGGAACAGGAGGGATTTCCGGAGCTTGCGGCAAAATTCCGCCTTGTTGCGGCGATCGAGCAGCATCATGAGGAGCGTTACCGCGCCCTGCTTCACAACATAGAGATGGCGGAGGTATTTGCAAAGAGTGAGGTAAAAGTGTGGGAATGCCGCAATTGCGGACATATTGTTGTTGGAACCGCCGCACCGGAGGTCTGTCCGACCTGCGCACACCCGCAGTCTTATTTTGAAGTAAAAGCAGAAAATTATTAAGAGACGTATTGAGTGATGACAGAAGAAAATCAGTTTTCCAGAACAGAATTGCTGATAGGAAAAGAAAATCTGCAGCGTCTTGCCCGCGCCAGAGTTGCAATATTTGGCGTGGGCGGCGTGGGCGGCTATGTGGTGGAGGCGCTTGCGCGCAGCGGCGTCGGCACGCTGGATCTGATCGACTCGGACAAGGTGGTTCTGAGCAATCTGAACCGTCAGATCATTGCAACATATGATACCATCGGACAGTACAAGGTAGATGCGGCGAAGGCGCGCGTGTTGTCCATCAATCCGCAGGCGGTGGTAAATGTATATCGCATTTTTTATCTTCCGGAGACGGCATTGCAGTTTGACTTTGCCTCATATGATTATGTGGTGGATGCGATCGACACGGTCACGGGCAAGCTGATGCTGGCAGAGCAGGCGCAGAAAAGCGGCACCCCGATCATCAGTTCCATGGGCGCGGGCAACAAAATGGATGCGTCCGCGTTTGAGGTCGCAGATATTTATGAGACATCCGTCTGTCCGCTTGCAAAAGTGATGCGCAGAGAATTAAAAAAACGCGGGATCAATAAGTTGAAAGTCGTATATTCCAAAGAGACACCGATGACGCCTCATATAGCAGAACAGATATGCGGACAGGACGTGGCAGGCGGCAGACGCCGCCAGACACCGGGAAGTATGGCGTTTGTACCTTCTGTGGCGGGACTGATCATTGCCGGGGAGGTCGTGCGGGATCTAATCCGATAAAATCCGGCGCATGGCTGAACAGTTGTGAAAATTTTTACTTGACGTGCTCCATACGTATGTGGTAAGATAAACAGGCGTATGGAAGCAGGTCTTTTTTTTTATGCCTAAAAAAACAGCAGCGAAAAGGCTGCAGCACAAAAAAGTTTGAGAGCGAGGTGGAAGTTGTGCGCACAAGGATCACATTGGCATGTACGGAATGTAAGCAGCGAAATTACAACACGACAAAAGACAAAAAGAATCATCCTGACAGAATGGAAACCAGTAAATACTGCAGATTCTGCAAGAAACACACGGTGCATAAAGAAACAAAATAGCACGCCGCATGGCTGAGAGAGGAGAACAGCATGGGAGAAGTTGCCAAGAAAGACAAAAGCCCAATGAAAAGCTGGTGGGACGGTCTGAAATCCGAATTTCACAAGATCGTCTGGCCGGATAAGAAAGATCTCACAAAGCAGACAGGCGTTGTAATCGTAGTTTCTGTGATACTCGGAGCGATTATTGCGGTGCTCGATGTTATTATGCAGTACGGTATTGATTTCTTGATTAAGTAAGGACAAGGTGAGCATATGTCAGAAGCAAAGTGGTATGTAGTTCATACCTACTCTGGTTATGAGAACAAGGTAAAGGCGAACATCGAAAAAACCATTGAGAACAGACATCTGGAGGATCAGATCCTGGAGGTACGCGTACCTCTGGAGGATGTTGTGGAAGTGAAAAACGGTGTTTCGAAAACAATTCAGAAGAAGATGTTTCCGGGCTACGTGCTTCTCAACATGGTCATGAACGACGATACCTGGTATGTTGTCAGAAACACCAGGGGCGTCACCGGGTTTGTCGGTCCGGGATCGAAGCCTGTACCGCTTACTGAAGCAGAGATGAGACCTTTGGGAATTCAGGAGCAAAGCGTTGTGGTCGATTTCGAGGTTGGCGATACGGTCAACGTCATCGGCGGTATCTGGAAGGATACGGTCGGCGTTGTGCAGTCGATCAACGAGAGCAAGCAGATCGTTACCATCAATGTTGAGCTTTTCGGCCGCGAAACGCCGGTGGAAATAAGTTTCGCAGAGATTCAGAAAATGTAAAGTCGCCGTCAATTCGCAGGCGGTCAGACAGTGGGAGGGAAATCCCCCGACAATACCACAAGGAGGTGCCTTATTATGGCAAAGAAAGTAACAGGTTACATCAAATTACAGATTCCGGCTGGCAAAGCAACACCAGCACCGCCTGTTGGTCCGGCACTTGGACAGCACGGTGTCAATATCGTTCAGTTTACCAAGGAGTTCAATGCAAGAACGGCTGACAAGGGTGATGTGATCATCCCGGTAGTTATCACCGTTTATGCAGATAGAAGCTTCAGCTTCATCACAAAGACTCCGCCTGCAGCAGTTCTGCTGAAGAAGGCCTGCAATATCAAGTCTGGTTCCGGTGTTCCGAACAAGACAAAGGTTGCGACCATCAGCAAAGACAAGATCCGCGAGATCGCTGAGACAAAGATGCCGGATCTCAACGCTGGAAGCATTGAAGCGGCTATGAGTATGATCGCAGGTACCGCGAGAAGCATGGGTATCACGGTTGAAGAGTAGACATCCCGCACTTAGCGAAAACGAGTGTCGACTCTTGTAGATTGAACACAGTGGGAGGGAAATTCCCGCAAATACCACCAGGAGGTTATGTAATATGAAAAGAGGAAAAAGATATATCGAAGCGGCAAAGAATTATGACCGCGCAACTCTTTATGACACCGCAGAAGCGATCAGCGTTGTAAAGAAAAATGCAGTAGCAAAATTTGATGAGACAATCGAAGCTCATATCAGAACCGGATGCGACGGACGTCATGCAGATCAGCAGATCCGCGGCGCTGTTGTACTTCCGCACGGAACAGGTAAAAAGGTCCGCGTGCTTGTGTTCGCGAAGAACGCAAAGGCTGACGAGGCTCTGGCAGCAGGCGCTGAGTACGTAGGAGCAGAGGAACTGATTCCGAAGATTCAGAACGAAGGCTGGCTGGATTTCGACGTTGTAGTAGCTACCCCGGATATGATGGGTGTAGTTGGACGTCTGGGCCGTGTACTTGGTCCGAAAGGACTTATGCCGAACCCGAAGGCCGGAACAGTTACCATGGATGTAACAAAGGCTATCCAGGATATCAAAGCCGGTAAGATTGAGTACAGATTGGATAAGACAAATATCGTACATGTGCCAATCGGAAAAGCTTCCTTTACGGAGGAGCAGTTGGCGGACAACTTCCAGACGCTTATAGATGCAATTCTGAAAGCAAGACCGGCAGCATTGAAGGGCCAGTATTTGAGAAGCGTTACGCTCACCTCAACTATGGGACCGGGTGTGAAACTGAATACTGCTAAATTTGTATAGGCTTGTATCTTATATCGCCGCACAGAGGCTTCTGTGCGGCGATTATTGTCTTATGGAATAAATTTTTTCTATACGGAGGGGGTTTATGATAGAAAAAAACACACTTGCAGGAATCCTGCTGAAGCTGGAACGTCTCCGGCAGGACAAGGGACAGAAGGAGGTTTGCGGCGGCATCTGCGTGCCCTCTTATTTAAGCAAGATCGAGCATGGGACAGTCTGCGCCGATGAAAAAATCCTGGCAGAGTTATTTGCGCGTCTGGGAATTTTTTATGAAAAAGACCAGGCGGCGCTGGAAAAGCTTGGGAAGCTTATTGAAAAATATTTTTACTGTCAGCAATACTATCTGGATACCAGAGACGTTTATGAAAAACTGCAGGAGCGGGAGCGCACACTAATGTATAGCCGTTATGCGGTGGACTGGCTGCTGATCTGCGCCTTCGAACAGGCGGCGCCCAGGGACATTATGGATCGCCTCGATGCGCTGAAGGAGCATATGGAGCCGCGTCAGCTCGCTTATTATAAGCTTCTCTGTGCGCAGGAGGAAAAAAATGCTGAGCGTGCAGTGCATCTCTCCAGGGAAGCGTGCGACGTTCTGAACAATTCTTATGCAATGCTTATGCTCTGCGTGGCGTATTTCCGGCAGGGCAATTATTCGGAAATTCACCGGATGGAGCAGCGTGTTGTGGCGGCAGCGGTGGAGGAGGGGAATACCTACCAGCTCGCGGACTTCTGTTTTATGAATGGGAACGCCTACGCCTGCCTTAACATGGAAGAAATGATGATGGTGTATTTTGAGCGCGGTATCCGGCTGCTGCAGAATACTGCGTGGAAAAGGGAGCTTGCAGGCGTTTACTATAATATCGGCGCCACTTACATCAGCTTACGGAAATATGATCCGGCGCTGGAGTATCTGGAGATGGCGGAACAGGAGGATACCGGACACCAGTTTCAGATACCGATATTTCACAAAAAAGCAATTGTGTTTCTGCGCACGGGACGAAAGGACGAGGGCAAAAAAATTCTTGCGGAGATGAAAAATCTGCTTTTAAAGAAAACTGCCACGTCGGCAGTGGACTGGCTGATTTACGAGGAAGCCGAAATGGAGGCAGAGGAGGGCTTTCTCAACAACCCGGAGTATCTGAAATTGCTGGAAAAGCTGATCCGTGCGATTAAGGAGGAGCTTCATTTTGGCTATCTGTACTTTTATCGCGAAGTGATCGTGGAGGCCTGCAAAAGACAGCGAAGATACAGGCAGGCGCTGGAGTTTGAGCAGGAGATTTCCTCTGGAATTGTAAAATAGCTGCTTAAAGTATCAAATCAGAACATAAATTTCCCAAAATGATCGTGTTTACAGGCGTTTATTATTTCAATATAATTTTACCCATAAGAGGCGGATTTGTCCGCGGAAGGGTGAGAGGAATATGAAACAAAAAACAAAGCTCTGGACAAAAGATTTTTCATGCATTACGGCTGCCACGGTCTTGTCGGCGATCGGCGGGGAGGCGATGAATCTTCCTGTCAGCCTGCTGGTGTTTGACGAGACGCAGTCAGCCTTTCTGTCAGCGGTGATCATGGTCTGCGGGATGCTGCCGGATGTGCTGCTGCCGGTTTTGGCAGCTCCGCTCATCGACAAGGGCGGGAAAAAGAAGTGGATTGTCGGGATGGACGCGCTGCTTGCGGTGCTGTACGTCGTGATGGGAGTCTGGATCAGCAAAAACAGCTTTTCCTTTGGCGTATATGTTGCGTTTACGCTGCTTGCGGGAACGATATCTGTCTTTTACCGGCTGGCTTACCAGGCGTGGTACCCCGATCTGATCCCGGCCGGGGAGAAGCAGAAGGGCTATGCGGTGAGCGCGATGGTCTACCCGATCGTCCTGGTGGTGTCGGCGCCGTTTGCCACATTTCTGTATGAGACACTGAAAATGGATGTGATATTTTATATTGTAGCCGGTATCACAGTTGCTTCTATTATGGTGGAAAGCCGTGTGACGGAAAAGCAAAGTGCGGCAGAGGAATCCTACACGTTCCGCCAATACCGCCGCGATATCGCGGAGGGCTTCACATACATAAAAGAAGAAAAGGGCATCCGGAATATTTACACCTATATGGCAATCACGCAGGGGACGTCGGAGGGGCTTGGCATTATCACACAGGTGTATTATCAGTCGCAGCCCTGGCTCACGGTAACGATGCTGGGATTCCTGAAAAGTGCGGAGATGATCGGCAGAGTGCTTGGCGGCTTTTTTCAGTACACGAAGGAGATTCCGGCGAAAAAGCGCTATGCTTTTACAAAGTTTGTCTATATTTTTTACAATATAATAGATATGGTGCTGCTGTTTCTGCCGTATCCTGCGATGCTGGCGAGCCGTTTTTTGTGCGGCGGTCTGGGTATCAGCAGCGCGACCGTCCGCGAGACTGCGGTGATGAGTTATTTGCCGGAGCAGATGCGGGCGCGGGTGAATGCATTTTTTAATACGCTGTTTGCGATTGGCGGCGTGTTGTTTCAATTTCTGGCCGGTGCGCTCGGAGAAATTCTGCCGTACCGCGCGGTAGCGCTGCTGCTCGGCGGGGCATCGCTGGTGAGCGTGTTCTTTCTGATTATATTGCCGGCAAAGGACAACCGACCGGTATATGAGGCGGTAAGCCGGTAACAGGATAAAACCCGCCAGTCTGCGGTCCGCCGGTCAAACTATAATTTTTTTTCGAAAAAACGAAAAAGCAATATTGACATTTATTTAATAGTATGATAGCATAAGTTTAACGATAAACGTATAAAACTAAAAAAGAAATTGGAGGAAAAGTGTACAAATAATACAAAACAAAAAAGAGCAGAAACGACATACTTTGATAAATTTAACGTTAAATGGAAACAAAGAAAAAAAGAACAGGTAAATCATGAAATCAAAAACAAAAAAGTAAGAAAGGAAGGAAAATGTTATGAAGAGGAAGCTTGTTGGATTTTTGGGAGCAACACTGGCAGCGGCGATGATGGCCGGCATGGTAGCCGGAGCATCTGAGGAGATTACGGTTACGCTGGGCATCTGGCCGGAGGATACTCTGACAGATGAGATCGCGATGCACGAAGGTTTTCTGGAGAAGATGAAAGAGGTTCGTCCGGACGTTACCTATGTACCGGCTTACTACAAATATTCTACGGATACCTTTATGCCGATGGTAGAAGCAGGTACTGTACCGACTGTCTTTGAATCCTGGTTCACAGAGCCGCAAAAGCTGATCAAACAGGAAGCGGTTGCAGATATCACAGACCAGCTCGAAGAGAGAGGATGGCTGGATGCAATGAATCCGTCTATCCGTGAGCTGCTTTCCGATGAGAACGGCCGTGTATACGGTGTTCCGCGTGATGGCTATGCGCTTGGCGTAATGTGCAACAGGGCGCTGTTTGAGGAAGCCGGGCTGGTGGATGAAAATGGCGTTCCGCTGTTCCCAGAGACATGGGATGAACTGCTTGAGACAGCTAAGACGATCAACGAGAAGACTGGTTCCGCAGGTCTGTGTCTCCTGGCAAAGGACAATGCAGGCGGGTGGCACTTCAGCAATATCGCATGGGCATACGGAGCAACGCTTGTTACAGAGAATGAAGACGGAACATTCACAGCGAACCTTGCTTCTGATGAAGCGATCGCAGCTATGGAATATGTAAAAGAACTGGCAGACGCAGGCGTTCTGACGGCAGATCCGACTACTGAGGACTGGGGTACAGGATTTACGCAGCTCGCTACAGGCGGCGCGGCAATGTACATCGCAGCGAACGACGCAGTAAACCAGCCGACACAGGCAAACGGAATGGCGCTGGAAGATCTGGCTATGTGCGCAATCCCGGCAGGCCCTGGTGGACAGTACTCTCTGTCAGGCGGCACACCGTACATGTTCTCTAAGGATGCAACGCCGGAAGAAATCGACGCAGCTCTGGATTACCTTGAGATCATGGGCAAGACCCCGATCGTTACCGACGACGTAGTAGCAGGTCTGGAAGCAGACGCACAGATGAGAAAGGATTCCGGCATCCCGGTAATCCAGAAGTTCCCGTGCTGGATCAATCAGGAATTCCTCGATGCTGAGGCAAAGACGATTGAAGAAAATGCAAATGTAGATCCGGCTATGTATCAGTCTTACTTTGACGCGGTATCTTCTGACGGACTTCGTACAGAGGAACCGGGGCAGACGCAGGATATGTATGGCGAGCTGACAAAGGTTCTCCAGGCAGTTATCACTGATCCGGATGCAGATATCCCGGCACTGATGCAGACAGCAAATGACAATTACCAGGCTATCCTTGACAATTCGGTTGTTGCAGAATAAAGCGGATTGCTGAAATAGTTCGATCCAAATGGGGTTTCCAATGACCGGAAGCCCCATTTGTTGTAAAAACAGAAATATGAGGATGAGAGAATGAAGAAAAAGACAAAATTTAAGCGCAGAGATCTGATATCATGGCTCGTTATGCTGCCGTCTGTGATACTTTTTGCATTCTATATCTGGGAGCCGCTTCTGGAGAACGTCAGACTGTCCCTTTACAGCACGATCCGCTATCAGACGGTGGACTTTGTCGGTCTGGCAAATTATGCCAGGGTTCTGAAGGTGCCGGATTTTAAGGCGGCCTTCGTAAATACATTTTCCTATACGTTTTGGTCGCTGGTGATCGGCTTTTTTATACCTATCATCATGGCGGTACTGATCTCAGAGACCGTACATTTAAAAAGTTTCTTCCGTGTAGGCGTTTATTTCCCGAATATCGTTCCGGGGCTTGCCACGATCTGGATCTGGAATTATTTCTTTACTCCCGGTCCCACCGGCGTGCTCAATATCCTGCTGGGAAAAATCGGAATTGCTCCCTTCGTGTGGCTGAATAATACAAAATGGACGATTCCGCTCATCGTCGTGACAATGACCTGGAAGTCGGCGGGGTCCACCGCTCTGATCTATATGGCGAGCATCAGCGGGATCAGTGCGGATCTGTACGAGGCGGCGACTATCGACGGCGCCAGCATCTGGCAGAGAATCCGGCATATTACGCTCCCCAGCATCAACGGTCTGGCAAGGACGCTTCTGATCATGCAGGTGATTTCTGTGTTCCAGATTCTGTATGAACCGATGGTGCTTAAGAATGGCGGTCCGAACAATGCAAGTATTTCACTGATGATGCTTGTATACCGGTTCGCATTCCGTGACAGTGACTTTTCAGGTGCGGCGGCTCTGTCCGTTATGATCTGCATCATATTGATTATATTGAGCGGGCTGTACATGAAGGTTGCAAAGAAAAAAGAAGAATATTAGGAGGAGAGGGCATGTTTTTTAGAAAATATTTTGATAAACGTGACGGAGCGATCCGCGGCTATGATATGCACTCTCCAAAATCGAGAGCGCTGAGTATCCTTATTATGCTGCTGTGTATTGTGATGGTCATTGCCGCACTGTTTCCTGTTGTATGGGTATTTCTGGCATCCTTTAAGGATATTAAGGATTTTACGAGAAATGTAACGATTATTCCGCAGCATTTTGATTTTGAAGGTGTTAAAAAGACCTGGAACCAGCTTAAATTTTCCAAATTTTATGTAAATTCCATAATCCTGGTGGCGGGAAGTGTCGTATGCGCAGTTGTTTTCAACGGCCTGCTGGCTTACGGGCTGGCAATCTTGAAACCGAAAGGGTATAAAATCGTGCAGGCGCTCGTTATGTGGAGCCTTCTGATCCCGTCCACGGCCAGTATTGTGGCGCTGTTCCGAAACATCAATATGCTCGGCCTCAGCAGGAGCTTTCTTCCGCTGTGGCTGTCCTACGGTGCAAATGCCTTCTGGGTCGTTCTGTTTAAAGAGTTTTTCGAGGAGATTCCCAGAGAGCTGGTGGAGTCCGCGCGTCTGGACGGCTGCGGCGCGCTGCAGGTATTTGAGAAAATGATTCTTCCGCTGTCTAAGCCTATCATCATGGTGGTTGCTATCTTTGCGGTGACGGCGGCATGGTCCGATTTCCTGCTTCCGTATCTTGTACTGAACGGTTCCGGCAAAGAAACGGTTATGGTAAAGCTGTTCAGCTTTAAGGATACGCCGACAAATGCGGTGAGCATGCTGCGGGCAGTCATGTTCTCGATCATTCCGCCAACGATTCTTTTCATAATTTTCCAGAAACAGATTACCGACGGTGCGGCGGCGGGAGCAGTAAAGGGATGACATGCATTAATTAAGGTGAGGATAACATATGGCTAAAGTAGCAGATATCTATTTTAAAGAGCATCCGTGGCAGATTATTGAGGAAGGATTTGACCCGGCTTACTCCAGGGTGGCGGAATCCATTTTTTCCCTGGCGAATGAATATATGGGAGTCCGGGGCTATATGGAGGAAGGATACTCCGGGGAAAGCCTTACGGGCAGCTATTTTAACGGTATATATGAGCAGAAAAAGCAGGAAGGTCCCCACTATGTCGGAATCACGGATGTGACAGAATTTATGGTAAATTCCGTGAACTGGCTGGACACAGGGCTGGAGGCCGACGGGGAGCGCCTGGATCTGGGAAGGAGCAGGGTGCGGTCCTTTTGCAGATGGCTGAACATGAAAACGGGACTTCTGACAAGACAGTTTATATGGTGTCTGGCTGACGGAAAAGAGATAGAGGTGACGTTTGAGCGGGTTCTTTCGATGAAGCAGGTAGAATATGCGGCGCAGAGAATTACACTGCGGCCGCTGGATTTCCGGGGAAAGATATATCTGACTCTGGGGCTTGACGGGTCCGTGATCCATGAGAGCGTAAAGGAAAATCTGTGGAATGCCCTGGGAGCAGTGACGGATGATGGATTTTTGAGTCTGGAGCTTGAGACGATCCATACGGCGCAGCGGGTGAATTCTGCTGCCCGGATCACCGGAGAAGGGCTTGTGCAGACCGGGACATGCCAGGAGGAAAAGAAAGTGCAGCTTTTGTTTGAGGCAGAGGCGGAGCCGGGAAAGACCTTCCGGGCGGAGCGCACCGTGTGCAACCTGCTGTGCAGGAATGCCGCAGGAGAACAGGAATACCGCAGACAGTGCGCCGAAAGCAGAGAGCGGCTGCAAAAGATCAGCTTTGAACAGATTCTGGCAGATAATACAAAATGGTGGAGCGAAATCTGGGAGCACTGTGATATAGAGATTAAAGGGGACCCGGAGAACCAGCAGGGTATCCGCTTCTGCATCTTCCAGCTTTTCCAGACGTATCACGGAGCTGTCAGAGGAAGCAACATCGGCGCCAAGGGACTGACAGGAGAGGCGTACAACGGAAATGCATTCTGGGATACAGAAACGTACTGCCTGCCCTTCTTCCTGTTCAATGATCTGGAGGGAGCCAGAAATCTTCTGTATTTCCGTTATCAGACGCTGGATGAGGCGAAAAAGAGAGCAAAGGAGCTGGACTGTAAGGGAGCATTTTATCCCATCGCCACGATCAGCGGGAAGGAATGCTGCAATCTGTGGCAGCACGCCAGCCTTCAGCTGCAGGCTTCCACGGCAGTAGCTTACGGAATCTGGTTCTATGAGAAGATGACCGGTGATCTGGAATTTCTGGCATCCCAGGGAATAGAAATTCTGATCGAGGTCAGCAGAATGCTGGCTACCAGAGGAGACTATTCCAATGACGGTCTGAGGTTTGGCTATTACGGAGTCATGGGACCGGATGAATTTCAGATGATGGTAAATCACAACTGTTATACAAATTATATGGGAAGGTTTACCTTCCGCTACACACTGGAGTGTCTGGAAAGACTGCAGAGGGAAGCGCCGGAGGCTTACCGGAGCGCTGCCCAAAAGACGGGATATCAGGAAAGTGAGGGCGCTGCCTGGAAGCAGATGGCGGATCGGATGTACATACCCTACGATGCCGACCGGATGCTCTATGAACAGCATGAGGGCTTTTTTGACCTGCCGCATATAGATATTGACGCGATTCCGGTGACGGATTTCCCGTTGTATAATCACTGGTCCTACGACCGCATCTACCGGAATGATATGATCAAGCAGCCGGATGTTCTGATGCTGATGCTGCTCTTTAACGGCAGCTTTACGCAGGAGGAGCTGGAGCGCAACTATGAATATTATGAGCCGCGCTGCATCCATGAGAGCTCCCTTTCGCCGTCGGTGCATTCCATTCTGGCGACCCAGCTCGGAAAGGCGGAGGAGGCGTATGACTTTTTCCGCTTTGCGACGAGAATGGATCTGGACAATTACAACCGCAACAGCGATGAGGGAATCCACACGACGTCCATTGCGGCTGCCTGGATGAATATTGTATACGGCTTCGGCGGCCTGCGCTCAGACGGCGAGATTCTGAAGCTGAATCCGGTGATCCCGAAGGAGTGGGAGGAGTATTCCTTCAAGCTCCACTATAAAGGCGATATCTTGAATATCCGTGTGGACAGGGAGCAGATACATCTTTCGGCGGAGCATGGAAAAGAGCTGGAGCTGATGATCTACGGGGAAAAGGCGCTGACAGGAAAAGAGGCGCTGAACGTGGAAATCCCGGATTTCTGGAAAATAGCAGGGGAGGGATGAGATGAACTGGGTAATTCAGGAAAATAAATTTTGCGAAGAGCAGATATCCCGGATGGGCAACCGCATGCTCTGCGGAAACGGCTACCTGGGGATTCGCGGAACCCAGGAGGAATATCGAAAAGAGCAGATGCCGGCGATCAACCTGGCGGGAATTTATGACCAGGTGGGTTCCGGCTGGCGTGAGCCTCTGAATGCCCCGAATGTACTGTATACGTATATCGCGGTGGACGGGAAAAAATATGCGCTGCCGGAGACGGAGCCTCTGAAGCATCGCATGGAGCTGGATTTCCGGCATGGGATTTTTTCCAGGGAGACGAGCTTTCGGACGGACCGGGGCATTGTGACAGTCAGGAGCGAACGCTTCGCCTGTAAGGATAAGGTGCATCGCATCGCGATGCGCTATTCTGTGACGGCGGATTTTCACGCGGAGATTGAGCTTTATACGGGAATTGACGGGGATGTCTGGGACATTCATGGACCCCATTATGACACGCTGGTAAGCTGCGAAGAGCAGGGCGTCATCCGCATGCAGGGAGTCACCCATGAAAAAGGAGATACGGTGGATGTCCTGGAAACAGTGGCGGCGGATTTTCCGTGTGAGCAGCATCTGGTCACAGGCGAAAAGGAAATTCTTCGCCGGATCACTTTCGTGACAGAGATCGGCAGGAGCTACTGCATAGAAAAGACGGCTGTCGTATTTACCTCAAAGGACAGAGGCTGGGATCTGCAAAGGGCGCACGGAACGCTGCGGGAGGCAAAGGCGGCCGGGTATGACGCTCTGAAGGAGATGCATTGCCGGAAATGGGAGGAAAAGTGGGCGGTCAGCGAAGTAGAGATAGACGGAGACGAGGAGGCGATGAAGTCTCTGAATTATTCAATCTACCATCTGCTGTCCATCGCGCCGACCCATGCCGCAAACATGTCGATCCCGGCAAGGGGACTGTCGGGGCAGACGTATAAGGGAGCTGTTTTCTGGGATACGGAAATGTTCATGCTGGATTTCTTCCTGTTTACGGACCCGGATGTAGCCAGAAGTCTGATGAAATACCGGGTGGATACCCTGGGCGGCGCTATGGAGAAGGCGGCCTTTTACGGCTATGAAGGAGCGTTTTATGCCTGGGAGAGCCAGGAGGGCGGCTTTGACGCATGTTCTGATTACAACGTGACCGATGTATTTACCGGGCGGCCCCAGAGAACGTATTTCAAAGACAAACAGTATCATATTTCCGCCGCGGTGGTGTACGGTATCATGCGCTATACACAGATAACGGGAGATCAATCGCTGCTGCAGGAGGGCGGTCTGAAAACCGTGATAGAATGTGCAAACTTTTATTACAGTCTGCTGCTTAAAAGGGCAGTGGGAGACTGCTATGAAATTTGGGATGTGATCGGACCGGACGAATACCATGAGCGCGTCAACAATAATGCGTACACAAACCGGATGGCGAAATTCGTATTCCAGTCTGCGGCGGAGCTGCTGAAAGATCCGGAATGGAAAGCGCGTATAGAGCAGGAATACCCCGTTGATGAACTGGTCCGCCGGTTTGAGGATGCAGCCGCACATATTTATTTGCCGAAGCCGGATAAGGATGGCATTATTGAGCAGTTTGACGGCTACAGCCATCTGGAGGATGCTCCCATCGACGAGGTGCGGGGAAGGCTGCTTCATGAGAAGGAATATTGGGGCGGAGCCTACGGCGTTGCCGCAGAGACAAAGGTGATCAAGCAGGCGGACGTTGTGACAATGCTGAATCTGTTTCCGGAGGAGTATGAGCCGGAAATATTAAAAAAGAACTGGGAGTACTATGAGCCGAGGACCGAGCATGGTTCGTCGTTAAGCTCCTGTATGTATGCAATGCTGGCATGTAAATGCAATATGCCCCGGAAGGCATACCCGTTTTTCATGAATTCCGCAAGTGCAGACTTAAAGGACGGCGGGAAGGAATGGGCAGGGCTGGTATATATTGGCGGAACGCATCCGGCTGCAGCCGGCGGCGCCTATATGACGGCCATAGAAGGGTTCGGCGGGGTATCCGCCCAGGACGGTACGGTGAGAACCGCAGCCGTACTCCCGGAAGGATGGAACAGAATGAAATTCCATATCTGCTGCCGGAATATCCGCTATGCAGTGGAAATCGGCAGGCAGGGAACAAACATTATGGAAGAAGGGAACGTACACTCTGACGCTCTGTAAGATGAACGGGCAGAATAATATTGGACTGCCGGGGCGTTTCTCCGTCGAGAAGCTGAAGCATAAACTCTACAGCGGTCTGTGCCTTCAGCTTCATATCCTGATGTATCGTGGTGAGCGGCGGCGTTACCATCTGGCACATGGCAATGTCGTCAAAGCCGATAATGGAAATGTCTTCCGGTACCCGGATGCCGCGGGCGTGCAGACCGCTCATAATGCCAATGGCGAGCTGGTCGGCAGAGGCGACAAGCGCGGTGATATCCCTGTGGACGGAAATCGCGTCAGCGGCAGCGTGGCAGGATGCAACGCTGTCCATTTCATATTCAAAGAGGATGGTCGGATCGAAGGGAATACCGCTTTCCGTCAGCGCTGCCTTGTATCCGAGAAAGCGTTCCTGCAGTACGCCGCCGTCCCTCAGAAAGGGGCTGGCATAGGCGATGCGCGTATGGCCTTTTTCTGCGAGATACCTGGCGGCGAGATAGCTGCCCTTGAAATCCTCCAGTCCGACGTTGTATACGTTGGGCTGACGGACGTAGCTGTCGATCAGGACAATAGGAATATGGAATGCAGAAAGGGCATCAAAAAAGGTATCGTGGAAAATACCGGTGAGAAAAAGACCGTCCACGTTCCAGTTCTGAAGAAAGCTGATGAGCTCGTCGGTGGTCTTTACCGTGCGCAGCATCAGATAGTAACCGTTTTCCCGAAGTGCGCTTTCAATAACGCCGATGGCGGAGGAGTGGAACGGGTCCTCCATCATATTGGTATCGTCCCGCGTGATGACATGGTTGATGAAGGCAATCACTTTGGAGGATTTGGAGACCAGAGTCCTTGCGGACATATTTGGTGTGTAGCCAAGAACACGGATCGCGTCATTTACTCGTTCAATCGTTTCCTGGGAGACACGATTCGACCGGCCATGAATGACGTTGGAAATAGTAGTGCAGCTTACGCCGGTGTATCTGGCGATATCTTTAATGGTAGCCATAAAGGAAATTTCCTTTCTGTTTTTATGTAAAGTTTAACGTTGAACAATCTGCTTTTTTTAATATATAATAGAAAAATTTTTTTTGCAAGAGGAGGAGAAAAAAATGATCAGAGGAGTGATTTTTGATCTGGACGGGGTACTGGTTTCCACGGACGAGCTTCATTATCAGGCGTGGAAGCGTCTGGCGAATGAACTGGGAATTATGGATTTTGGCAGAAAAGACAACGAGCGGCAGCGCGGCGTCAGCCGGATGGCGTCTCTGGAAATTGTGCTGGAGAAGGGGACGAAGGAATATACGGATAAAGAAAAAAAGGCTCTGGCTGAAAAGAAGAACGATTATTATAAAAAATCTCTGCAGTCGCTGTCTCTGGAGGATGTGCTGCCGGGAGCGAAAGAAGCGCTGGAAATGCTGCGGGAGCGGGGAGTCTTAACGGCAGTAGGCTCTGCCAGCAAAAATGCGCCGGAGATATTGGAACGGATCGAACTGATGCCGCTTCTGGATAAAATAAGCTGCGGTCTGGACATCACCAGATCCAAGCCGGACCCGGAGGTTTTTCTGGTGGCGGCAGAGAAGCTGGGACTGGCGCCGGAGGATTGTCTTGTAGTGGAAGACTCGGCAGCCGGAATACAGGCGGCAAGAAACGGAGGAATGAAAACCCTGGCAGTGGGTCCCCTGTTTGGGCAGCTGGGCGGAGACTTTGAGGCGAGGGATCTGTCATCGGTGGAGAACTGGGATGAGATACTGTAAACGAAGAGTGATGGCACAGCACACTTTTATTCTGAAACAGGGAATGGGTATGAACGAAAAACACACTGGCAGATAAGCTAATATCGTTAAATTTTTAATTAATACAGATTCCCTTGACTACATTTTCAGATATGTTACAATAATTGTGTGCGATATAACGAGGTATCGCGTCACACCGGTTATTTACCCGGTGTTTTTTGCGCGCAAGGTAAAGAATACAGTTTTATTGCGCAAAAGAAGCTCTGGCAGAGAGCCACATCTGCCGGAAGCTGTGCGGCTGTTTTGGAGAGAACCGCCGCCAAAATACAAAACAGGAGGAACTACATAATGGCAAAATGGGTTTACTTATTCAGCGAAGGTAACGCGAATATGCGCGAGCTTCTTGGGGGAAAAGGTGCGAATCTGGCAGAGATGACAGGCCTCGGTCTTCCGGTACCGCAGGGATTCACGATCACGACAGAAGCGTGTACGCAGTACTATGAAGACGGACAGACGATTAATGACGAAATTCAGGCACAGATCAACGAGTATATTGGAAAGATGGAAGAGATTACCGGAAAGAAATTCGGCGACAGCGAGAATCCGCTGCTGGTATCTGTTCGCTCCGGCGCAAGAGCATCCATGCCGGGTATGATGGACACGATCCTGAATCTCGGACTGAATGAGACGGTAGTAAATGTGCTTGCTGAAAAGTCCGGTAATCCGCGCTGGGCATGGGACTGCTACAGAAGATTTATCCAGATGTTCTCCGACGTTGTTATGGAGGTCGGCAAGAAATATTTTGAAGAGCTGATTGACAAAATGAAGCTGGACAGAGGCGTTACGCAGGACGTTGAGCTGTCGGCGGACGACCTGAAGGAGCTGGCAAACCAGTTCAAGGCGGAATATAAAGGAAAAATCGGAAAAGATTTCCCGGACGACCCGAAGGAGCAGCTTATGGAGGCTATCAAAGCGGTATTCCGTTCCTGGGACAACCCGCGTGCCAATGTTTACCGCCGCGACAATGATATCCCGTACTCCTGGGGAACTGCGGTAAACGTACAGTCGATGGCTTTCGGAAACATGGGCGACGACTGCGGTACGGGCGTTGCATTTACGCGTGACCCGGCTACCGGCGAGAACGGTCTGTTCGGCGAGTTCCTTACGAATGCGCAGGGCGAGGACGTGGTTGCCGGCGTGCGTACCCCGATGCATATTTCCGAGATGGCGGACAAGTTCCCGGAGGCATTTCAGCAGTTTAAAGAGGTTTGCAGTATTCTGGAGAAGCATTACAGAGATATGCAGGATATGGAGTTCACCGTTGAGCACGGCAAGCTGTATATGCTGCAGACCAGAAATGGTAAGAGAACCGCGCAGGCGGCGCTGAAGATTGCCTGCGACCTGGTGGATGAGGGCATGAGAACCGAGGAAGAGGCGGTAGCGATGATTGACCCGCGCAACCTTGATACGCTGCTTCATCCGCAGTTTGACAGAGCATCCCTCGTGCGCGCGACACCGGCGGCAAGAGCGCTGGCGGCATCACCGGGAGCAGCCTGCGGACAGATCGTATTCTCGGCGGAGGATGCAAAGAGCTGGCACGCTAAGGGCAAGAAGGTGGTTCTGGTGCGTCTGGAGACTTCGCCGGAGGATATCGAGGGTATGAAAGCGGCGCAGGGTATTCTGACAGTCCGCGGCGGTATGACAAGCCATGCGGCGGTAGTTGCCCGCGGTATGGGTACCTGCTGTGTATCCGGCTGCTCCGAGATTGCAATGGATGAGGAAAATAAGAAGTTTACGCTTGCCGGCAAGGAATATCATGAGGGAGACTGGCTCTCCATTGATGGTTCCACCGGAAATATTTACGACGGCGTTATCCCGACGGTGGATGCAACGATCGCCGGTGAATTCGGCAGAATCATGGGCTGGGCGGATAAATACAGAAAGCTGCAGGTAAGAACGAATGCGGATACGCCGAGCGATGCAAAGAAGGCGAGAGAGCTTGGCGCAGAGGGCATCGGTCTCTGCCGCACAGAGCATATGTTCTTTGAGGGCGATCGGATCGACGCTTTCCGTGAAATGATCTGCGCAGATACCACGGAAGAGAGAGAAGCGGCGCTGGAGAAGCTTCTTCCGGTACAGCAGAGCGATTTTGAAAAGCTTTACGAGGCGATGGAGGGCAACCCGGTTACCATCCGTTTCCTGGATCCGCCTCTGCATGAGTTTGTTCCGCAGACAGACGAGGATATCCAGAAGCTGGCGGACAGCCAGGGCAAGACGGTAGAGCAGATCCATCAGATCATTGATTCTCTCCACGAGTTTAACCCGATGATGGGACATCGCGGAGTACGTCTGGCGGTTACGTATCCGGAAATTGCCAAGATGCAGACGAAAGCGGTAATCCGCGCGGCTATCAATGTGAAGAAAGCGCATCCGGACTGGAATATCTGCCCGGAAATCATGATTCCGCTTATCGGTGATGACAAGGAGCTGAAATTTGCAAAGAAAACCGTTGTGGAAACTGCGGATGCAGAAATCGCGGCGGCAGGAAGCGACCTGAAATACCTTGTCGGTACGATGATCGAGATTCCGCGTGCGGCTCTGACAGCGGATGCCATCGCGAAGGACGCAGATTTCTTCTGCTTCGGTACAAACGACCTCACGCAGATGACCTTCGGTTTCTCACGTGATGACGCAGGCAAATTCCTTGAAGCTTACTACGAGAGAAAAATCTTTGAGAATGACCCGTTCACAAAGCTCGACCAGAATGGCGTCGGCAAGCTGATGGAAATGGCAATCAACCTCGGCAAGCCGGTCAACCCCAACCTGCATATCGGTATCTGCGGCGAGCATGGCGGCGACCCGTCCTCTGTTGAATTCTGCCACAAGATCGGTCTGGACTATGTATCCTGCTCACCGTTCCGCGTGCCGATCGCAAGACTGGCAGCAGCACAGGCAGCGATTGCAAATAAGTAGGAGTTTAAATCTATTTGTCAACCGGCAAAACAATATAGGCTAAAAAATTTGCCCAGGAAATAGACCTTGTACTGTGGAAACACAGTATGGGGTCTTTTTTTGACCGGTAAAAATTTTAGGCTGAATGGGCTTGTTCTATAACACTGCCCTATTGACAAAAGCTGGATATAAGAGGTATACTTGAAAAAAGTTAGCGGCTGCTAACAGGAAGCGGCCGCATTGATAAAACCAAAAGTTAGCTTTTGCTAACTAAATTAGAACAGCGAAAGGAAGGTGTTTTTATGGTAAAGATTACGGTTGGCATAGAAGGGATGGCCTGCGGGATGTGCGAGACGCATATCAACGAGGCTGTGAGGAAGGCATTCCAGGTAAAAAAGGTGACAAGTTCACATACGAAGAAGCAGACGGTCATCCTTGCGGAGAAAGACATCCCGGAGCAGGAACTGAAAAATGTGGTGGCAAATGCGGGGTATGATGTCGTATCGGTAAGCAGTGAGCCTTATGAGAAAAAGGGGCTGTTCTCTGCATTCAGGGGGTGACGTAATGCAGACGGAGGTGTTTCGGGACATCCTTGATACCGTTCCTTACAATGGTATGGAAGGCCGGAAACTGCTGCAGATCAGCATAAAGAAATGAGAGGATAAGGAAATGGATCGACATGAAGCAATCAAGAACGCTTATAAAGACCTTGGAGGCGAAGCGACATTCTACGATGGGATGATTACCTGTTCCACACTGCCCGGAAAGGCAGTCTGCAAATTGGTATGGAATATGGATAAGAGGAAAAACACCCGCTATCTGGATCTGGCTTTGTCAGGCATCCCGAAGGATTTTAGCGGCAGAATGCTGGAGGTACCGGTAGGGACGGGCGTGCTGACCATGCCGGTGTACGAGGCGCTGCCGGGTGCAGACATCACTTGCCTGGATTACTCCCCGGACATGATGGAACGGGCAAAGCGGCAGGCAGAGAAGAGAGGGCTTAAGAATGTCCGTTTTATACAGGGGGATGTGGGGAAGCTGCCCTTCCCTGACGGCAGTTTTGAACTTGTGTTGTCCCTGAACGGCTTCCATGCCTTCCCGGATAAGGGAGCGGCTTACCGCGAGGTTTTCCGCGTCCTGAAGCCGGGCGGGATATTCTGCGGATGCTTTTATGTAAAGGATGAAAATAAGCGTACCGATTGGTTTATTGAAAAAATATATACACCCAAGGGGTACTTTACGCCGCCCTATGAAACGGCGCGCAGTCTGGAAAAACGGCTGAAGGCCATGTACCGGAAAGCGGAAGTGAAGACCGTGGAGGGCATGGCGGTTTTCCGGTGCAGGAAAGGAGTGCTTTTTTGAAACAGAAAAAATCGGTAGAGGACTACCTGAAAACCATTTATATGCTTTCCCAAAGAAAAGCAGTGCATGGTTCGGATATTGCGGAGGAGCTTGGCGTGTCCCGGCCGACCGTTTCCGTGGCGCTGAAAGCGCTGGCGAAAGAAGGGTATGTGTTCATGGATGATACACACAAAGTCCATATGACGGAAAAGGGGCAGCGGATCGCCAGGGACACTTACGAGCGGCACAATACCTTTTGCCGGCTTCTTACGGGGCTTGGCGTGGATGAGAAGACAGCGGCTGCGGATGCCTGCGAGATGGAACACGCTGTCAGCCCGAAAAGTTATGAGGCGCTCAAACGGCTGGCAGATACCGGGAAAATATAAAAGGCAGCAGATTAAATCAGGAAGGAAAGGATAAGGAAAAGAGATGTCAAAATCAGCATCCAAATTACAGGAAAAAGTCATGGCATTCAAATTCCGCGGAAAGGAAATCTTCAAGCCGCTGAACACCGGAACGATTGACAGCCATGTAAAATGTATTCGTGAATTTGTCGCCAATATTTTCTTTTACACAAAGGATGGAACTACCATTATGATCGATGCGGGCTATAATTATGAGCGCCTGCGGGAGAAAATGGAGTGGATCGGGGTCGAGCCGGCAGAAATACAGCACATTTTAATCACGCATCAGGATACGGACCATGTCGGGGCGGTGGAGCAGGACAGCGACGGGTTGTTCCGGGATGCCACGCTTTACATTGGGGAAGTGGAGAACCGTTACCTTACGAAAGAGGTGCGGCGAAAGGTCTACGGCGGATGGTATAAGCTGCCTTATGTGGAGATTGATAACAATAAAGTGCTGTTAAAGGACGGGCAGGTGTTTAATATCGGGGGGATCAGGGTGGAATGCATCATGGTGCCGGGTCACACATGGGGACACATGGTCTATCTGATAGACGATGCCTATCTCTTTACCGGGGATACCATATGGTTCGGGCCGGATGGCGGCCGCAGTTTTCTGAATGCGCTGGCGGAGGACAACCGACTTTCCGTAAAATCGCTTGCCGCACTGAAGGAACTGCTGCAGAAAAGAAATCTGCATCCGATGGTTATCACCGGGCATACGGGGTGGTCGGACGATATGGACTTTGTGTTTGCACATACAGATCTTGTATGCAATGCATCCAGAAAGCAGAAGCCACATGACCCGAAAGCTCCCTATGACGCTTATGATGAATCGGACGATACAAGGGAAAAAGCACGGACAGTCAGGCTGGAAAAGGCGCTGCCTGTAAAATAAAAATGTCTGTTCGGAGCTGATTTAACTTTTTGGAGCAGAAAAGAACTTCTTGCTATGCTAACATAATATGCAGAGTTTTGCGGGTGCAGGCTCTGCTTATTTTTGACGAGCAGTTAGCAAAAGCTAACCAAAAAGGAGGACTGATTATGAAACAAAAAATCCAGCCGAAAGATTTGATCACGATTGGAATTTTTACAGCCATTATGCTTGACAGAATTTTTACAGCCATTATGTTTGTCATTTGCATGGGTGTGGCAATGCTGGGGTATATACCCATCTTTATTCCGCTTCTTTCCGTGCTTGTTCCGCTGGTAGGAGGAATCCCGTTCATGCTGTTCCTGACAAAAGTCAAAAAGTTTGGCATGGTATGGATCATGTCTGTTTTGATAGCTCTGGTCGTAGCGCTTATGGGAATGGGCGTCTGGGTAATTGTTACAGGCCCCGTTGCAGGTATTCTGGCTGATCTGATTTTGAGATCGGGAGATTATAAAAGTGCGAAAAAAAGCATTTTGGGTTATGGCGTCTTTTCCATGTGGCTTATTGGGAATTATATTCCGATTGTGGTGACGAGGGATAATTACTATTCTATGCTTGTTTCCGGCTATGGACAGGAATATGCGGATACGCTCATGGGCTACATACCGGATTGGAGCCTGCTTCCTCTGCTGGCGGCGTGCTTTATTTCAGGGGTTTTAGGAGCGCTTCTTGGAAAGGCTCTGCTGAAAAAACATTTTATCCGGGCTGGTATCGCATAATGGGCGCATTTATGTTATCAAGCAGGAAAAGAAAGTCTGTTTTAGATCCCAGAACAAAGCTGCTGCTGATTTTGACCATTACATCTGTTGTGATCGGCGGAGGAAACGGCGGTATTATGAATGTGGTAAAACCTGCGCTGACAGCGATGCCGCTTATCCTCTTCCTGCTGGAAAGAAAATGGAAGTCAGCCTTTCTGTATACACTGATCTATACGGCGGCTTTTCTGGGGGAATTGCTTTTGATTCCCAATGTGCAGGGCTTTTTAAACTTTATTCTGGTTGCATGCTGCGGCGTTTTTGCGCGGTTTATGCCCGGGATCGCGATGGGGATTTATCTTGTCAATACAACAACGGTCAGTGAGTTTATGGCAGCGATGGGGCGAATGCATATATCACAGAAGATAGCGATTCCCCTGTCGGTCATGTTTCGCTTTTTCCCTACGGTAGGGGAGGAATATAGTGCGATCGGTGACGCGATGCGGATGCGCGGAATTCGTTTTGGAGGCGGGAAACCTGCGAAAATGCTGGAGTACCGTATGGTGCCTCTTTTGGTTTCCTGTGTGAAAATAGGAGAGGAACTGTCGGCAGCGGCACTGACGAGAGGTCTGGGCGCTCCGGTGCGGCGCACAAATATATGCCGGATCGGGTTTGGAAAATTTGACATCGTGGCAGCTGTGATTTGCGCAGTAAGTTTTTTTGCTTTGATTTTAAGCAAAGTCTGTGGATAGGAGAGGGATATGATAGAACTGAAAAATGTCTGCTTTTCCTATACAGGAGAACGGGCGGACGGGGAAATGAAAGATGTCACTCTGACTGTTTCAAGGGGAGAAGCCGTACTGCTGTGTGGATGTTCCGGCTGCGGAAAAACCACATTGACACGGCTGATCAACGGACTGATCCCGCATTATTATGAGGGAGAGCTGTCAGGAAAGGTTACGGTTTCGGAGTATACGGTTTCGGATACGCCGCTGTATGAGATGGCAGGGGCGGTGGGGTCTGTATTCCAAAATCCCCGCAGCCAGTTCTTTAATGTGGACACGGACAGCGAGCTGGCTTTTGCCTGTGAGAACCTGGGAATGCCGGAGCAGGAGGTGAGAGAGCGTGTCCGGCGGGCGGTCAGGGAATTATCTCTTGAGCCACTGTCAGGCAGAAGCATTTTTGAGCTTTCCGGAGGAGAAAAACAGAAAATTGCCTGCGGAAGCGTCAGTGCACTGAGTCCTGATATTATTGTGCTGGATGAGCCCACATCCAACCTGGATATGGAGGGGATCAGGAGCCTGCAGTCTGTAATAAAGCAATGGAAAAAACAGAAAAAAACGATCGTGATCGCAGAGCATCGTCTGCATTTTATGGCGGGGATCGCGGACAGAGTCCTTTACATGAAAAACGGAACGATAGCAGAAGAATACAGGGCTGAGGATTTTTTTAAACAGCCGGCTGCTTTTTATACGGAAAGGGGACTGCGCATTCCGGACCTTGCGCTTCTTTCCCGGACGAAAGAAGGAAACCCGGGCGGGAGCAGAAACTGTACTTTAGAAAATGTGCATTACAGCTATAAAAGCACGAAAGCAGTATTGGATATTCCGAAGCTTCAATTGCCTGCAGGCAAAGCAACGGCTGTGATCGGTAAAAACGGAGCGGGAAAAACAACCCTGATGAGAAGTATCTGCGGACTGCTTAAGGGTGACAGGAGTGTGCTTGAACTAAACGGGATCAGATATAGCGCAAAAAAGAGACTTTCCGTCTGCTATCAGGTCATGCAGGAGGTAAACCATCAGCTTTTTACAGAAAGCGTTCTGGATGAAGTGCTGTTATCCATGGAACAGGAGGATGAAGGGCAGGCCGGGGAAATTTTAAAGAACCTTGATCTGTACGGATATAAGGAACTGCACCCGATGTCCTTGTCCGGGGGACAGAAACAGAGGGTTGCAATCGCATCTGCCCTTGCGGCCGGCAGACCGCTGCTTGTATTCGATGAACCTACCAGCGGCCTTGATTTTTGGCATATGAAACAGGTTGCGGATAACATCCGGGCATTAACGGAGAAAGGTAAAACGGTGTTTATTGTTACCCATGACCCGGAATTTATTATGGAGTGCTGTGACTATATCCTGCATCTGGAAAAGGGGAAGGTTCAGGCCTGTTTCCCTCTTGATGAAAACGGGATACAAAAAATGAAAGATTTTTTTGTGATGGATGACAGGGAATGACAGAGAGGAGGCGGAACGGATGCAGTTTACAGAACAGGAAATGGGGGGAAATGTAAGGAAAATCTGTGAAGATGAAACCTGTACGGTCTTTCGGGTAAAGGATGACAGCGGTGAGGGGCTGATGACATTTTATCAGGTCTTTCGGGGCTGTTGTCTGATTTATAATGATTTTCATATGAAGGAGTGCTATTCTGGTTTTAAGCCGAATGCGGAAATGTTCTGCATCGATCATTGCAGAGAGGGGCGGATTGAGTGGTGTGTGGACAAAAACCGGTATATTTATGTGGAATCCGGGGATATGCAGGTAAATTCCAGAGAGCGGCACTCTTCGAGATTTCTTTTTCCGCTGAATCATTATCATGGACTGACCATAGGTTTTGACATTGCGGAGGCAGAGGATTCCTTACTTTATGTGATGGAGGGGTTTTCTGTTGATATAAAAAAGCTGAGAAGCAAATTTTCTCCGGATGGCAATAACTTTATTATGAGAGCGGGAGCGCAGATCAACCATATCTTTTCGGAATTGTATGATCTGCCGGAACACGTAAGGCTGCCGTATTTCAAGATAAAAGTTTTGGAGCTTTTGCTGTTTCTGGAGACCCTGGATGTACCGGCAGGAGGAGAAGAACGGCCATATTTCTACAAAACACAAGTGGATAAAGTAAAGGATATTGCCGCTTTGCTGACGGGGAATCTGGAGCATTGGTATACTCTTGAGGAATTATCGGAGCAGTTTTCCTTCCCTTTGACTTCCTTAAAGCAGTGCTTTAAGGGGGTTTACGGATGTTCTATAGCTGCATATATGAAGGAGTACCGCATGAATGCCGCAGCCGTTATGCTGAAAAATACGCAGGATTCCGTGATTTCTGTTGCAGAAAGGGTTGGCTACAGTAATCCGGGAAAATTTGCGTCTGCCTTCCGCAGCGTGCTTGGTGTTACGCCTACCGAATACAGAAAATCTTCCGACTGATTGGATTAGATAAGACTAACCGGAGCGGCAAAGCAGGCTGCCTGCGTGTAAAATAGATGTGTCCCTGAGAGGCAGGGACACATTCATTTTTTCAGGAGGTCATGCTATGGAACATAAAAATGGAACCTTTCAAACGGTGTTTTCCTTTGCGGGACAATGCCGGTGGAAGATGATTTTTTCCGTGCTGTTTGCGATATGCAGCGTTGCGGGAGGTCTTTTGCCTTATTTAGGCGTTTACCGTATTATTTTAATTTTCTTTGAGGGAGAGCCTGCGATGGCAAAAATCATGCCGTGGATAGGCTTAAGTGCGGCGGGGTATCTGGCAAAACAGATTTTCCATGCCCTCTCTACATCGTTCTCCCACATTTCAGCTTATCATATTCTGGAGAATATCCGCCTTGCCCTGTCGGAAAAAATGATGCGGATACCGCTTGGAAGTGCGCTTGCAAAAACAGCGGGAGAATGGAAGAGCATCATCGTGGACCGGGTGGAAACCATCGAACTGCCATTGGCACATATGATCCCGGAAGGAATCTCCAACCTTCTTCTTCCTGTTTGCGTTTTTCTCTATATGCTTGTAATGAACGTAAAAATAGCGCTGGCTGCCTTGGTATGTGTGCCGGTCGGGGCTGTGGTATACGGAATAATGATGAAAAACTACAGCTCCAAATATGACGAATATATGAAAGCGTCTAACCATGTGAACAGTGTCATTATTGAATACACGGAAGGTATCCAGGTGATTAAGGCGTTCAACCAATCCACCGGCTCTTATCAGAAGTATGCAGATTCCGTGGAGAGCTTTAAGAATTTTACGCTGGACTGGTTTCGGTCTACCTGGGGGCTTATGAATCTGGGTGCCGCCATTCTGCCCTCCACACTGTTTGGCATACTACCGGTGAGTATTCTTCTGTATCTTTCGGGAGAAATGACCCCTGCAGAGATTACGTTAGCGATTATACTATCATTGAGCATCATCGGACCGGTAAGCTGGTTTAACAATGCGGTCAATGACTTTAAGTCTATCCAGTATGCCATACGTGATGTAAATGAAGTGCTGGATATTCCGGAACTTGCAGATGCAAAAACAGAGGTTTCTCTGAAAAACTACGAAATATCCTTAAACCAGGTGCACTTTGCCTATAATGAACAGGATGGCGATGTTCTGCACGGAGTTGATCTGAAGCTGCCGCAGGGAACCTTTACTGCGCTGGTGGGACCGTCGGGAGGCGGAAAATCCACTGTGGCAAAGCTGATCGCAAGATTCTGGGATGTCACGGGAGGGAACATAACGATAGGAGGAACAAACATTCGCAATATTCCGCTGTCACAGCTTGCCCGTATCGTGAGTTTTGTATCGCAGGATAATTTCCTGTTTAACTGCTCCCTGCTTGAGAATATTCGTCTGGGAAAACCGGATGCTTCTGATGAGGAAGTGTTTGCGGCGGCAAAAGCAGCCCGGTGTGAAGAATTTATCGGCAGACTGGAGAAAGGATGGGATACGCCTGCCGGGGAGGCGGGAGGAAAGCTTTCCGGAGGGGAACGGCAGAGGATTGCCATCGCCCGTGCTATTTTGAAAAATGCTCCGATCGTCATACTTGACGAGGCCACTGCATTTACAGATCCGGAAAATGAGGCGCAGCTTCAGGAGTCCATTGCAAGGCTGACAAAGGGAAAAACGCTTCTTGTGATCGCACACAGGCTTTCTACCATAAAGAATGCGGATTGCATCGTTGTATTGAAAAACGGACGTCCGGAAGCGTGCGGAACACATGATGAACTGCTCCGGGAATGTGATTTATACCATCAGATGTGGGAAGCGCATATCGGTGCGAAGAGCTGGTCAGCAGGAAATAGTGATATGAACCAAACGGGAAGGGAGGACATTCGCAATGTTTAAGACGGTGAAGCGGATCATCAGGTGGACAGGAGAATATAAGAAAAGGCTCTACATGGGATTTTTGTGGTCGTTTTTGCAGACCATGTTTGCCGCATTGCCTGTTATGGGAGCGGCATATTTTCTGGATCTGATGATAAAGGACAGCCGGGGAGAAATAGAAATGAAGCCGGTTATGGCGCTTTATGCATTGATTTTTATGGTGGTTTCCATTGCGGGCAGGTTTCTGTTTTCCTATCTGCGTGCAACTTATCAGGAAAGTATTGCCTATGAAAAAACGGCGCAGGAGAGAATTGAGATCGGAAATATTCTAAAACGGGTTTCCCTCGGTTTTTTTGACAAAAACAATACCGGGGAAATAGCCGGCGCAGTTACAACAGATCTTTCTGTATATGAGATGTATGCCATGAAAATGACCGATGTGATTATCGGGGCGTATGTCCATGTGGCAGCTATGATACTGTGTCTGCTGCTTTTCTGCTGGCAGGCGGCGCTGATTGCAATGGCAGGCGTGGCGCTTTCCGCATTTTTCCTGCACCTGATGAGCCTGTCCAGCCATAAAAACTCTATCGTACATCAAAAGGCACAGAATGCATTGATTACTTCGGTGATAGAATTTATCCGGGGCATTGCTGTGGTAAAGGCATACGGACAGGAGGGCGTATCTGTACAGGGGATCAGGGATGCGTTTCGTGAACACCGCAGGATTAATATTAAAATAGAACTTGATTATGTATGGTGCAATGGACTGCATCAGCTTTCCTGCAAACTTGCGTCAGTGGGAATTGTGCTGATGTCAGCGTACTTATGCATACATGGGGAGATGACGCTTCCGATTTTTCTGATGATGGCGATTTTTTCTTTTACTTTGTTTTCACGGGTGGAGCAGGTACAAAACGGCGCCCATACCATGCAGCTTATTGAAGCTGCGATGGATAAGCTGGATACGATCAAGCAGGCGGAGTTTATTGATACGGATGCAAAGGAGATCTGTCCGGAGAGATATGATATTACCTTTGACCACGTGAGTTTCGGCTATGATAAACGGAGTGTGCTTTCCGATGTTTCTTTTCATATTCCGCAGGGAAGTACGGCTGCGATCGTGGGCCCTTCCGGCTCCGGAAAGACGACGATCTGCAATTTGCTTGCAAGGTTTTATGATGTAAATGGCGGAAAGATTACGGTAGGCGGACACGATGTACGTGAATTTACCTGTGATAGCCTGCTATCCAATATTTCCATGGTATTCCAAAACGTTTATTTATTCCATGATACCATAAGAAACAATATATGTTTCGGGAAGCCGGAAGCAACAGAGGAGGAAATGCGCAAAGCGGCAGAAAAGGCACGCTGCCATGAGTTCATTATGGCGCTTCCGGATGGTTACGATACTGTCATCGGGGAGGGCGGAGGAACGCTTTCCGGCGGAGAAAAACAGCGCATTTCCATTGCCCGTGCCATTTTGAAAAACGCTCCGATCGTCATACTCGATGAGGCGACGGCCAGCATTGATCCGGAAAATGAGCATTTGATTCAGGCGGCAATTTCTGAGCTGACAAAGGGGAAAACCCTGATTACGATTGCCCACAGGCTTGCGACCATCGAAAATGCCGACCAGATTCTGGTGGTGGATGAGGGACAGATCGTCCAGAAAGGTACGCATAGGGAGCTGATAGGGCAGGAAGGAAAATATCTTGACTTCGTAAGAGCCAGGGAGCAGACAGAAGGCTGGCAGATACAGTAAGAGGATCCCTGCATAATGGCTTACCAGAGATTACGGAGGCGGCATTAACTATCCTGGCAGTGAAATTAGTTTTAAGAGCATCGCTTCGGCGGTGCTTTTTTTAGTTGAAAAAAGGATTGACAAAATCCATAAGGGCAGGTATACTTAAAACATAAAACGTGTGCGCACACGAAAACGTAAAAAGTGGGGAATTATGAAGTATACATTAGAGACAATCGCGGAAATGTGTGGGGTGTCTGTGGGTACAGTGGACCGGGCGATCAATAATCGTCCTGGCATTAAAGAGCAGACAAAGCAGAAAATCTTAAAAACGATAGAGGAGGTAGATTATAAGCCAAATAAAATAGCCCAGAGCCTGGCAATGGGCCGTACCAATACGATAGGGATCGTATGCTTTGATTTAAAGAACAATTATTTTGCAGAGCTGGTCAACGCTATTGAAAAAGCGGCGAAGGAAAAAGGATATTTCATCAATTTGATTCTGACCCATGGCAATGCAGAAATGGAAAAACAGGGAATAATGTATCTGGAGGAACGGCATGTAGACGGTATTATCCTTTTTTCTGTATGCGAAGTGAAAAAACACGCAGAGTATCTGAAAAAGCTGAAGATACCGGTAGTAACGATCTACAATAAAATATCAGACGATTTTTCGCTGGTGGGCATTGATGCCAGAGACGCGATGGAACATGCGGTGGAATTTATCATAAAGAAAGAGTACCGCAGAATTATCTTTCTCAACGCGGCTATCACAGAGAAAAAACAGCAGCATATGAATGTATATACGCTTCAGGAACGCCAGGAGGGGTATATTCAGGGGCTGGAAAAGTATGATCTGCATAAACCGATTATTCTGGAAGGCGTAAACGAAGAGAAACTTTTGAAATCTATAGAAGAATGCAGACCTCATAAAACAGCTGTACTTTGTATCAACGATATGTTTGCGATACAGGTGCTGGAAATTTGCAAAAAGCATGGGATATCTGTGCCGGGACAGCTTGGCATTATGGGATATGATAATATAGAAATGCTGAAATTTATTTCTCCAAGACTTTGTTCGGTGGAATATGATGTGGATGTGCTGGGAGAAAACCTGTTTGAAGAACTGCTGGATCAGATGCAGTCTCCGAATAAAAAAAGAGTAAACCGTATTCTGGCATACCGGATCATACAGGGAGAATCTATCTGAAAAAGTTTTTGTTGTCAAAATTTTGGGGGATTATTTTTTAATATTATCGTGTACGCACACGATTTATATTTTACCATTTCCGTGAGCGCACACGAAATGGAAATAGAGGAAAAATAAGGAAGAAATTGAAAGATTTTTTTAAATCAGGAATCTTTTAAAATAAAAAATCAAAGGAGGTGCCGGGGGATAATTTAAGCAAGAACTATTAACTGTTTCGAAATGTATTACAAAGAGAAAATGTAAATGAAAGGAGAACAAGAATGAAGAAAAAAAGTTTAGTATGCGTACTGATGGCAGCAGCAATGGCATCGTCAATGGTGCCCACCGCATTTGCGGAAGACGGAGAAGTAACAACACTGAAACTGGTTTACTGGGGAACCGATACGGAAAAGAAAAATATAGAGGAAGAAGTAATTCCGGGCTTCGAAGCAGCGCATCCCAATATTAAGGTGGAAGCGCAGCACATTAATTCTGGAGATAATGCAGCGATTGCAACGATGCTGGCAGCAGGCGATCCGCCCGACATTTCCTGGATCGATCCGTCCTACCTCCCGGGCTGGGCAGAGGATGGCGTTCTGCTGGATTTATACGAGTTGATGGAAAATGACTCTGATCCGACTGTTACGAAGGAAGATTATGTAGATTATGCATTCCTGGAGTATCAGGAAGGAAAAGCGTTTGGTACCGTTCTTTCCTGTGAACCGCTGATTTTGTATTATAATCCGAGTGTTTTTGAGGAAGCTGGCGTAGAAGTCCCGTCTGCAGATCCGGAAAATCCCTGGACCTGGGATCAGGTTCTCGAAGCGGCAAAGAAGCTGACGACAGATGCAAATGGCAATACCGCGGAGTCTGCGGATTTTGATCCGACCAGCATCACACGCTATGGTCTGATGTTTGACTCCTGGCACTATCAGTTTGACGGTGTTTTGAATTCTTTCGGCGGTTCCTGGATAAATGAGGATGGTTCCTTCGGACTGACTTCTCCGGAAGCGATCGAAGCGCTGCAGTTTATGAGTGATCTGGTTAATGTACATCACGTATCACCGAGCCCGCTGCAGTTTGCCAATATGCCGGCAATGGATGTATCCCTTTTATCCGGGCAGACTGCTATGATGCTGGATGGCGCATGGTCTATGCTGACTTTCTGTGAGCAGGGACAGCCGGGACAGTATGATATGGCAGCGTTCCCCACAAGCGGAAGAGGCGAAAACCCCACGACCATCGGTCTTATGGCGCTGACGGCATATAAGACAGACAATGATCCGGATGCAACCTGGCAGCTCTTTAAATGGCTGAGCAACACCGAAGGCGCAATTTCCCAGTACACGAAGGGATGCTGGATGCCGCTTTTAAAGGAATACTATGAAGATGAGGAAAAAGTAGCACTTTGGACAGACAACGAAGTGCATACCGATAACTTTACGACGGCAGTTCTGAAACCGACCCTGGAAAATTCTGTTTTGGTTCCGAGCTTCAATGTAAAGAACTTTACGGATATTAACAATCTGGTAGGTCCGGCTCTTCAGAAGGCCTACAACGGCGAAGCAACCGCAGAGGAAGCGATCAATGAAATTGCTGAGGCGGCCAATGCATACTGTGATGGCTACTATTTTAAGTAGTCTGTCGGGAGTTTAAGAAGCAACTTTGTACTGCGGCGGCGGGTAAAATGCGCGCTGCCGCGGACAAAAGACTCTGTTTATGATTAGCGTGCAAAGAAAGAAGGGAGTCATGGCTATTACGAAGAAAATAAAAAAACGCGGAAGATATAAAAAGAAAGAGCAGATCGTGGGGATGCTGTTTGCCGCCCCGATTATCCTGAAATATCTGATTTTCATGATCGGACCGATGCTGATGAGCCTTTATTACAGCTTCACGGACTACCGGGTCATTGGAGAGACTCACTGGGTGGGGTTAAAAAATTATCAGGATCTGCTGACAAATGCGGATACGTTTACCTATAACTCTTTTAAAGTCACAGTGATTTATGTGATTTTATATGTGATCTTTACAAATGTGCTGGCGTATATACTGGCATCGGCCATGGTAAAAAAAATTGAAATTCCGAACACTGTTTCGAACGATATTTTATATTCCGTCTGTTTTTCCGGTAATTGCGTCGTGTTTCATCTTTGCATGGCTGTTAAGCCCGGATATGGGCGTGGTAAACTGGGTCATCAAATCTCTGGGAGGAACGGCGCAGAAGTTTTTGACCAGTACATCACAGGTACTGCCTACCCTGGCGGTTATGAGTATGTGGTGGAGCGGCATGACCATGATGATCTATCTTGCAGGTCTGCAGGAAATACCGGGAGAGCTTTATGAAGCGTTTAAGGTGGATGGAGGAACCAAACTCCAGGCGCACTTTAAAATAACGATCCCTATGCTGACGCCGACGATTCTGGTAAATCTGATCAATACGATTATTTCGGGATTCCAGATTTTTACCCAGGCGGACATTATGACAAAGGGAGGACCAAGCAATGCGTCGAACTTTGTAGTTTATTATCTGTACAAAGAGGCATTTGGTTCGTTTCGCTTCGGAAAGGCAAGCGCCATTTCCTGGCTGTTGTTTATTGTGATTTTTGCAGTGGTTGCCATTATTTTTGGAAGCTCAAAAAAATGGGTTCACTATTCAGATTAGGGAGGGACATGTATGAGAAACGAGAAAGTAACGGCAGTGGAGTACATTTTACTGACGCTTCTGGCTTTTGTGTTTATTTTTCCTATTTTCTGGATGGTAAAAACCTCATTGAGCCCGGCAACGGAAGTATTATCGGTAGTCCCGAAGTTTATTCCCAGCAGGCTGGCGTGGGAGAATTATATCGTTCCCTTTGAGCGGATCCATCTGCTTCGGGAATATGCGAACACCATCATTATCGTAGGCCTGTCTATGATCGGTATTGTGTTTGTGGCGCCTATGTGTGCATACAGCTTTGCGAGACTGGAGTGGGTAGGCCGCGACACAGTATTTATGATCCTGCTGACCGGAATTATCCTGCCGCCGGCAGTTACTCTAATTCCCACCTTCATCGGCTGGTCCAATGTGGGGTTGTCTCACAGCTATGCGCCGTTGATCGTGCCAAATATTATGGGTGGAGGTGTGTTTGATATCTTTCTTTTGCGGCAGTATTTCAAGAGTCTGCCGAAAGAGCTGGGAGAGTCTGCGAGAATTGACGGAGCCGGATATCTGCAGGAATATTTCCTGGTGTATCTGCCCCTGGCAAAATCCGGGGTAATAGTGGTAGGGCTTTTTGGATTCTTTTATCTGTGGAACGATTATCTGAATCCGCTGGTTTATATTAACAAGGAGGCTAACTATACGCTGGCGCTGGGGCTTCGTGAATTTATCGGAAGCTATACGGCTCAGTGGAATTATCTGATGGCTGCGGCAACCCTGATCGCACTCCCCTGTATTGTACTGTACGCCGTCGGTCAGAAGTATATCGTAGAGGGAATTTCGACTTCAGGTCTGAAGGGATAAGGAAGGTGAAAGGATGTTATATCAAACATTGGGAAAGACTGGATGGAAGGTATCTAAGGCGGCCCTGGGTGGCTGGGCGCCGGACAGAAGCGTCTGGTCGGCGGAACACGACGCGCTGTTTCAGCGCGGGGTGGACATTGCGCTGGAAGAGGGGATCAACTTTTTTGATACGGCGGAGTGTTATGGAGACGGCTACTCGGAGACGCTTCTGGGCAAGGCTCTGGGCGGCAGAAGAAAAGATGTGTATATTGCCAGCAAGGTATGGTATGACCATCTGAGAAAGGAAGATACGATACAGGCCTGTGAGAACAGCCTGAAACGTCTGGGCACGGATTATCTGGATGTATATTACATTCATTATCCGGATCCGAAGGGGATTATTCCGGTGGAGGAAACCATGGAAGCCATGCTTTCCTTAAAAGAGCGGGGGCTGATCCGTACCATCGGGGTATCAAATTTTACCTTGGAGCAGATGAAGAGGGTCTGCGCCATGGGCAGAGTGGATGTAATCCAGCCGGGCTATAGTCTTCTGTGGCGGACGATAGACAAAGAAATAAAGCCCTACTGTCTGGAAAACGAGATTTCAATCGTGCCCTATAGCCCGACGGCTACGGGAATCTTAACCGGAAAGTACGATAAATCCTTTAAGCTTCCGGAAAATGACGACCGGGTAGGCACATTCCTGTATGAGGAGAAATACTTCCCTGTTTGCGTGGAGCTTGCAGATAAGCTGAAACCAGTAGCGGCGAAATATGAAGTGACCTGCGGACAGCTTGCGATCAACTGGCTGAATTACCAGGAAGGCATTACCTCTATCCTGATGGGAGGAAAAACGCCGGAACAGATACAGCAGAATATTAACAGCTTCATGTTTGAGATCGAAAAAGATGATTTAACATATCTGGATAAGATTTCCAGAGAGGCAACTGAAAAATTACCGTATTGGACAGCCTTTTTCAGAGATCTGGGGCTGCCGATGGAAAAGTAAACAATCAAAAAAGGAGGAAAATATAATGAACAAAATGGATACAAGTATTGTCTGGCAGATCGGTGTAGTTGTCCGCGATGTGGAAGAGGCGGCAAAAAAAGTGCAGGAGATATTTGGCTTTGCACATCAGGCAGAGGTTGGTCTGAACGGAACTGTTGTATATGACGGTGCGGACGTCACTTACATGGGACAGAAGGTGGACGGAAATTTCAAGGGGGCTTTTTATGATTTTGGATCGGTACAGATTGAGTTTATGTCTCCGGCTGATGACGGTCCCAGCGTATGGAAAGATTATCTTAAGGAGCATGGACCGGGAATCCATCATGTGGCATGGAAGGTGGCAGACAACGACAAAACCCAGGAGTATCTGGAGAGTAAGGGGCTGAAGATGATGCAGAGAGGAAGCTGGCCTACCGGAAGCTACGCATATTATGACGGTCTTGAAAGCATGGGATTAATTATCGAAACATTGGAGTTTGATGAAGAGAGAAAAAGCGGAGAAGCGCTGGTAGAGAAGTGGTATGAGAGAAAGCATGACTGATTATTAACGCTAAAGGATGTGGTGTGTTGAAAATGACAAATATTTATGTAAACTTAAATGTACCCCGCGGAGAGGTGGATCCGAAAATTTTCGGACATTTCTGTGAACATGCATTTGGAAATATTTACGGCGGCTATTATGATCCGGGTAATCCAAATGCAGACGCTGATGGATTCCGCCTGGACGTAATTGAGGCGCTGAAAGAAGTGGCACCTACGATCATGCGTTATCCGGGAGGAAATTTTGTTTCCAATTATCACTGGGAAGATGGCATCGGACCAAAAGAAAACCGGAAGAAGGTATTTGAGTATGCCTGGCTGACAGAGGAGAGCAATCAGTTCGGTACAGCAGACTTTATTGAACTTTGCAGAAGAGTGGGAGCAGAGCCGCTGATCTGCGTTAATATGGGAACGGGAACCATTGAAGAAGCCATGCACTGGATCGAATACTGTAACGGAACCGGAGATACTTACTATGCAAACCTGCGCAGAAGCCATGGCTATGAAGAACCGTTCGGCGTAAAATACTGGGGCCTGGGAAATGAAAGCTACGGTCCCTGGCAGATGAACAATTATACAGCCGAGGAGTATGCGGATAAGGCCTTCCAGTTTGCCAAAGCTCTTAAATGGGTAGATCCGACTATTAAACTGGTGGCCTGCGGCTATGAGCAGATTACTGACTGGAATGTAACGGTTGTAAAAAAGCTCTGGCAGATGATCGACTATATTTCTGCACATCATTACTCCTGCGTGTGGGGACCTTTTAATCAGGAAAATTACCTGGAAACGATGTGTATCGGCGATTATATGGAAAAGCTCCATAAGATGACCTGTTCAGCTATCACTGCGGGAATGAATGATACCGCTTCTTCCATTAAAGTTGCATGGGATGAATGGAATTTCAATGGATGGGCCCTGGAAAACGCAGAGGACGATAAGGCCTACACGCTGCAGAACGCGCTGGTAACGGCTCTGATTTTAAACATGTTTATTCGGAACGGCGAGACCATCGGCATGGCAAACTATTCTACCTTTGTAAACATTACGGGAGCGTTATCTGTTACAGAACAGGGCATTGTAAGGCGCGCACAGTTCCCGGTATTTGAGCTGCTGCGTCATCAGACAGGAAAACAGATTTATCAGGCGGACGTGGTGGGCGAGTCCTATTCCGTAAAGCTTCCGCAAAGCCAGAAAATCGGCCGGGAGAAGATCAGCATTGACCTTCTGGAGCTGTTCTCCGGAAATGACGGAGACAATCACAGAAGCAGCTATGTGGACGCGGCGGTAACGGGAGATGAGGATGGAACCATTTATGTTTCCCTGGTAAATAAACATCCGGAGGAGGACATGGAAGTATCCCTGCATTTCTTCTGGGAAAAGGAAGTGACTTCTCTGGAAGGCTATACCATTTATGCAGAAGAGATAGACGCAGCCAACACTGCCGACCAGCCTGACACAATTAAGGTGCAAAAGCTGGATAGTGCAGCTACAAAAGAAAACCGCTGTGACATCGTTTTAAAGAAGCATTCCATAAATGTACTGAAATTTAAAAAATAAGTCACAGGACGGGCGGGGCTGTGAAAACAGTACCCGCCTGTGCTGACTGGTCATAAAGGAGGAGAGGGATTTGAAAAAGATGATAAACGACCCTGCAAACGTGCCTGCAGAGACGATTCAGGGCTTTGTTCAGACCTTCCCGGAGCGCTACGTTCAGGTGAAAGGCGTGAAGGGCGTACGGGTAAAGGATGTGAAAGATAAGGTGGCGCTTGTGATCGGCGGGGGAAGCGGACATGAACCCATGTATGGGATGTTCGTGGGAGAGAATCTGGCGGATGCCAGCGCTAACGGCAACATTTTTGCATCGCCGGATCCAAACACCATTATGCAGACAGTTTTGGAGGTGGAGCGCCGGAAGGGCGTGTTATTTGTCTACGGCAATTACAGCGGGGATAATCTGAACTTCGATATGGCCAGTGAGCTTCTGGAGAATATGGATATTTCCTGCAGAACCGTCCGGGTATGGGATGATGTGGCATCTGCTTCCAGAGAGCGGATCACCGACCGAAGAGGAATTGCCGGGGCAGTCATGGTAATTAAAGTAGCCGGGGCTGCAGCCGGAGCGGGACTGGATCTGGATGAGACCTGCCGTGTGGCTCAAAAGGCCAGAGACAATACATTCAGCATTGGCGCAGCCCTGTCCGGCGGTACGATACCGGGAGAGAGAAAACCGGCTTTTTCTTTGCCGGACAATGAAATTGAATTTGGGATGGGGGTTCACGGGGAGCCGGGAATCCGGCGCATGGAAATGAAGAAGGCGGATGAGATCGTGGATATCCTGCTGGAAAAGCTTCTGGAAGAATCGGGGATCCAAAAGGGAGAAGAGGTCTGCACCTTAATCAATGGTCTTGGCTCTACTACGCTTGCGGAGCTGTATATTTTAAACCGGAGATTGATTCAAAGATTGTCAGAAAAAGAAATTATCGTACATCATATGGATGTAAATTCCTATATTACCTGTCAGGAAATGGCGGGAGCCTCTATCAGCCTTATGCGTATGGATGAGGAACTGAAAAAATACTATGATGCTCCCTGCTATAGTCCTTACTATTTTAAAAAATAAGGGGGAGTGTAAATGAATATCATACATACGCCGCAAATGAAAGACATGATTTTGTTTATGGCGGAACGGATCATAGAAAGCAAACCTCTGCTTACCGAGGTCGACTCCAGAATCGGGGACGGGGATCATGGTATTGGCATGGCAGTTGGCTTTACAGCGGTAAAAGAAAAATTGGCAGGAGAAGAATACTCCGATATTAACCAGCTTTTCCGTCAGACTGGCATGGCAATGCTTGGCTCTATGGGAGGAGCTTCCGGTGTAATTTTCAGCTCTGTTTTTCTGGGAGCGGTAAAAGGCATGGAAGTAAAAGAATGCGTCGATACAAAAGAGTTTGCACAGATGATGCGAAAAGGCTTGGATACAGTAAAACAGAGAGGCGGAGCACAGCCGGGGGATAAGACGATGGTGGACGCACTGGAACCAGCCTGCGATGCAATGGACAGCTGCGGGGGGACTTCCTTCGGGGAGCTTTTCCAGCGTGCATTTGACGCGGCAAAAAAGGGTGTGGAAGCTACCAAAAACTATCCGGCAAAATTTGGCCGGGCAAAATGTCTGATGGAACGCGCGATCGGATTTCAGGATGCGGGGGCAACTTCGGTCATGCTGATGTTTGGTGCGTTTCTGGAATGGGTAAAAAAGGAGAAAGCAAACGAATGAAAAAGATTGTGATTGGCTGCGATAACGCAGCAGTGGATCTGAAACAGACGATCATTGCGTTCTTAAAGGCAAAGGGATATGAGGTGGAAAACATAGGCTGCGACAGCATCCTTGATAACACGTATTATCCCTATATTGCAGAAAAGGTCTGCAATAAAATAATTGAAAGCAATTATGAAAAAGAAGGGATTTTAATATGCGGGACAGGGATCGGTATGGCTATGACGGCAAATAAATTTCCGGGGATCCGGGCGGCAGTCTGCCACGATAATTATTCTGCGGAGCGGGCAAAACTGAGTAACGATGCGAACGTGCTCTGCATGGGCGCCAGGATCATCGGACCGGAACTGGCAAAGAAGGTGACTGCCGAGTGGCTGTCGCTGGAATTTGCAGATGGTAATTCTACGCCAAAGGTAAATGCTATCCGGGAGCTGGAAGAGCGCAATATGGCGGCATTTTCAAAGGTCTGAGGAAAGGACGTGGTGATCTGTGAAGCGGTTTTTGCTTGGGACGAACTGGAAGATGCACAAAACCTTTGATGAGGCAGCGGCGTATCTCAAAAAAGTGCGTATACTGGCGGCAGACGCTCCGGCTTTTCAGTTTTTTATGATACCGCCTTTTACGCACCTGCAGATGGCAAAGGAAGCCATAAAAGATACCGACATTTTGCTGGGTGCCCAGAATCTGCATTGGGAGGAGGAGGGCAATTATACAGGGGAGATCTCGCCGGTCTGGCTGCAGGAAATCGGTGTGCAGATTGCGGAGCTCGGTCATTCGGAGAGACGCCAGTATTATAATGAGAACGACGCAGATCTGAATAAAAAAGTGAAGGCGGCTCTGAAATTTGAGATGACGCCGCTGCTCTGTGTGGGAGAGCGTGCCGGGGATAAACAGTTTCAAGTGACCCCGGAGGTCATACGGCGGCAGATAAAAATGGCATTCTTTGATGTGAGTGTACAGCAGAGCCAAAGACTCTGGGTTGCATATGAACCCACCTGGGCTATCGGCCCTTCCGGAACGCCAGCTTCTGCAGATTATGTGGCGTATGTGCATGAGATCATACGGGAACAGCTTTTAGAGCTTTTTGGAGAAAACGGAAACAAAATTCCGGTTCTCTACGGCGGCAGTGTAAATCCGCAAAACTGCGTGCAGCTGGCAAACTGTAAAAACGTAGACGGTCTGTTTATCGGCAGGGCTGCCTGGGATATTGCGAGCTTTACATGTATTGTGGAGCTGCTGAAAGGAATAGAATAGTTACGTAATAGTTTTATAGCTGCTGTAAATCGCAATTGCGGTCATAGCAGCTTTTTTTAATACTGTGCAGGTATTTACTACGAAAAAAATGTACTAAATAATTGCACAGGGAATAAATGACAGCAAACAAAAAGAAAACTATTGAAATATACGAAAATACCCCATATAATACATTTATAAACAACAAAATACCGAAAACACAGCGCTGACATAAGGTAAAAATGTTTATTTTGAACAGGAACCGAGAATTCCGGTATATCTGTATAATGAATAAAAAAACACGAAAATATCATCAATATAATACAGAAATATTGGAATAAATTGGAGAGTAGGACAGAAAGGGCAAAGGAGGTAAATTAAAATCATGAAGGCAAAGAGAATAATGGCTCTGTTGTTAGGTGCAGGTATGGTGATGGGAGTTTCGGCTGCTGCCGGAGCAGAAGATGCAGGAGAAAAGACGGTAATTACGTTCTGGAATGGCTTTACGGGTTCGGATCAGGAGACATTGGAAGCACTTGTGCAGGAATACAATGAGACGAACGATGCAAACATTGAAATAGACATGAGCATTATGCCGTGGGACAGCCTTTACCAGAAATTGTCCACCACGCTTGCGGTTGGAGAAGGGCCGGATTTTGTGGCGATGGCACCGGAGCGGATGGGCGCTTATGCTGAGGCGGGAGCATATGTATCAGTCAACGATGCATGGACAGAAGGATATATTGAGGAGGACGTAGTGCCGGAGGCGCTGAGATCCAGTCTGGTATATAATGGGGAATATTATGGAGTTCCCATGGACTATGCAACGCTGCTGCTCTACTATAACAAAACAATTTTTGAGGAAGCAGGACTTGATCCGGAAGCTCCGCCGACTACCTGGGATGAGCTGGAGGCGTATGCACAGCAGATTGTTGATAATACGGATAAGTATGGCTTTACTATGGCACTCAAGGAGACGACGCCGATGTGGTGTATCATGCTCTGGGGCAACGGCGGTGATTTTATTGAAGATGGCACGGCAGTATTCAACAGTGCGCAGAATGTAGAGACGATTACCCGGTGGGCGGAGAACATCCGTGATAAGGAGTTTGGTCCGGCTGTGCTGACCGGCGGAGAGATCGACAAGCTGTTTGAGAGCCAGAAGCTGGCAATGTATTTCTGCGGACCGTGGGCGACCAACGGATTTGAAGCGGCAGGCATTGATTTTGGCGTTGCGCAGGCACCGGAAGGACCGGTGATGCAGGTGACACAGGGAAATGGCGTTGGCATGTATCTGACTTCTTCCAGTGAGCAGAAGGAAGCGGTTTATAATTTCTTCCAGTGGTGGAATTCGGCGGAAACACAGATTAAATGGTGCCTTGGCACAGGATTTGCTCCCACAAGAACCGATATCGATGAGGAAGCTCTGTCTGAGAATCCATATATCATAGAGTTTTCCAAGCCGCTGGATGCGAGCAAAATGTATTTACAGAATCTGACGAACTTTGCGGAGATCGACAATCAGGCAATTACTCCGGCATTCGAAAAAATCCTGTTGGAAAATGCGGATGTTCAGGAAACGTTAGACGAGGCTAATGCAGCGATTGAGATGTTGTTAAACTAAATAGCTGAGAAGACGCTGCTGTGCGATGTATCGCAGATCCCGGACCTCCGGGAATAGCCGCATCGGGCAGCAGCGCTTTGTTGCCATGCATACGACAAAAACGTCTGGTGGACGTTTTTTAGTCTGGCTGGGCAGAAGCTACGGAAAGGATGTGCGTTGCGTGAAAAAGAAATCTCTGGGGTATGCACGGAAGCGGGCGGGAATACTGTTTGTGCTGCCCTCCATGACGGTACTGGCGGTGTTTGTTTTTATACCGCTGATTGTTGCAGTTATATTCAGCTTTTTCAATTTTAATATGATGCTCACGAACTTTCAGTTTCAGGGGTTTGGAAATTATCAGAAGTTATTTCACGATGGCAAGTTCTTTAATGCTCTGTGGAATACAATTTATTATACTGTATGCACGGTCCCGCTGCAGATTATGCTGTCGCTGATCGCTGCTGTTCTGGTAAAACGGCAGAGCTGGTTCCACAGCTTTTGCAAAACAGTATTTTTTATTCCGGCAATTTGTTCTATGACGGTAATCTCCATTATCTGGAGCTTTCTGATCAATAAAGATATCGGAGTTTTCTGTTACTGGATTGAATGCCTCGGTTTCGAACCGATCGACCTTCTGAAAAGCACCACCTGGGCAATGCCGACGGTAATTCTGATCGGCGTGTGGAAGAAGCTTGGGTTTTACATGGTGATCCTGCTGGCAGGGCTGAACGGAATCGATGAGACATATTACGAGGCGGCAGAGATCGACGGCGCGGGCGGCCTCCAGAAATTCTGGAAGATCACGGTGCCGATGCTGATGCCGACGTTAAGCTTTACGATCGTGGACTGCATCATCGGCTCCTTCCAGGTATTTGACCAGGTATATGTAATGACGCAGGGCGGTCCGCTGTTTAAGACCCAGACACTGGTGCAGCTGATCTACAGCACAGCTTTTGAATCTTTTGATATGGGCTATGCGTCCACCATTGCAGTAGCGCTTTTTGTGCTCACTTTTGTGGTATCGGTACTTACCTTCCGGCGGATGACCAGAAATGAGCAAAGTGCGATGATGTAGGAGGGCAGAGAAGATGAGACAAAGAGGATGGAAAAAAATGGGCGGCCAGGCGCTTTCGCTGGTGGTACTTTTGTTTTTGGTATTCATTATATTATATCCATTCATCTGGATGCTGGTTACTTCCTTTAAAGCAGAGGCAGATATTGTGGCTTATCCGCCGAAACTCTTTTCCGGAACATTCAGTCTGGATGCATACCGGGAAATCTGGGAGCGGATTCCGTTTTTGACATATTATAAGAATACGATTATTTTTGCGCTGTCTGTGTCCGTGATTTCACTCGCCTTAGACACAATGGCGGGCTATGCATTTGCGAGAATGGATTTTCCAGGGAAAAATGTGTTGTTTCTGCTGGTGATGGGAACCATGATGATTCCCTTCCAGGTGATAATGCTGCCGCTGTTTGTAGAAGTATTTAAGCTGGGGCTGATCAATACTTACGCAGGGCTGATCCTGCCGCGGGCGACAAGTGCTTTTGGAATTTTTATGATGCGTTCCTTCTTTATTTCACTGCCAAAGGGTCTGGAGGAAGCGGGAAGGATCGATGGTGCAGGGGAATTCCGGATCTTCTGGAAAATTATGCTTCCGCAGTGTAAGGCAGCAGTTGTATCTCTGTTTATCTTCCATTTCATGGCGCAGTGGAATGACCTTCTGTATCCGCTGATCCTCACGACTTCAGACAGCAAAAAGACGCTGCCTGCAGGGCTTGCGACATTTATGGGGACGCATGTGGTGGAATACGGGCTGATCATGGCTGGCGCCTGCCTGTCGATCCTGCCGATTTTTATACTTTATCTGTTTGCACAGAAGCAGTTTGTACAGGGAATTGCAATGTCGGGAATGAAGGGGTAAGCTTGATGAGAAAAGTGACGATAAAAACAAAAGGTGCGCAAAAGGAAATGAATCCGTTGATCTTCGGACACTTTGTAGAATTTATGCGGGACTGCATTGATGAGGGAATGTGGAGCCAGCTTCTGAAAAACAGGGGCTTTGACAAACGCAAAGACATCCCGGCGGGGGTTGTGGACGGCAATCCAAATGTGGCAGAGGGCTGGGTGCGCACCGGCTGTAAAAATGCTTTTGAGATAACGCTGGATGCAAAGGAGAGCATCGCCCGGGACGGGTACGCGCAGCACATTGTCTGCTACAACGATTACGATGGCTATGTGGGGATCGCACAGGAAAATCTGGTGCTGGAGCAGAAGGAGTATGACGGATATATCTGGCTGAAAGCGCGGGAAGAGACCAGGATACTGCTGCTGATCCGCGACGGGCAGGGCAGGGAGCTTTTTAGCAGGGAATTCTCTGTAGAGACAAACTGGAAAAAGTATTCTTTTGCATTTTGCCCGGATCGCGCCTGCCGGGAGGCAGTGTTTGAGATCCGTCTGCCGGGAGAAGGAGAAATCTGGCTGGACGGGGCGTCACTGATGCCGTCGGACCGCAGGGCCGGTATCTGGAGGGAAGTGTATGAGCATATCGAAGCGCTGAAGCCGCCGGTGATCCGTTATCCGGGAGGCTGCTTTGCGGATTGCTATCATTTTGCGGACGGGATTGGCGCGATTGATGAGAGACCATACCGGAGAAACCGCCACTGGGGCGGGTATACAGACAACAGCTTTGGAACCGATGAATTTCTTGCCCTTTGTGAGAAGCTGGGATGTGAGCCGATGATATGTATTAATTTTGGCAGCGGCACACCGCAGGAGGCGGCAAACTGGGTGGAATACTGTAACGGAAGCGCAGACACCACTTACGGGAAAATGCGGGCACAGAATGGCCATCCGGAGCCGTATCATGTGAAATACTGGGATCTGGGAAATGAGATCTTCGGTGAATGGGAGATCGGGCACAGCAGCTCGGAGGATTACAGCAGGCGCTATATGGAGTTTTACCGGCAGATGAAGGAGAAGGATGACACCATTGTTTTTATGGTCTGCGGAGGGGAGGGCGACTGCCGTTCACAGGACTGGAACCGGATGGTAAAGCAGGTGATCGGGGATCACATGGATGTGCTGTGCCTTCATATGTATGCCTTGAAATCCATGGAAGGAAAAAGATTCAGAAATGAAGATATTTATTACGCGGTAGCGGGAAGCGTGAAAAAATATGAGGAAATTCTGCAGGAGAGCTGGCGTGTGATGAATGACGGAACAGAAAAGCAGAAGCTCCTTGCGGTGACAGAGTATAATTTGGGGACGATTATTGATTCTTACCGGGAGCAGACGCTGGAGGCGGCTATTTTTAATGCGGGGATGCTGAATATGTTTCTGCGTAACGCGGAAAAGCTGCTGCTTTGCAATTATTCAGATCTGGTAAACGGATGGCCCGGAGGCTGCATTGTGAGCCGGGACGGACACGCGTTCGGGACAGCAAGCTATTATGTGCTGAAGCTCTATGCAGAGAGTGATCTTGACACAATTCTGGAGATTGAAACAGATTCTCCGGTCTATGATACAGAGGAACAGATTGGAAATATCGAGCCATTGTCGGCAGTGCCGGTAGTGGACGCTGCGGCGGGCATTAATTCTGCAGGAGAGCAGATTTATTTTGTGGTAAACCGTTCGCTAGAGGAAGAAGCAGAAATCTGTCTTCCGCATATGGACTGTCAGGAGGACGGGAGCTCTCTGGCGGAGGTTACGACCCTGTATGCGCCAAAAACATCAGATATGAATTCATGGGAGGAGCAGAACATTTATCCGCAGGTGACAACGCTGGCGCTGCCTGACAGGAAGGTTTGCCTGAAGCCGCATTCAGTAAACAGGATAAGGATTTTAAAAAAGCAGGAAATGTAAAAAGGCTGGAGGAACAAGCAGTGACAGGAAGAACAGAATATCCCAGACCGCAGTTTGTGAGAGAAACATGGCGGAGTTTAAATGGAGAATGGGAATTTGCATTTGATGATGCAGACCGGGGACTGACAGAAAAATGGTATGCGTCCGGAGGACCGTTTGCGCAGACCATACAGGTGCCCTTTGTCTATCAGTGCGCGCTGAGCGGCATCGGCAGCAGTGAGCCGCACGACATTGTCTGGTATCGGAAAAGTGTGGAGCTGGAAGAACCGGATGCACAGACGGATATCCTGCTGCACTTTGGGGCTGTCGATTATGACACAAAAGTTTATGTGAACGGATGTCTGGCGGGAACGCATACCGGCGGATGTACGCCGTTTTCTGTAAATATCACAAATTACCTGAAAGCGGGGATGCAGGAGATTGTCCTGCGTGTATTTGACCCTCATACAGACGAATTTATTCCGCGCGGAAAACAGTTCTGGAGAGAGAAGCCGGACGCGATCTGGTACACAAACAGTACCGGGATCTGGCAGACAGTATGGCTGGAATGGGTGCCGAAGAAACATATTGAAAATGTGACTTATAAAGTACGCTTTGATGAAGGAAGGGTGGATATCTGCTGCCGGGGCGCCCGGGTTTCTGCACAGGATATGCTGCAATACCGGGTATTTCTGGAAGGCGCCAGGATCGCGGAGGGAAGTACTGCGTGGATCGCAGAAACGGCAGAGGCTTCGGTGGATGTGATCTGTTCGCAGATCTTCCATCTTAATATTCATGACGAGGGAATTTCATGGACGCCGGAGCATCCTGTACTTTTTGATGTGGAGCTGAGTCTCGTGGAAGCGGACGGGAATATCCGGGACAGGGCTGCTTCTTATTTTGGCTTTCGAAAGATACATACAGAGAACGGGATGGTGTATCTGAATAACAAGCCTTATTATCAGAAGCTGGTGCTTGACCAGGGCTACTGGCGCGAAGGGCTTCTGACAGCGCCGGAGGATGCAGCATTTGTCCGCGATATCACGCTGGCGAAGGACATGGGCTTTAACGGCTGTCGTAAGCATCAGAAGGCAGAGGATCCACGGTTTTTGTACTGGGCAGACCGTCTGGGCTTTCTGGTGTGGGGAGAATCGCCTTCACCAGTGATGTACAGCAAAGCAACCGCCGGACAGATGCTCTGCGAGTGGCGTGAAATTGTAGAGCGGGATTACAACCATCCGTGTATCGTTGCCTGGGTTCCGTTAAATGAGAGCTGGGGAGTTCCGCAGATCGAGAGGGACAGATGCCAGCAGCATTTTGCATTGACGATGTATCATTATCTTCACGCGCTGGATGATACCAGGCTGGTGGTGTCTAATGACGGATGGCAGATGACGGAAACGGATATCTGCGCCATACACAACTACCGGCACGGCGGGAAGGATGAACCGGAGATATATGCGCAGTACCGGGAAATGCTTGCGGACCGGGAAGGGCTGATCCGGAATCCTTCTACCTGGCGCAGTATTTACGTGGACGGATATTCGTACAGAGGAGAACCGATCATGCTGACGGAATTTGGCGGTATTGCCTATGACGCGGCCCGCTGCTCCGGATGGGGCTACACCTGCGCGGACACAGAGAAGGAATTTCTGGAGGCATATAGCCGTGTGATTGATGCTGTGTACGCGTCAAAGGCACTGTGGGGCTTCTGTTACACGCAGCTCACTGACGTGGAGCAGGAGATCAATGGATTGCTGACTTATGACAGAAAACCAAAATGTGATGTGAAGAAAATCCGGGAGATTAATGAGCGCCCGCACAGATGCTGCATCACACATAATCCACCTTCATAATAATATCCTGCGCATAGTCTCCGAAAAATTTTCCAAAGAGATTCATTCCGCCGACATGCTCGCTGTCTGCATCTACTTTCAGGGTAAAGGTGAAGCAATAGCCGTTTAAGAGCGCAAGGCTCTCAATGGTCTCGTCGGAAACCTTCTGCCCGTTAATGTAACATCCTGTGTGTGTGATGTGGATAATTTTGAATTCGCCGAACTGTGTGTTGGAATCATTCCACCAGGAGGGATTGTAGATACCGCGCCGTCCGCCGTAGTCTGCCTGTGTGTGCAGAGTGACAATGTGCCTGTGATTTAATTCGAAACAGATGTCGGAGGGCCAGTCGTTGTTAAAACCGGGCGCCTCGGAACAAATTTCGAAGGAAAATTCTATGTGATCTACCTCGCCGGTATGCAGGGCTTCATTGGAAAACTGGTATTCCAGAAAACCGCTTGTGAGCCAGAGCAGAGAGGCGTTGATGTGATCGGTGGAATAAAAGCCGTAAGGGGAATCTTCCTCGTAAAGATACGAATTTGCCGTGGCGATCCCGCAGGGCGGTGTGACCTCACAGTTACAATAATGTCCGATCGGCATATAAATGTAAGCAGGCGGCTTGCGGACAAAACGGTTTTCGTGGGCAAACAGATCAAGAAAAACGCTGGCGGCGGAAATGCCGCACAGCTTTCTTGTGCCGCGGATGCCGGGCTTTGGCAGCACTGTGATAAGCCCGGCATCTTTTAGGGTGTTGATGTGGAGGCTCATCGAGGATATGGGAAGATAGAACTGCTCGGCGAGCTGACTGATCGTCATTGGCTTTCCGACGAGACAGCGCAGGATCTCCAGACGGGTTTCCGAGGAAAGCGCCCGGCAGATCTTAGCGGTATGTTCAATGTCGGAGAGACTGAGCGTCATCTCTTTTTTACTGATTGGATTTTGTTCGGCCATGGCTTAATACCCCCGTATTTCGATTGCTGTGTAAGTGTGACTGAAGCGGTAGCCAAGCTTTTGCGCCAGAGCGGCGGAAGCCGGATTTTGCGCATCCCAGCTTGGATAAAGCTTGCGTTTCCGGCATTCCAGGATCAATTTTGCACCGCACAGGCGGGCAAAGCCCTGGCGGCGGCAGTCTGCCCGGGTGTCAATTTCGATTTCGATGCCTTCCCGGTATCTGGTGTAGGAGGACGCGCCGGAAAGGATCACACCATCCCTATGCAGCACTACACCGAGTCCCAGACGGCGGAATGTCTCATAATCTTTAAACTGCGATATCAGGTCAGCACTCCAGGCTTCGGCACTGCACAGATTGTAAAAGTGTTCATCAATCAGAGCAAGCTCACATTCTGCGGGCAGATCACATACGATCTGCTCTAATTTTTTTGTATCAAATATATGGGGTTGTTTATAAAATGCATAGCGGATGACAGGCGTTGCCTTTGCGCCATAACAGCGCAGCAGCAGATCCTTCCATGCATCATTTTGCGGAACCAGGATTATGAAATCCTGTGTGCACCAGTCTGGTTTACAGGCTGCCAGCTCCGCATCCGGTTCTCCGGCAAAAAAGGCAAAATCGGCAATGATCGCCATAGCTGCCGTTGGATTTTCCGGGGCATTTGCATATAGCTTTCCCATAACTTTCTGCAGGCAGGACCAGATCAGTGTTTCCTCCCAGCCGTCAAACAGGGGAGCGGCGATATCTGCATTTGTGATTTCACACACCATTTTCAATGTCACCTCTGTAATGAGAGAATTCTGATGGATCCAGTATATCACAGAAAACAGGAGATGTCTCCGATAGTTTGAAAAAATATGTGATGTGAAAGGTATTTAAGGAACAATAGCTGTGATTTCAGTGGAAAAACTCCCGCCAATATGATAAAATCAAAACCAGAAAAAATACGGGAGGTAACATATGTTAGAATTTAAGTATGACACACAACTATTGATCGAAGGGGAAAATCTCGACGAGGATGAGATCAGTGATTACATCACCGGACATTTTGAGGGCGACTGCCTGCTGGCAGTGGGCGATGAGGAGCTGATCAAAATCCATTTTCACACCAACAAGCCGTGGGAGGTGCTGGAATATTGTGCGACGCTTGGCGAAATATATGATATTGTCGTGGAGGACATGGACCGGCAGGCGCGCGGGCTGAAGGGATAGTAAAATTGCGGGCAAATCCCATTCGCGAAGCGGATTTTAAATGGATCTGCGAAGGTTACTGCGAACGGAGTGAACAGTAAGGATCTGAGAAATAGAAGTTGAGAAAAATGGCACAAAATTATTGACTAACGATAATTTTGTGCTATACTTTTCTTAGAAGATTATCGTAAAACAATAATTTCTGAACGCGATAACGATTTATCCGGAGGTGACGGCATGAGATATAAGATCTTTTACACTGCACTGGTTTTGGAGGCAATCTTTTGTGTGATATTTGCGCTGCCGCAGATGCAGGTTTCCGGTATGTTTACCACCATTACAGCGTTTCCGTTTGAGCAGATCGGCTGGGGGCTGCGCAGGCTTTCTCTGTCCGGGAGGGCCGGCAATGCAGTGGCTGTTGCGTTCTATCTGCTGCTAAGTCTGCTCCCATGCGTTGTATTTTTTATTCTGAGGAGCAGGAAAATGCTCTGCCGGGCGGACTGGCTTCTGCCTGCTATGAGCGCGCTGCTGTTTTTTGTGAATTATTATATGATCAATCCGGGATTACTGCAGACGGGCGTGGCAGGAAGCGGAAAGTGGATGCTTGGGAGTACCTTCTATGCGGTGCTCTGCGGCTATCTGGCGCTGCGGATGCTGCATATGTATACGTCGGCGGATGTAAGAAAGCTGCAGGCGGCGCTGAAAATTCTGCTGTTGTTTACGATGACAGCATTTGTATTTGCGATATTTGGACAGGGGATCGGGGATCTGCTCTCTGCCGTGGAAGCTGTGAGGAGCGGCAACAGTATGTCGTCGGTGGAAGCGGCGGTATTTGGGACGGCGCAGGAGCTGACACTTACCTACGCGTTTCTGGTATTTCAGTTTGCCGTGAAAGCGATGCCCTACAGTATGGATCTGGTGGCTGTATTTTTCGCGGTAAAAATGCTGGATGCACTGGCGCAGGACCGCTATTCTGATGCGGCGGTCAGCACGGTCGGCAGGCTGGCGGATTTCTGCCGGTCGGCGCTCATGGTGACGATCGCAGCGGAAATACTGTTTCATGTGCTGCAGCTTTTACTGCACCGGTATCTTTACCGGGTAAACATTACCATCCATTTTCCGGTGCTTTCCATCGTCTTTGTGCTGGCAATGCTGCTGGCGGCACGCTATCTGCAGGAGGACCAGCGGATGAAACAGGAGCATGATCTGTTTATATAAAGGAATCCTATGCTTTTCACGGAGAGGTAAGAAATGGGAATCAGAGTTTGTCTTGAAATGGTTTTAAAAGAGCGGGGAATGACGTCGAAGGAGCTTTGCGCCCTGGTGGGTATTACCGAGGCAAATCTTTCCGTGCTGCGCAGCGGAAAAGCAAAGGGCGTCCGCTTTCACACGATAAACCGCATCTGCTACTATCTGCAGTGCGATGTGGGGGATATTTTAAAGTTTGACGGAGAGCTTGGAGAGGAGGAGAAGCATGAGGAGTAGAAACCGGATAATATTTTTGGGGATATTTACGGCGCTGCTTTTGAGCGGCTGTTCGCTGGCAGTTCCCGGTGCGGAAACGGAAGGCGGGGATGACCGGCTGATCGGAGCGCTCATCACGTCGGATCATCTGGATCTCTTTGACATGGATGCGTATCTGCAGGATCATGCATCTTGGCTTGTGAAGGCGAACGAAATCCAGATCAGCAATACTTCCGGATACGAGGGGAGACTCTACGCGGTAATCGATAAAAAGGGCAGCGAGGATACTTACGACTGGGACATTTCCTTTAAAGATGTGGAGGGGATTTCCTTTTTTACGCCGGTTCTGGAGGATAAAGACGGAAACAGGGGCTGGCATTCGGTATACGATACCGGGATTTCCGATGTGGATTTTAATATAACTGTCACAGATGCGGGTGATGAAGTGAGCATGGAGGGTACGATATACATGATCCCGGGACAGTCGGATAAAGGGATTTCCTATTATCTGAACCCGGTGTATCAGACGGCAGAAGGGCAGGTTTACCTGATTGCCGGAGAGGGCTTCAGCACAAGCGGGGAATCGGAAGAGGAAGAGGTACATTTTGCGTCTGCTTTAACCGCGGAGACAAAGACGACGGAAAACGGAAAGAGCCAGACGGCAAAAAGCAGTGTGAAGGTCAGCTTTGCAACAATGCACCGCCCGGTAAAGATCACGCTTTATCAGATGGATGAGGCGCATCAGTGCATAAAGCAGGAAGAATATACTCCGGGCAGGCTGCCGGAAAGTCTGAATATGGAACCGGGGACAGCGTATCTTCTGGCGGAGACAGAAAAAGAAAAGCTATCCGGCGAGCGCTTTTCTGACAGAGCGGTATATGACCGGACTGATGATCAGGAAGATAAGCTGGAGACATGGTATGATTGTGGCAACGGCATCCTGGCGAAGCAGGAAAGCGCGCTTGTGTGGGAACAGTGAGCAGCGCGGGGAGTGCCGCGTCTTTGCGGAAAAGGCGGGATTACAGGTGAAAAAACTGCGCGGGGCGGGCGTGTATAGGGGCTATCCCGGATATTTGCACAGCTCCCAGAACGCGACAGCGCTTGCGGCGGCTACGTTCAGAGAGTCGACGCCGTGCATCATGGGAATGCGGATCGTATAGTCACAGTCTGAAAGCGTGGCGGCGCAGAGCCCGTCTCCCTCGGAGCCAAGTATAATAGCAAGTCTTTCGGTCGCGGCAAGACGCTGGTCTGCAAGGGAAATAGAGTTATCTGTCAATGCCAGAGCTGCCGTCTGAAATCCAAGGTTTTTCAGGAAAGGGATATAGGACGGGGAAGGCTGCTTAGGCTCTGCCGGCAGCCACGTCCAGGGGATCTGGAAAACAGTTCCCATGCTGACGCGGATCGCGCGGCGGTATAAGGGATTGCTGCAGTCCGGTGTGAGAAGAACAGCGTCTATGCCCAGGGCTGCCGCCGAACGAAAAATTGCGCCGACATTGGTGGGATTCATTATATTTTCCAGCACGGCGATGCGGCGGGCGCCAAGGCATACATTCTCTGCTGTGGGCAGCGCCGGACGCCTCATGGCGCACAGCACGCCGCGCGTAAGCGCAAAGCCGGTAAGCTTTGTAAGGATATCAAAATCTGCCGTGTAGACGGGAACATCGCCGCAGCGGGCAAGGATATCGCGCGCTTCTCCTTCAATGTGTTTCCGCTCCAGTAAAACTGACACGGGCGTGCATCCGGCATTCAGCGCACGTTCCACTACCTTGGGGCTTTCTGCGATAAAAAGACCTTTTTCCGGTTCGTGGCGGTTGAGAAGCTGGTTTTCTGTGAGGCGTGCGTAGACGTCGAGCTCCGGGGCGGAAAAATCAGTGATTTCAATAATGTGCGGCATAGCGGACTCCTTTAAATCGGTAATGTTCTTTTGAAAATATTATAGGTGCTTATGTGAAAGGTGTCAAAGAAATTTGTAACCATAATTTTCGATTGCAGTTCCCTGGAAGGAGTGGTACAATAACAAAAGTCTGACTTTAGAGGAAACGGAGGGGCGTTTCATGAAACGCGAGAGCTTTAGAAGAGGCCTGAAGGATGGAGTACCAATTGCACTTGGATATTTCGCGGTGTCGTTTACGTTTGGTATGATGGCGGTGTCCGGGGGCTTAAGCATCTGGCAGGCAGTGTTGATTTCTCTGACGAACCTTACATCTGCCGGGCAGTTTGCCGGTCTGGATATTATACTTGCAGCAGGCTCTTACTGGGAGATGGCGCTGACGCAGCTAATTATTAATCTGCGTTATTGTCTGATGTCCTTCTCGCTTTCGCAGAAGATGGAGACAAAGACGTCTCTGCTGCACAGATGCCTGGTGTCATTTGGAATTACGGATGAAATTTTTGGCGTCAGCGCCAGCCAGGAGGGGAAGGTCAGTCCATATTACAATTACGGAGCAATGTGCGTGGCGATTCCGGGCTGGACGCTTGGCACGCTGGCCGGAGCAATTTCCGGCAATCTGCTGCCGGAATTTATGATGAGCGCACTGAGCGTAGCGATTTATGGAATGTTCCTTGCGATTATTATCCCGCCTGCAAAGACTAATCGTGCAGTGGCCGGGGTGGTACTTGGGGCGATGGCAGTCAGCAGTCTGTTCGCGGCAGCACCCGTATTAAAAAATGTTTCATCCGGTTTTGTGATTATTATCACAACGCTGCTTGTGGCGGGCATTGCCGCATATGTCTGCCCGGTGAAAGAGGAAAAGGAGGAACAGCATTCATGAGTCATAATGTTTATGTGTACATTCTGGTGATGGCAGGCGTGACGTACCTCATCCGTATGCTGCCGATGGCGCTCGTAAAAAAAGAAATAACCAGTCCTTACATAAAGTCGTTTTTGTATTATGTCCCATATGCGTGTCTGGCAGCGATGACTTTTCCGGCAATCCTTTCGGCAACGAACAGCACTGTTTCGGCGGCGATCGGATTTGCTGTGGCATTGATCGCAGCCTACAGGGAGAAAAGTCTGCTCACGGTAGCGCTTCTGGCGTGCGGCGCTGTGTTTATTGCGGAGAGGATTCTTCCGCTTTTTATGTAAAATGGTTTCATGATTTTGGAGAATCTGATACGAACAGATCGGGAGAAATGTTGTGCAATTTTTTAAAAAAGTACACAACATTTCTTTTTATTTTGGTTAATCTTTTTCTGCTATAGGTGTTATACTGTATATGTAACAAAGAGGAGATACTTACAGACCTGCATTATAATATGTGAGCCTGCCAGGCATTCAGTGATTATGGAGGAAAAGATAAATGAATACTTTGAAAGCTGAAAGAAGAAGTTTGGACACAAAGGCAAAAAAACTCAGACGGGAAGGATTTGTTACCGGCAATGTATTTGGCAAAGAACTGAAAGAAACGATACCGGTAAAAATTGAAAAGAAGGATGCAGAACGTCTCTTAAAAACATGCAACAAGGGCAGCCAGATCATGCTGGAAGTAGAGGGCAAAAAGCTGGATGTTCTGATTAAAGAAATCGACTATAATTCGATGAAACGCCAGATTGATGAAATTGATTTCCAGGCGCTGGTAAGCGGAGAGGAAGTACACTCTGTGGCGGAGGTCGTATTGCTGAACCATGATAAGGTGGTAAATGGACTTATCCAGTTAAAGCTGCATGAAATTGCATACAAGGCTGTTCCGGAAGCACTGGTAGATAAAGTGGAGATCAATATGGAGAATATGAAGATCGGAGACAGCGTTCTTGTAAAAGATCTGGAGCTTGCTTCCAATGAAAAGATTCATCTGATGACGGATCCGGAAGCAACTGTGGTTGCGGTAACAGAGATCCACAATAAGGCGGCAGAGGCGGACACAGAGGAAGCAGCGGCTGAGGAATAAAGAAATTTCATATACAGACCGGGATATATCGCGGAACATGAAGGAGCAGGGTTGCAGAGACCCTGCTCTTTTTGGCGTTATGGGAAGTACTGCTTTTACGCTTCAATCATCTGCTGCGATGCGAAGGTTGCTGTGAACAGTAAAGAATGAGAAAAGAGAATGCGGACCTGCGCGGAACAGGTGATTGACCGATGTATTATTTAAAGCTATAATAAGTGCAGAAGAAAAACTATAAATATGTAAACAGGAGAAATCAGACATATGATAAAAGTAAAAGAGTACAGAGGGCATATCCGCAACTGGGAGGTGCTTTGCAGGGAGCTTGGCGTTGATACTGCGCTTTCCAGAGAAGCGCGCGAAACGGAGATACTGGTAAAAGCATATGAGAAATGGGGATGCCGGATGGCGGATCATATGCATGGCATGTTTGCCTTTGCGCTGTGGGATGAGGAAGCGCAGAAGCTTTTCTGCCTGCGTGACCAGTTTGGGACAAAGCCGTTCTATTATTATGAGACGTCGGATGGGAGACTGCTTTATGGAACGACCATCCGCAGGATCATGGAGCAGTCGGGCTTTGTAAAGGAATTAAATGAGGAGATGCTGCAGCTTTACCTCAGCCTCACCTATGTAGCAGGCGAGGATACCTTCTTTAAAGGCGTGAAAAAGCTGATGCCGGGGCGCTATCTGATCTGGCAGGATGGAAAGCTGACGATCGAACGTTATTGGACGCCGCAGTTTTGTCCGGACGAGAGCAGATCTCTGGAGGATTGGGCTGAGGAAATCCATGAAACGATCCGGGAGATTATGCCGGAGGTGAAGTCGGCGGAGGAAACAGCGGAATCATTTTTGTCCGGCGGCGTGGATTCCTCCTATGTGCTTGCAATGTCGGATGCGCAGATGACGGATTCCTGCGGTTATGATGAGGCACGCTTTGATGAATCCGGGCTGGCGCTGGAGACGGCGAAAATTCTTGGAAGGGCGAACAGCCGCTGCCGGATCACACCGGAAGAATACTTTGCAATTGTACCGTATGTGATGTATCACATGGAGCAGCCGCTTGGCGATGCGTCTGCGATCGCGTTTGCGATCGCCTGCCGCGCGACAGCAGAGCACACAAAGCTTTGCTATTCCGGAGAGGGCGCTGACGAGTTTTTCGGCGGCTATAATATGTACCGTAATGCAGAGCGCTATGGAGATAATCTGAAAACCTTCTATGTCGGCAATACCAACATTATGAAGGAGGACGAAAAGAAAAAGATACTCAAGAATTATAATGAAAAGGTATTGCCGATCAATCTGGTAAAAGAGATTTATGAGGAGACGGAAGGGTTAGATCCGCTCACCAAAATGTCTAATGTGGACATCCAGATCTGGCTGGAGGGCGATATTTATCTGAATGTGGATAAGATGAGCACGGCGGCTGGTCTGGAAATCCGTATGCCGCTCACTGACCGCAGGATTTTTGATATTGCATCGAGAATGCCGTCCAGATATAAGGTAAATGAGGAGCAGAATAAAGTAGCGTTCCGCACTGCGGCGGCAAAGGTGCTGCCGGAGGAAATTGCTTTCCGCAAAAAGCTTGGTTTTATCGTGCCGATCCGTATCTGGATGGCGGATGATCGCTATAACCAGGATGTGCGCGCAAAATTTAAGAGCGACATGGCGGCGAAGTTTTTTAATCTGGATGAAATTAACGCGATACTTGAGGACTATATCGGAGGAAATTCGGATAACTGGCGAAAAGTGTGGACGATTTACACCTTCCTGGTGTGGTATGAGGAATATTTTGTGAAACGTTGATTCCGCAGATTTTCATCACCCAGACTGACAGAAGCGGGGAACAATATGTTGAAAAAGCGCAGGAATAACAGTAAGAAACTATATTGAAAAAGGAGGAATTTTCGATGTATCTTGCAGAAAACGAACGTTACGGTAAAATGAAGTATAACCGCTGCGGGGAAAGCGGGCTGCGTCTCCCGGCAGTTTCGCTCGGACTGTGGCACAATTTCGGGGAGACGGCGGCGCTCGAAAATATGAAGGAGTTGCTGTTTACCGCCTTTGACAATGGGATCACACATTTTGACCTGGCGAATAATTACGGACCGCCAGCGGGGAGCGCGGAGACAAATTTCGGACGCATACTCCGGGAAAATTTTCAGAGCTACCGGGATGAGATGATCATCAGCTCCAAGGCGGGATATACTATGTGGGACGGACCTTACGGGGACGGCGGCAGCCGGAAATATCTGATCGCCAGCATCGATCAGAGCCTCACGCGCATGGGGCTGGAGTACGTTGATATTTTTTATCATCACCGTATGGATAAGGAAACGCCGCTGGAGGAGACGATGGAGGCGCTTTCCCAGATCGTGAAAAGCGGAAAGGCGCTGTACGTGGGGCTTTCCAATTACGATGGCGAGACGATGGAGCAGGCGGCTGCGATTTTAAAAGAGCTGCATTGTCCGTTTATCATTAACCAGAACCGTTACTCCATTTTCGACCGCACGATCGAGCAGAATGGACTGAAGGAGATTGCGGCGAAGCTTCATAAGGGAATTATTGCGTTCAGTCCGCTCGCGCAGGGCTTGCTCACTGACCGCTATTTGAACGGTATCCCGGCGGACAGCCGTATTCGCTCGGACGGACGCTTCCTGAAGCAGTCCGCGCTCAGCGAGGAACGTCTGGCACAGATACGGGCGCTGAATGAGCTGGCGAAAAAGCGCGGGCAGAGCCTCGCGGAGATGGCGCTCGCCTGGATCTTCCGCGACCAGGTTGTGACGAGCGTGATCGTCGGCGCCTCAAAGAAGGAGCAGATTCTTGATAACATTGGAGCGCTGCGGAATATGTCCTTTACAGAGGAAGAAATAAAAGCAATTGATGCGATAGCGAAAAAAGCCTGAAAGCAGGAAAAACATATTACTGCGTCGTGAAACAGGTCTGCCATGCCGCGAACAAACTTGTCTCTGAAATAAGAAAAATGCTACAATAAAAACAGGTGAAACCGTTTAGTGCAGTGTGAATTATTTCTGAGAGGAGGAATTTTATGGCAATTCATGTTTTAGACGAGGCGAATCACTGTTTAAACTGCAAAAATCCGCAGTGTCAGAAGGGGTGTCCGATCAGCACGCCGATCCCGAAGGTCATCCGGCTGCTGCTGGACGGTAAGCTGGATGAGGCGGGCTGGATGCTGTTTGAGAATAATCCGCTGACGACGGTGTGCAGCCTTGTCTGCAACCACGAAAATCAGTGCGAGGGGCACTGCGTGCTGGGCAAAAAGGGCGCTCCGGTGCATTTCTCCGTTATTGAAAACTACATCTCCACCACCTACAGCTCCAAGATGGTGAAGGGTCCGGCGCCGTCCAACGGGATGCGCGCGGCGATCATCGGCTCCGGTCCTGCCGGACTGACGATCGCGGTCATTCTGGCGCGCAAGGGCTACCAGGTGACGATCTTTGAGGGGAAGGAAAAAATCGGCGGCATTCTCCGCTACGGCATCCCGGAATTTCGTCTGCCGAAGAGCGTGCTCGACGATTTTGAGTACCGGCATCTGATTTTAAAAGATATCAAGGTGCGCCCGAACACGATGATCGGAGCGGATATTTCCATAGACGATCTGATGCGCGACGGCTATAAGGCGATCTTCGTCGGCACCGGCGTGTGGAAGCCGAACGCGCTCCACATTAAGGGCGAGACGCTGGGACACGTGCATTTTGGCATCAATTATCTGAACAGCCCGGACAGCTATCATCTGGGCGAGCGCGTGATCGTGATCGGAGCGGGCAATGCCGCGATGGATGTGGCGAGAACGGCGATCCGGCACGGCGTGCGCTATCTGCAGTGCTTTTCGCGCAGCGAGGGCGTGGCGGCAAGCAAACATGAATTTGATTACGCAGTGCTGGAGGGCGTGGAATTTTTCTACTGCAAGGCCCCGGTGGAAATTACGGACGAGGGCGTGATTTTTGCAGACGTCATTGAGCACGAGGACGGCAGTGTCGAGCAGATCCCGGATACGGAAAAGCTGTATCCGGCGGACAGCGTAATTGTTTCCATCAGCCAAGGACCGATGAACCGCCTTGTGAAAAACACGGAGGGGCTGCAGGCGGACAAGAGAGGCCTGCTGGTGACGGATGAGAAGGGACGCACCACAAAGCCGGGCATCTTTGCCAGCGGCGACGTTGTGAATGGCGCGCGCACGGTGGTTGAGGCGGTAGCGCACTCCAAGGAGGTCGCAGAGGCGATGGATGAGTATATGCAGAGCCTGCCGAAGGATGCTTAAACGGCGTGCATGATCACAGCGAGGCGGTAATGATGCTGAGATGGCAAGTACGATTCAAATAAGAGTTGACGATGATTTGAAGGTAAGGTCAGATGAGCTGTTTAAAGATTTAGGCATGGACACAACAAACGCGATCCGTATATTTTTAACGCAGGCAGTTGCGGCAAATGGTTTCCCGTTTGAGATAAAAAGGGCGGGTGCAAATATGAACAGGGGAGACAGCAAGAATGAAAAAAGCGGGAGATGAAGTTACCGTAAAACAGGTACAGATCAGGGATGGCTTCTGGTCCGAAATGCAGAAGCGGATGATCGACGTCGTGATTCCGTTTCAGGAAAAGGTTCTGAACGACGAGGTGGAAGGCGTCGCAAAAAGTCATGCTATTGAAAACTTCCGTATTGCCGCCGGACTTAGCGAGGGAGAATTTTACGGGATGGTATTCCAGGACAGCGATGTGGCGAAATGGCTGGAGGGCGTCGCTTACTCGCTGACGGTAAAGCCGGACGCCGGGCTGGAAAAGCGCGCTGATGAGATGATCGAAATCATTGCCAGGGCCCAGCAGGAGGACGGTTATCTGAATACCTACTTTACCATCAAGGAGCCGGAGCACCGCTGGCAGAACCTGGAGGAATGCCATGAGCTTTACTGTGCGGGACATATGATGGAGGCGGCGGTGGCATATTACCAGGCTACCGGAAAGACAAAGCTCCTTCATGTTATGGAGCGGATGGCGGACCACATCATCAGCCGCTTCGGTGAGGATAAGGAGCGCGGAATACCGGGACACCAGGAGGTGGAGATCGGTCTGATGAAGCTCTACCGCGCGACCGGAAAAGAAAAATATAAGAAAATGGCGCGGTTCTTCCTGGAGGAGCGCGGAAAAAATCCGGATTATTTCTATGAGGAAAAGGTGAAAAGAGGCTGGCGGCACTGGGGACAGTACACGCTTGATCCGCTGGATACGAAATACGCGCAGATGTATAAACCGATCTATGAGCAGGATAAAGCGGTTGGACATGCAGTGCGCGCGGTTTATATGTATACGGCGATGGCGGATCTGGCAGGAGAGGACGGCGACGAACGGCTGTACCGGGCATGCCGCACACTCTGGAACAACATTGTAAACCAGCGGATGTATATCACCGGAGGCATAGGCTCCACGATGGAGGGAGAAGCATTTTCGGAGGACTACGACCTGCCGAACGATATGGCGTATGCGGAAACCTGCGCGTCGATCGCAATGGTATTTTTTGCAAAGCAGATGCTGGAGATCGAGGCGGACGGAGCGTATGCGGATATCATGGAGCGGGAGCTTTACAACGGCACTATCAGCGGCATCCAGCTTGACGGAAAGCGCTACTTCTATGTAAATCCGCTGGAGATCCAGCCGGGCATTTCCGGAAAAATTTTCGGGTACCGTCATGCGTTGCCGGAGCGTCCCGGCTGGTACGAGTGCGCCTGCTGTCCGACGAATCTGGTTCGCATGGTGACGTCCCTTGCGTCCTATACGTGGAGCGAGAGCACGGATACCGTTTACTCCCACCTGCTGATCGGACAGGAGGCGGATCTGAAAAAGGCGAGGATTTCCGTGGAAAGCAGCTATCCGTGGGAGGGAAAGATTGTTTATCAGATTTCCCCGAAGGAGACGGAATTCACCCTGGCGATCCACATTCCGGGCTATGTAAAGCCAAAAGATAAGGGCACGATCGTGAAGGTAAACGGAGAAGCAGTCGACGTGGAAGCATATTTAAAGAAAGGTTATCTGTACCTGGAGCGCGCCTGGAAGGAGGGCGACCGGGTGGAGGTGCTGTTTGATATGCCGGTCAGAAAAGTATTTGCCAACCAGAAGGTGCGGGACGACGCAGGCTGCGTGGCGCTCATGCGCGGACCGATCGTTTACTGCTTTGAGGGAGTCGACAACGGAATGGATGTTCAGAGTCTGCGGATCCCGGAGACGGCAGAGCCGGAGGCAGTCTGGTGCGAGGAAGGTGTGCTGGCGGGAAACATGCTGCTGAAAATAGACGGCTACCGGATGAAGGGCACGGACGCGCTGTACAGCGAGGAGCGCCCGGTAAAGGAAAAAGCGGTGCTCACGGCAATTCCTTACTACACATGGGCGAACAGAGGAGAAAACCAGATGCGTGTGTGGATGCATGAATTAGCGTAAGATAGCAGACCGCGCAGTCAGCCGGAGCCGGTAGGTCCGGGGACTGCGCGGTCTGCCCTGCTTTGCCATGCATCCGAAGGAAGCTGCCGGCGGCAGGTTCTGCAGGTTACTCTCCCAGGTGCCAGATGTCGCGGTTATATTCCGCAATCGTGCGGTCGGAGGAGAAGAAGCCGGCCTTTGCGATATTGACAAGCGCTTTCCTGCTCCAGTTTTCCGGGCTTGCGGCGTAATCCATCATTGCCTGGTTTTTGCGCACCAGATAGGCGTTGAAGTCGGGCAGCGTCTGGAACCAGTCTTTCCGGATCAGTTCATTCTGCAGGCGGGACAGATTTTCTTCATGTCCTGCCTTCTTCATTTCGGGGCTGCACAGGAAATCGATCGCGCGGCGGAGGTTCGGATCGCTCTCGTACCAGTCGTGCGCGCAGTAATCGCCCTTTGCATAGCGGTCGATGACCTGCTTGCTGCTCTGACCGAAGATATAGATATTTTCATTTCCCACGCGCTCTGCGATCTCTACGTTGGCGCCGTCCATCGTACCGAGCGTAAGCGCGCCGTTCAGCATAAATTTCATATTTCCCGTGCCGGAGGCCTCTTTGGAAGCGAGGCTGATCTGCTCGGAGAGGTCGCAGGCGGGAATCATTTTTTCCGCTGCAGTCACATTATAATTTTCCACGAAAACAATCTGCATCCACCGGGAAGCCTGCGGATCGGCGGCAATTACCTTTGACAGCGCGATCAGCGCGTGGATGATATCCTTGGCGATCGTGTAGGCAGGCGCTGCCTTCGCACCGAAAATGCTCACAAGCGCAGTCGCCGGGGTGTGCCCTGCCTTGATCTCCAGATATTGATGGATGAGGAACAGCAGATTGAGCTGCTGGCGCTTGTATTCGTGCAGGCGCTTCGACTGGATCGCAAACATCGCATCCGGGTTGATCTTCACACCCTGCCGGTGGTACAGCCAGTCGGCGAGCGCTTTTTTGTTGTCCTTTTTAATGTCGGTCAGCTTCCTGAGTACCTTCTCATCCTCTGTAAAGGCGAGCAGCTTCTCAAGCTCGTCGGCGTCCTGTTTAAAGCCGGATCCGATCAGCGTTTCGATCTCTTTTGCGAGCGCCGGGTTGCATTCCAGAAGCCAGCGGCGGAAGGTGATGCCGTTTGTCTTGTTGTTGAATTTCTCCGGGTAGAGGCGGTAGAAATTTGCAAGCTCGCTGTTTTTGAGAATTTCCGTGTGCAGCGCGGCAACGCCGTTCGTGGAATGTGTAAAATGGATGTCCATGTTTGCCATGTGAACGGTCTGCCAGCAGTCGATGATGGCAGTGCTCTCATCGTCTGTTCGCGTGCGTGCAAGAGCGTCCAGCTTTTCAATGATCGGCATGAGCTGCGGCACTACCTGGCCGAGAAAATGACGCGGCCACTTTTCCAGCGCCTCCGAGAGGATAGTGTGGTTGGTGTAGGCGCAGGTGTCGGTGACGATCTGCACGGCTTCCGCGAAGTCGATGCCCTTTTCGCCGAGAAGACGGATCAGTTCAGGGATTACCATGCTCGGATGCGTGTCGTTGATCTGAATTGCCGCGTAGTCGGCGAGATTGTGGAAATCGCATCCGCGCGCCTCGCACTCGGAAAGGATGAGCTGCGCTCCGGCGGAAACCATCAGATATTGCTGATAAATGCGCAGCAGGCGTCCGTCGTCGTCGGAATCGTCCGGATAGAGAAACAGTGTCAGATTTTTTTCGATATCCGTCTTGTCGAAGGAGATGCCGCTTTGGATCAGCGATTCGTCGATGGTATCCAGATCAAACAGATTGAGGCTGTTGGTGCGCCCGTTGTAGCCGGTGACGTTCAGCTTATATAAGCGCGCCGGATAGGTTTTTCCGGCAAGCTGAACCGGGTATACGGTGTCTGTCTTTTCCGCCCAGGAGTGCTCCGTCAGCCAGAAATCCGGCGTCTCGCTCTGCACATCGTTCTGGAAATTCTGGCGGAACAGACCGCAGTGGTAGCGCAGACCGATACCGTCGCCCGGCAGGTTTAAGGTGGCGAGGCTGTCCAGGAAGCAGGCGGCGAGACGGCCGAGACCGCCGTTGCCAAGGCTCGGTTCCGGCTCCAGCTCCTCGATGTCGGAAAGATCTTTTCCGGCATCCTTCAAAATCCCGCGGACTTCATCATAGATGCCAAGATTGATCAGATTGTTGGAGAGCAGCTTGCCGATCAGAAACTCAGCCGAGATATAGTAAAGCTTTCGGCCGGTGACCGGCTTTTCCTTCTTCTGGCTCAGCTCCTGCACAAGCTTCAGCAGCGCAAGGTAAACCTCCTCGTTGGATGCCTCCGCCAGCGGTTTTGTGCAGAGCGCGTTAAGCTTACGATAAAGTTCTTTGTTCATGGAAATGCCCCTTTCTTCATTTTTATTTTATTTACTAATAGTATTATCATAAATGAGGAAAGTAATCTTGCAAAATTATCGCAGATTATGATACTATTCTATCATAGAAGCGAATGTGAGCAGCCGCCGCCAAATGGACATGCAGCCTGGCTCATTGCTCGCGGGAATAAGGTGCGGCGAATTGCCGGGAAGGAGCGCGTATGGACAGGAAAAGTGAAATGGAGAAATTCCAGGAGACGAAAAAGCATGGAAGCCGGATGTTTCCTTTCAATATATATCCTTGTACGATCCCGGGCGATTTTCCGTCGGTCGCCCTGCACTGGCACAAAAATATGGAGATTATTTTTGTGAAGAAGGGCGCCGGCAGGATACAGATCGGCCGGATGATGGGGGATGCCAGAAGTGGAGATATTTTTGTGATGCCGCCGGGAACATTGCACGCAATCTACGGAATGCCGGGACATTGCATGGAATATGAAAACATTATCTTTGAGGTGGAGTTTCTGGGCGGCGGCGCAGCCGACGTGTGCGATAAGGAATACCTGGTGCCGCTGGCTTCCGGGCAGCTTTTGCAGCCCGCCGTGTTCTGTCCGGTAGACGCAGGGTATGAGCAGATCGCGGACTGCCTGCGCAGGGCGGAGCAGCTTTGCAGCGGGCGGGAGCGCGGCTATGAGCTTGGTGTGAAGGCAGCGCTGCTGGAGCTGCTGCTCTGTCTGCTGCGCATGTGCCCGGAGGCGCCGGAGCGGGATACTCCCGACATGGAGCGGCTGAAAATGGTGCTGCAGAGGATTGAGCAGGATTATGCGCAGCCGCTCACTGTACAGGATATGGCGGATTTCTGCGGATGCAGCGGCAGTCATTTTATGCGCTGGTTTAAGCAGATGACGGGCACAAGCTTTCTGACATATTTAAATGAGCGCAGGCTGGCGGCAGCGGCGGAGAAGCTGCGCGAGACGGACGACAAAATCCTGATAATCGCGGAGAATGCAGGCTTTGCAAACCTCTCCAATTTCAACCGCCAGTTTAAAAAGAGGTATGGGGTGACGCCGCGCGGGTACCGCGGATGAAAATGCAGAGGCGGGAATGCAGTGAGCGTGACATTGTCACGGAAGGAAGTTCCTATTTGCGTTATGATAAGCCCATCAAACACAAAGGAGGAATAAAAGATGTCAGTATTACATATAACGAAGGAAAATTTTCAGAGAGAAGTATTAGAAAGTGAGAAGCCGGTCCTGCTTGATTTCTGGGCGGCGTGGTGCGGTCCCTGCCGTATGGTCGGTCCGATCCTGGAGGAAGTCGCAGAGGAACGACCGGACATCAAGGTGTGCAAGGTAAACGTGGACGACGAGCAGGAGCTGGCGTCGGCTTACCGGATCATGAGCATTCCGACGCTGATGGTTGTGAAGGATGGAAAAATCGTGAGCCAGTCGGCGGGGGCAAGACCGAAGTCTGATATTCTTGCGATGCTATAGAGCTGCAGTGAAGACTTCAGTCCCCGGCGAGCGCCGCAAGCTTTTTGGAATCCGTGATCTCTACACTGCCCCGGGTTAGCTTTACGATTCCCTCACTCTGGAAATAGCGCAGCATTCTTGTGATGACCTCGCGGGCGGTGCCGAGATGGTTCCCGATGATTTCATGCGTGAGCCTGAGCTGGTTTGTCCCTTCCAGCGAAGCCTCATCCAGAAGAAAGGCAGCCAGCCGTTTGTCGAGGCTCTTCCACATGATCTGCTCGATGAGCCACATAACCTCGGAAAAACGGCTTGCCATGATCTCGTTGGTGTAGTTGGCAAGCGGCGCGGATTCCTCGAGAAGCTGCTTGTATACCCAGGCGGGAATGATCCAGAGGTCAGTGTCCTTTTCTGCCTCGATGATTACCTCAAACTGGATACTCGGCATGATGCAGGAGGCGGAAAACAGACAGATGTCCATCTCAAAGAGACGGTAGATGGTAACCTCCCGGCCTTCCTCTGATAAAATATAGGCGCGAAGCTGACCGGACTGGATGAGCAGCAGACCGATGCAGTCCATGGAACCGTTGTGAATGACAGTTCCCTTTTTTATAGAACGAAAGGAGGCGGTGTCCTTTAATCGATTCTGTTGGTCAGGCGTTAATTTATTCCACATGGGAAAAAAATCTGAAAAATTCATGTCAGGCGCTCCCTTCAAAACGCACCTTCATTATAAAAGCAATCGTGGAAGATGTCAATTAACAGTGTCAATTAACAGTACAGGAATCGCTGCAAATATCGTTGACAAGAGGCGCGATTATACTATAATGAAACTGGCAGCAGTACCGATACTGCAAAGACAAGGAGGAAAAAGAAATGTTGGATAAAAAAGTGGTTGAGTTATTAAATCAGCAGGTAAATAAGGAATTTTATTCTGCTTATCTGTACCTGGATTTTTCGAATTATTACTATGATCAGGGGCTGGACGGCTTCGGAAACTGGTACAAGGTCCAGGCGCAGGAGGAGCGCGACCATGCGCTTCTGATGATCCAGTACCTGCAGAACAACGGCGAGAGAGTAGTCCTGGAAGCGATCGATAAACCGGCGGTAGAGCTGACAAGCGCAAAGGTTGTTTTGGCGGAGGGGCTGAAGCACGAGCAGTATGTGACAAGTCTGATACATAATATTTATGATGCGGCATACACGGTGAAGGATTTCCGCACTATGCAGTTTCTTGACTGGTTCGTAAAAGAGCAGGGCGAAGAGGAGACAAATGCGGACAATCTGATTAAGAAATACGAGTTGTTCGGCGACGATCCGAAGAGTCTCTATATGCTTGACAATGAGCTTAGCGCACGCGTATACACAGCGCCGTCTCTGGTACTGTAAGTAGCAAACGAGACTGAAATGGAAAGGAAATCCGCTTTATGTGACAATCTCACAGAACCCGTGTTTAAAATCCGCTATACTGTAGAAAATACAGTAGGAGGCGAATACGATGAAACATATATATGATGTGATTATTATAGGCGGCGGACCTGGCGGGTATACGGCTGCGTTATACGGAGCACGGGCAGGTCTTGACACTGTTCTTTTTGAAAAGATGGCAGCGGGCGGACAGATGGCGCTGACGGAGCAGATTGACAATTATCCGGGCTTTGAGGACGGAGTCGACGGTTTTCTGCTCGGAGAAAAGATGCGAAAGGGCGCGGAGAGGTTCGGCGCGCAGACGAAGATGACGGAGGTGCAGTCTGTAGAGCTTGCGCCGGAGGTGAAGGCCGTTCACACAGGCGAGGGCACTTTTTATGGACGCACGGTGCTTATTTCCACCGGAGCTTCGCCGCGCGAGCTGGGCCTGGCTGGTGAAAAAGAGCTTACCGGGCGGGGTGTACATTACTGCGCAGCATGCGACGGGATGTTTTACCGCGGAAGAACAGTTGTGGTCGTGGGCGGCGGCAATACGGCGGCTGCGGATGCGCTGCTGCTTGCGCGGGTTGCAAAAAAAGTGATCGTTGTGTATCGCAGAGACACCCTGCGGGCGTCGAAGGTTTATCATGAATCGCTAAAGTCTGCGGAGAATATTGAATTTGTCTGGGACAGCACGGTTACGGAGCTTTTGCAGGACGATGAGCTGTCCGGCGTGAGAGTGAAAAATGTGCATACCAAAGAGGAGACGGAAATTGCGGCGGACGGCGTGTTTGTGGCGATCGGAAGAAAGCCGGTGACAGAGCTGGTGAAGGGGCAGCTGGAGCTTGATGCGGCGGGCTATATAAAGGCGGACGAATCCACGCGCACCTCTCTGCCGGGAGTATTTGCAGTGGGAGACGTCCGCACCAAGGCTTTGCGTCAGATTGTGACTGCGGCAGCGGACGGCGCGACCGCAATACATTATGCGGAGGAATATCTGCTATGAAAAATATTCCTTCACCAGTTTCACTACGGTTCCGGAAAGCAGGAACAGCGCAATCAGGTTTGGGATCGCCATCAGACCATTGAAGGTTTCGGCGATGCTCCAGAGAAGTCCGAGATCCATGGTTGAGCCAAGGATCGCAACGAGAGAATATACCAGCATAAACGGGCGGATTACCTTTGATGAAAACAGAAATTCGATGCAGCGCGCACCGTACAGTCCCCAGCCGATGATGGTGGAGAAGGCGAAGCAGCACATAGCGACGGCGGTAAAGACGGACACCCAGCTTCCGTAGGTGGAGGTAAAGCCGGAGATCGTCAGCTCGGCTCCGGCAGCACTGCCGTAAACGACCGGGACGCCGCTGCAGAGGATGACGAGAGCCGTCAGCGTGCAGATCACGATGGTATCGGTAAACACTTCAAAAATACCGAAAAGCCCCTGCTTCACCGGTTTCTGGGTGTCCGCACAGGCGTGAGCGATGGATCCGGTACCAAGACCTGCCTCATTGGAGAAAATGCCGCGGGAGACACCTTTCTGCATACTGAGGAAAAAGCTGCCGACAGCGCCGCCGGTTACGGCGGAGGGAGAGAAGGCGCCCTCAAAAATCATTCCGAAAACAGCCGGAACCTTCCGGATATTCAGAAATACCACGCCCAGGGCGAGAAGAATGTAGAGCAGCGCCATAAAGGGAACCAGCTTTTCCGTCACCTTTCCAATGCGTTTCACGCCGCCGAAAAGCACCAGACCGACCAGAACGGTAATGACAATGCCGGTCACGAGGCTGACAGCACCGGTCTGTGAATCATCAATGATATGATAATTCAGCAGAGCGGAATTGATCGCGGTCGTGATCGTGTTTGCCTGCGTAGCGTTTCCGGTTCCGAATACTGTCAGTACGCCAAAGGCCGAAAAAAGAACTGCAAGCCAGTGCCAGTGCTTTGCAAGCCCGTTCTTAATGTAGTACATCGGTCCGCCGACGAAATCACCCTGCTCATTTTTCTCGCGGAAGTGAACCGCAAGCGTCACCTCTGAAAATTTCGTACACATTCCAAGAAACGCAGAAATCCACATCCAGAAAACGGCACCCGGGCCGCCGATCGCGATCGCTCCGGCAACTCCGGCAATATTTCCGGTGCCGACCGTGGCCGCAAGCGCGGTACATACCGCCTGGAACGGCGTCATAGCGCCGTCTGACGCCTCTTTTTTTCGGAACATTCTTCCGATAGTCGTCTTAATCGCATAGGGGAATTTGCGGATCTGTATAAAATGTGTGCGGAGACTCAGATAAAGTCCGACACCGATGATACAGATCATCGCGGGCACACCCCAGACAAAATTGTTTACAGCAGTGTTAATAGCTTCAATTGTTTGCAACATAAAGAACCTTTCTTTTATATCCTTAAATCATTTTCCCGCGGCCGCGGCAGGTGCTGCAGGCAGTGCGGAATGGTTACAGTTTATCACATTCCAGGGAAAATGTACAGAAAATAAAACGCGGGGGAGCCTGCGGGAAGTTACGATTGGAAATGTTCGCTCCGTTCACAGCAAGTGTTTGAGACTAGAAAGAAAACGTTATCTCAAAGGGGCGCAAAAAGAAAGAGAATGTACAAAATGCACAAAAAATGAAATTATACAAACTTTATATTGACAAAAGGTGGATAAAAGTATATATTAAACTTGTAACAACTTACAAAAGAGAAAGGGAAAATTTAAAATACTTCTCGAATTTTACGGAGAAAAGGTTTTATATTTTTTTGAATCGATCAGAAAACGTTTACAGGTGGGCTATGAACGCGACAATTAAAGATGTGGCAAAAAGGGCAAATGTATCGGTGGCTACCGTATCCAGAGTGATGAACGGGGTTCCCACGATCAATGAGGAAATGAAGGAAAGGGTAGAAAAGGCGATTATCGATCTTGATTACAGACCGAATAAGCTGGCAGCGGGATTGAAAAAAAATGTGACGAATACGATCGGGCTGGTAGTGTCGGATATTTCGGATTCTTTTATCATAGGAGTAACCAGGGAAATTGAGCGCATGGTGCAGGCGGCAGGCTATACATTGCTGATGGCGAGCACCGACAATGATGAAAAAAAAGAACGGGAGAGCATAGAAGCAATGGTCTCCAGGTGCGTGGATGGTCTGGTGGTGTGCCCTGTTTCCAGAGATATTGCAGGCGTTTTAAAAAATGTCCAGTGTGCTGTTGCTTCTTTTGACAGAAACACATTAAAAAATGTGTATGATACCGTGTATGTTGATAAGGAAAAGTCTACCTATGATGCAGTTACTTATCTGTTGGATCATGGTCATGAGAATATTGCGCTTATCAGCGGAGAAAAGAAGCTCAGTACTAATTTCGACCGTTACAACGGATATATGCGGGCTTTTTTTGATAATGACAAGATGGCGGTAAACGGTAATTTTATGTTTGGCACTTTTTCCAGACAATATGGGATGGAAGCGTTTGAAAAACTGATGGCAAGGAAAAACCCGCCGACGGCGATTGTGAGCGGCAGTGCGTCTCTCACGCACGGCATTCTGGTAAAAGCAAAGGAAATGGGGATCCGCATTGGGGAGGATGTATCTCTGGTCGGATTTGGAACGCTCGATTTCCAGAGCCTGATTGAGCCGCAGATTACACATGCAAAAGAAATGCAGGAGGAAATTGGAAAAAGTGTCGGGGAAATGGTTCTTTCCCGTATAAAAAATCCGGGACTTGAACCGCGGCTGAGGGTTTTAGAAAGTGCGGTAATTGAGGGAAATACGGTAAAAAGGCTGTAAGAACCAGAGGATGGCAGATCGAAAAAGAAGGGAGAGATAACGATGGATGTGCAGGAGAAAAACTATTCGAAACAGGGAAAGGGGCATTTGAGGTGGCTGAAGTTTCTGTATAATTTGAAGGAATCCATACCGAGCATTCTTAGCGTCGGCGCTGTAATCGTTTTCTGGGAGGCGGCGGTAAGGATTTTCAAAATTCCGAGCTATATTCTGCCATCGCCAAGCGCATCTGTAGCCGCGTTAATCCAATATTGGCCCTATATAAAGCAGAATCTGTTCACTACGTTGTATGAGATAGGAGTTGGCTTTGGGGCAACGGTGCTGATCAGTATCCCGATCGCCACATTGATTTCTTATTCTAAGGTGTTTGAGAAGACCCTGTATCCATTCATGGTTTTCCTGCAGCTTATTCCGAAGGTGGCAATCGGACCGCTGTTTGTGGTATGGTTCGGATTTGGAAAACTTCCTAAAATTCTGATGGTATTCCTGCTTTCTTTTTTCCCGCTTCTGATGGATACAGTGGCAGGTTTAAAATCCTTAAATGGCCGCCTGTACTATATGGCAAGAACCATGAGCGATTCAGAATGGAAGTTTTACTGGAAGATCAAACTCCCAAACGCACTGCCGAGCATTTTTTCCGGCTTGAAAACATCGGTATCCATGGCGACGGTAGGCGCGGTCGTAGCGGAGTTTCTGGGCTCTGACAGCGGGCTTGGCTATTTGCTTCTGAGGGCAAACGGAGACATCAATACCAGACTTCTGTTTGCAATTTTGATCGTACTTTGCCTGATGGGAATGGTATTTTTCGGGATCGTCGAGATTCTGGAGAAAAAGCTGATTCCCTGGCATGTCAGTCAGCGCGTAAATGATAAAACGGCAAAATGATAAGAGGGTACTTATTGCTTCGAAAAGAAGCTAATAAATAAAACAAAAAAAGGAGGAACTACTAATGAAGAAACGATTTGCAGCATTAACAATGGCAGCAGCTATGGCGATGTCCATGGCAGGAATGGCAGGAGCGGCGGATGAAGGTGCGCTTACGCCGGTTTCCTTCCGGTTGAATTACACGGCGGCAGGCCTGCATGTACCTTTTTACTATGCACTGGAAAAGGGGTATTATGAGGAAGTCGGGCTGGATGTGACAATCGGAGAGGGGACTGGTTCGGGAACGACCGCGAAGCTGGTTGGCACCGGTGAGGATGATCTGGGATTAGTGGATTCTGCTTCTGTCGCTTCGGCGGTGGCACAGGACATACCGATAAAGATTGTCTGCCCGGTTTATGCAGTTAATGGTTTTGCGGCAATTACGCTGGCGGATTCCGGTATCGCTGTGCCGAAGGATCTGGAGGATAAAAAGGTGGGTATCACTACCGGAGATGCACCCTCCAACTTATTTGCAGCGCTGGAGGCGGCAAACGAAATTGACGATTCAAAGATTTCCTATGTGACGATGGATTCCAACGCAAAGGTAACATCACTGATCAATGGGGATGTGGACGCGATTCTGGGAGGTGCGGATGACCAGGCGATCACGCTGCAGAATATGGGCAAAGAAGTAAACGTTATCCGATACTCGGATAATGGAGCGGCAACAGTGGGACTCTCTATTGTGGCAAGTGACAGCATGATTGAAGAAAACGGTGAAACTGTAGAAAAATTCATTTCTGCGAGCATGAAGGCATGGAATGAATGCCGCGAGGACAGCGCGGAAGCTGTGGAAATTTTTATGCAGAAATTCCCGACCCTGGATCAGGCGGTGGTAGAGGGCAGTCTTTCCGTGGCGCTGGATAGTCTTTTTGCAGAAGATTCCGAGACGCTGGGAGATGTATCTGAGGAGGACTGGAATGCCTGCCGCGATCTGCTTGTAAATTATCTTGGCGTGGATGAGAGCATCCAGGCAGAGGACATCTATACTTATGCGTGCCTTCCGGAGGATCTTCCGGCAAGATAAATGAAAGAAGGTTTGTATCCGGGTGTAATCCTTTGTGAAATCGTTTCTGCTGCACTGTGCGATCCATTGCAGCGGAAACGCAGCCCGGCTGCCGCGCGGACAAAGACAGAAAGTGAGTGAAGAATCATATGCTGAAATTTGATCATATTGGAATGAAATATAAAACCCTGACAGGATATACGGAAGCGCTGGTAGATGTAAATTTTGATGTGAATGATGGGGAGTTTGTTACTGTCCTGGGGCCCTCCGGCTGCGGAAAAAGTACATTTTTGTTTATTGGAACCGGGTTGACGGCGCCTACTTCCGGCAGAGCGGTTCTGGACGGAAACGAGATCACGAAGCCGGTAAAAGAGGTGGGATTTGTATTTCAGGATCACCTGCTGCTGGAGTGGAGAACCGTCCTGCAGAATATCATGATCCAGGGGGAATTTCGTAATCTGGACAAAGCGGTTACAAAGCAGAAGGCAATGGAACTGATCCGGCAGGTCGGACTGGAGGGATTCGAAAACAAGTATCCATGGGAGCTGTCCGGGGGTATGCAGCAGCGTGTGTCAATCTGCAGAGCGCTTGTACATGAGCCGGAGCTTCTGATGATGGATGAACCGTATGGAGCGCTGGATGCTCTTACCAGAGAGCAGATGCGCGTGGATCTGGAAAAAATGTGGATGCAGAAAAAATGCACGATTCTTTTTGTGACACATGACATAGATGAAGCGATTATGCTGGCGGATAAGGTGGTCATTCTGACGCCGAGACCGGGAAGAGTGAAGAGCATTATTCCTATCGATCTGCCAAGACCGAGAAATCTGGCAGTGAAGGAATCACGGGAGTTTCTTGCGTATCGGAAAGAAATTACCGGTATTTTCACAGAAATGGGAATTTTGAAAGAAGATTAGGGGGAGATGTATGGCAAATTTAAGTGTGGAGTTTTCGGGACTGAAATTAAAAAATCCGTTGATTGCAGCGTCAGCCGGGACAACAAAGGACGCCCTTCACTGCAGACAGGCGCAGGATGCTGGTTTTGGTGCTGTTATTTTAAAATCCATCCAGGAGGAGTCAGTCAACAGATATAATCCATTTCCGCGGATGACTGTGATACGGAATGGTATTTCCGGTTATCATGCCGATACGTTTATGACATACGAGCAGGCATTTGAAGGGAATCTGAAAGAATATTGCGATGAGATTAAAAAGGCGAAAGAGATGCTGGATATTCCGGTGATTGCCAGCCTGAACTGCGCAAGGGAGGAAACCTGGGCGGAATATGCAGTGGAGTGCGAAAAGGCCGGAGCGGATGCGATTGAAGTTGTGCCTTCCTGTCCGGTGGGAGCATTTGTGAGGGAAGGAGTGGAGTTTTATCCGATTGCCAGTAAAGCTGTACGGGATGTGCGGGAAGCAGTGAAGATTCCGACTGGACTGAAAATGACGCAGCAGATGGCAAATCCCATTGTGTGTGCCATGGATCTGGAAAAGGATGGAGCAGACTGGCTGACTATGTTTAACCGCAGTGTTGGCTTTGAGGTGGATATCGAGACAATGGAGCCTATTATGCACAAAGGCTTCTGCGGACATGGCGGCCCGTGGGTGATCCAGTCTGTTATGCACTGGATTGCGGCGACCCGTCCGCATGTGAAATGTCCTATCAGTGCAACGGGAGGCGTTACGAACTATGAAGATGTGATCCGGTATCTCCTTTCGGGAGCAGCTAATGTACAGATTGCATCGCTCATATATATGAAGGGGTTCGATGAAATCAGAAAAATTCTGGAACAGATGGAACAGTATCTGGAGAAGCATTCCGTAAAAAACGTGACGGATATTATTGGCGTTGCAGCGGAAAAGGTACTTCCGCTTGATAAGGCGGACCGGAGCAGACGCTACTTTGCACAGGTGGATTATGAGAAATGTGTCGGATGTAAAAAGTGCTTTCCGGTATGTATTTATGGAGCGATTTCGAATGACGGAAAGCAGCCGGTGATCGATCCGGAAAAATGCGACGGATGCGGGCTCTGTTCACAGATATGTGGGCGTGCTATTACAATGAAGGGAAAGGGAGACAGGGATAATGGATAGAAAAATCAGGGTTGGCGTGATCGGTCTGGGACATATAGCACATATTGCGGAATTGCCGGCGCTCGCGGAACAGCCGGACGTGGAGATTGTAGCGGCTTATGCCCGCTCGGCAGCCTCGATAGAAACGGCAATGAGTAAATATAAAATTGCAAAGGGCTGCAAAAGCTTTGAAGAATTTCTGGAGGTGGAGATGGATTGCGCGTTTGTGCTGACGCCGAAGACCACACATTATGATTATGTAATTCCGCTGCTGGAAAAGGGGATAGATGTTTTCTGCGAAAAACCGCTGGAGGTATCGCTTGCCAGGAGCAGGGCGATGGTGGAGGCTGCTGAAAAAAATAACCGTATTCTGATGATCGGATTCAACCGGAGATATGCGCCTGTGTATGCGAAGGTAAAAGAGGCGTTTCAGGAAAAGGCACCGGATGTAGTAATCGCACAGAAAAACAGAAATGGTTCGGAGTATCGTGCAACGTTGGAAAATGCGATACATATGGTTGATCTGTTACGCTGGTTCTGTGGGGAAGCCGTATCGGTGGAGGCGCACAGTATGTATACAGATCCCAATTACGAGGATTTGGTGACAGCACAGATCAGATTTGACAGCGGCAGCGTAGGAATGCTGGTGGCTTCACGCCAGGCAGGACAGTGGGTGGAAAAGATAGACTGCTATGGAGGCTGTCAGTCCGCGTTTGTTAATGCGCCGGACAGTGTGACGATTGTCAATGAGCAGACGGAGGTCCGGACGGCAATGACGCCGCTGGCGCTTGGCTGGGCGCGTGTGGAGGACAAAATGGGCTTTACACAGGAGGTTGCGCATTTTCTTGCCTGTGTCAAAGAGCGCAGACAGCCGGTTACAAGCGGTGCGGATGCCTATAAAACCCATCTTCTTATGAATGAGATCCTGTTAAAGGCAGGATTGCCCGGAATGGAGTGAACGATATGAAAATTGCAGGACATACGATGGGAACACCGGAACTTACTGTGCTGGAAGCGGCAAAGCTTTTTTCTGAAATCGGAATGGATGCTATCGAGATTATCTACCAGGAGGGATATAAAAGTGCGCTGCATGAGAGCACGACGGACGAGGAAATTCTGGAACTGAAAAGGGAGCTAAAAAAGCTTGGAATAGAGGCTTCCGGGATCGTCTCTTACGCAAGCGATTATAATCAGCCGGATGAAAACCGGCGGAAAGCAGCAATACGGGATTGTCGCAGATGCATAGAGATTGCCTGGATGCTGGGAGCACATTTTATACGGATCTACGGGGGCACTTTCCTGGAGGGAGACGAAAATTTCGATGAAAAGCGGAAAATTCTTGTAAGTACAATGCGGATGCTCGCCGATGAGGCAAAAGAAAAAAATGTTGCGCTGGTGTTGGAGAATCATTTTAATACAATGACGACCGGACCGCAGATTACGTATGACATTGTAAGTGAGATTGATCGCGATAACGTGGGCATTCTTTATGATCAGGCAAATATTGGATTTTTGTCGGGAGAGGATTACCGGAAATGTATTCAGATACAGAGGGATAAAATCTTTTATGTTCATGTGAAAGATTTCAAATTTAAGGCGGAGGGGAGAAAATTTTCGGCTGGCTCTGTTACCCATGTAAACGAGGAGGAACGCGCTGTTGTTACCCGGATCGTAGGGGAAGGGATCCTTCCGTGGAAAGAGATTATATATAATCTGCATGAGGTTGGGTATGACGGGTATCTCTCTCTGGAATATGAGAGAAGATGGCATCCGATGGACATACCGGAAGCAGCGGTTGGCATGGCAAAGAGCGCCGCGTATCTGCGGGAAATCCTCGGTACGCTGGAAGGATGAAGGGAAAATGATAAGGCTAGGCTGTTTTGGGACGACTGCGCAGCTTTCGGAAATAGAGCGCGCAGGATTTGATACAATAGAGCTTGATTTTTGTGAGATCACACAGATGCCGGAAGCGGAGTTTTCTGAATTCCTGGAGAATGCGGGAAGAAGCGGACTGACATTTGACGTGTGTTCGGGGCTTTTTCCGATGAATCTGCGTTTTTACGAACCGGATTTTGCGGAAAACTACTGGCTGGAACATGTGGAAAAAGGAGCGGAGAGACTGGCAAAGCTTTCGTGCAGAATCATCCCGCTTGGGGCGGGAAAATGCAGAAGTATGCCACAAGCGCGGTCGGAATGGAAGCGCTGCCAGGAAAAACTGCTGGAATTTACAGAAAAGATCTGCGGGATATTGGAGCGGCATGGAATGCTGCTGGCAGTGGAGCCTCTGGGACCGGCGAATTCCAATTATCTGAATTATATCAGCGAGGCAGCGGAATTTATACGGAAAGTCCCGGCAGAAAATTGCCGGACAATGTGTGATCTGAGACATATGGTTAAGAACGGGGAAGATTTTGGAGAGATTTTGAAATTTCGTGATGTTATCAGCCATGCACATATTGATTATCCGCTCGGAGAATGCCGGCGCTTTCCGCAGAGGGGAGACGGTTATGACTATTCGGATTATCTTGGTGCACTGGGAGCGTCAGGGTATGAAGGGATACTGACGATAGAGGCAACGTTCTGGAATGATTTCGCTGCGGAGGCAGTGTCAAGCGCAGAGTTTTTAAGAAGGGAAATACATATGAAGGCAGGTGTTTGATATGCAAAAATTATATGGAACAGTGGTACCGATGGTTACGCCATTGACAGAAAATGATGAGATTGACGTGGAATCGCTGAAGCGCCTTACGGATCACTGCATAGATGGAGGATTGCAGTGCCTTTATCCATGTGGAACGACTGGTGAAATGATGTATCTGTCGGCAGAGGAACGCAGGCTGACAGCAGAAACAGTTGTGCGGCATGCGGCAGGACGCGTCCCGGTGTTTGTACATGTGGGAGCCTGGAATCTGAAAGATACGCTGGAACTGGCAGACCATGCAGTGAAGATCGGCGCTGACGGAATTGGAGTGGTGACGCCTGCGTTTTATAAGCTCAGTGATGCAGCGATTGAAGAGTATTATGTGACGATCGCGAAAAGTATTCCGGAGGATTTTCCGATGTATCTGTATGGGATCCCGCAGAACGCTGTCAATGACCTTTCGGTAGACGTGTGCCGTGCGGTAAGCAGGCGGTGCCCGAACGTGGTGGGGGCAAAATACAGCTTCCCGGATATGACAAGACTGCAGCAGCTGATGACTGTCAGGGATGGGGCATTCAGCGTTTTGGTGGGACCGGATCATTTGTTTGAAGCGGTTGTAGCGGTTGGGGGTGATGGCACGGTTTCCGGAAATGCTATGTGTATCCCGGAGCATTATGCCGCTCTCTGGGATGCGCTTCAGAAAAAGGATTTTGTGCTGGCAACAAAGCTGCAGCGCCGGACCAATATTTTAAATGCGGTAATGTGTGAGAACAATAATATTGCGGCATATAAGGTAATTCTGAAAGCGGAGGGTGTTATTTCTACGACACGGGTGCGGCGTCCGATGGAGAATCTGACGGAAGAACAGGAGCGGCAGCTTCTGCAGCGCATGCGGGAATTGGATTACAGAGTTGTGCCGGCGTGAGATATCTGCTATTCTGAAGATAAACAGGCAATTCTTAAGGGGGATGCTATGAAGGTTTTATGTTATGGATCGCTGAATATTGATTTTACTTATGAGGTAGATCATTTTGTTCAGAAGGGAGAAACGATATCCTCACAGGCGCTGCGCACCTGCGGCGGCGGAAAGGGATTAAATCAGTCGACTGCTCTGGCAAAGGCGGGCGCGGAGGTTTATCATGCAGGCTGCGTCGGCGAGGACGGCAGGTTTTTGCTGGAGCAGATGGAAGCTTCCGGGATACACACGGAATATGTAACAGTTTTGCGTGAGGTGCGCACGGGAAATGCCATCATCCAGAATGACCGGGATGGGGATAACTGTATTATTTTGTATGGAGGAGCAAATCATGCGATTACCAGCGCGCAGGCAGATGCGGTGCTGGACGCTTTCGAAGCGGGCGATTTTTTGCTTTTACAGAATGAGATCAATCATCTGGAATATATTATTCGGAAGGCGCATGAGAAAAAGCTGAAAATTATTCTGAATCCTTCCCCGATGGATGAGAAGATTCTGGGATTACCGTTGGAGATGGTTGACTATTTTGTCCTGAATGAAATTGAAGCGTGCCAGATTCTCGGCTGCAGGGCAGAGACACAAGGGGAAGAAATGGCGAAGCTGCTGCGTGAGCGGTTCCCAGCTGCGGCAATCGTATTGACGCTTGGGGGCGACGGCTCCGTCTATGCGGATAGAGAACAGTTTTTCCGTCAGCCTGTCTACAGGGTAAAGGCAGTGGACACCACAGCGGCAGGCGATACCTTCACCGGATATTTTATTGCGGCACTGCTGAAAGGCCTTGCAGCTGCGCAGGCGATGGACATTGCCGCGCGGGCAGCGGCGATCGCCGTTACCAGAAAAGGCGCGTCGCCGTCTGTCCCGGAATGGGCTGAGGCAGAGAGCTTTTTATTCCCGTGAGCAGCGAGCCAGGCGGACATGCCTGCATGTCCATTTGGCAATTGCCGCGCGGGTCAAATACCCCGATGCTTGCATTGCTACTGGCTTGACGCCCGTTATGCCTGCAGCGGGGTATCTGACTTGAGAAATAGCCGGATATTGTCCAGCACCTTCTCGCTGAGCAGCCCGAAGGCCTGCCGTGTTCTTCCGGCGGAGGCATCCGGCGATAAAACTCTCTCGTGGGAAAGGATTTCCCCATTCACATCGCCGGAGGCGCCCCTGGTGTCGCACACGAAGTAATTATTTCCGCCATCCAGCCATCTTTTCAGCGCTTCCGTATCGTGGGACGGTCCGATGGAGGTGTTGAAGAGAATTTTTCCGCTGCCGAGCTTTTTAAATTCCTCCTCATGCAGCAGGATCACATTTTTATTGAGACAGGTAAATACCACCTCACTGTTTTCGAGAAGCTCGTGGAGCGGACGGTAGGTATAACCCTTCTGCTCCAGCTCCGGCTTGCGGGTGCGGCTGAAATAGGAAATGTCGGCGCCCATAAACTGCAGTGCTTCCGCGATCAGGCTTCCTGTGACGCCAAGACCGATAATGCCTGCCTTCAGATCAGTGATCTCCTCCGGCGTATCCTTCCATTTATAGCCGTCGTAGCCGTGGAGCAGCCGCACAAGCTCATACAGAACAAACTCCACAACGCCGCGGTCGCCGTAGTCGCGGATGCCGCGCACCTGGATGCCGCGCTCGCGCGCACAGGCGATGTCGACATTTGCGCTCTCCTCTGAATACAGGCTGCAGCACATGCCGATATAGCGGAGGTTCGGGCAGCTTTCTATGATAAAACGGTCAATCTGAGAGGTGTAGCTGACCAGCACGGCGTCAGCGTCCGCGATCCTCTCAATAATCACTTCTCTCGTCTTTGGAATATCGCGGTAAAGAACAACCTCTTTCGCGTATTCATGCAGTTTCTTTTCGGCTTCCGCCACCAGACTTACCGGCTCGATCGCCACAAGCTTTTCAAACATTGCAGATCCTCCCTCGTTTATGACGCCCGCTGCGGTTTGCGGCGGGCTTATTATGATAACTCTATCATATTTTCCGCAATAAGGAAAGGGTATCCCGGTATTCCTTCGGCGATATCCCATACTCTTTTTTGAAGGCGCGGTAAAAGCTGGAGTAGTCGCCAAACCCGCAGCCTAAATACAGGTCGCTGACAGGTGCGTCCGAGGTCATGGCTTCGCGGCAGAGCGCAAGCCTTTTTTTGGTGATGTACTGGTGGATAGAAATGCCGAGGTTGTCTTTGAAAACGTGTGATATATGATATTTGCTCACGAAAAAGGCGTCGGAAAGCCGCTCCAGGGAAAGGTCTTCATCCAGATGCTCCTCGATATATTCTACCAGACGCTCGAAAAGCGGCGTTTCCTCCGCCTGGATTTTCGGGTGCTTTTGTGTATAAACGATGCGGTTCAAAAGCAGGATAAGGTCGTTGATGCAGAGCGGGATCTGCGCGTCGCGCCCAAAGCGCCGGTCATGCATTTCCTCCAGCAGACGGAGGATTTTTGACTGCACAGAATTGAAGGAAAGCTGATCGGTGTGGAAGAGATACGTCTGATGTTTTTGCGCATATTCCGTCAGATAACCGTAATCCGGGGAGAGCGCAAGCAGGTGCTGTCCGTAATCGCGGCTGATCCAGAGCACAAAGCGGCGGTAGGGCACGTCGGTGCCGTGGATGAGCAGCCGGTGGGAGAGCATCGGTGGGATCAGCATAATGTCGCCGTAGCCGAGGGGATAGAGACTGTCGCCGATCTGCATACTCACATTGCCCTCCAGAAAAAAGTAAAATTCGTAGTAGGGATGTGTGTGCATATTCACCGTGGACAGATTGTGATCGTTGTAATAATAAAGCTCAAAGTCCTGCGACAGCATATACTGCCGCGGACTGAAGGCTGTCTGCAGTTTTTTCTTCATATCTATAGAGACTCCTGTCTGGGAAGCGCCGGAGCATTTTTTGCCAGGCGATAAAAAGGGCGTTTGCTGCAAAGGAATGCGCAGGAATATTCTACCATAAAACAGCAAGTTTTGCAATATACGCAACAGTTGCAACAATGGGTTTTTAAAGAAAACACGGCTATAATAGCTTTAGCAGCAAACAAATGGGGCTGAGCAAAAGAAAAAAGAAAAGGAGAAGGAAGGACATGCAGTTAAATGAACAGGGGTTAAAAAACAGGCAGGAATGGGAGGCGGCGGGCTATTGTCTGCCGCAGTATGACCGGGAGGCAATGACAGCGCGCACAAAAGAGAATCCGTACTGGGTACATTTTGGGGCGGGCAATATCTTCCGCGCATTTCAGGCGAATGTTGTGCAGAATCTGCTGAATGAGGGAGTAGTCGACCGGGGAATCATCGCAGTGAGCGGGCATGAGGCGATGGAGAAGCTGAATATTCCGCGCGACGATTATTTCATTCTGGTGACGCTCAAAGCGAACGGGAGCACGGAGAAAACGGTGGTCGGAAGCGTGGCGGAATCGCTGACGCTGGACGGAGGCTATGAGAAAGAGTTTAACCGTTTAAAGGAGATTTTTACGAAGGATTCCCTGCAGATGGCAAGCTTTACCATCACGGAAAAGGGATACGCGATCAGGGGCGGCGACGGCAGCTTTCGCAGCGATGTGCTGGAGGATCTGCAGAAGGGCTGGCAGGCGCCGGTAAGCTACATCGGAAAAATCTGCGCGCTGCTGTATGCGCGTTACCAGGCGGGAGAGAAGCCGATCGCGATGGTGAGCATGGACAACTGCTCACATAACGGAACGATCCTGCGCGAAGCGGTAGAGACCTATGTCAGAGCGTGGAGTGAGAACAATCTGGCGGAAGAGGGCTTTTTATCCTACATAACAAACCCGGAAAAGGTGAGCTTCCCGTGGACGATGATCGACAAAATCTGTCCGCGCCCGGATGCTTCCGTGGAGGCGATGCTGAGGGAGGACCATATCCAGGGAACCGAGCCGATCATTACCGCGAAAAAGACCTACATCGCGCCGTATGTGAACGCCGAGGAGTCAGAGTACCTTGTGATCGAGGACGCCTTCCCGAACGGCAGACCGGAGCTGGAAAAGGGCGGTCTGATCTTCACGGATGCACAGACGGTGGATAAGGTGGAGCGTATGAAGGTCTGCACCTGCTTAAATCCGCTGCACACGGCGCTGTCTGTGTTTGGCTGCCTGCTCGGTTACCGGAAAATTTATGAGGAGATGCAGGACGAGGGCATCCGCACGCTGGTGGAAACGATCGGATACAAGGAGGGCCTGCCGGTTGCCACCGATCCCGGCATCATCCGTCCGAAGGATTTCCTGGATACGGTTCTGAAGGTGCGTATCCCGAATCCGTTTATGCCGGATACGCCGCAGAGAATCGTCACGGATACCTCGCAGAAGCTGGCGGTGCGTTTCGGAGAAACCATCCGCGCTTACCAGGAATCCGATACGCTGGATGTAAAGACCCTGAAAGGAATCCCGCTGGTGCTTGCAGGCTGGCTGCGCTATCTGATGGCAGTGGACGATAATGGAAATTCCTTCGAACTCAGCCCGGAGCCGATGCTTGACACCTTAAAACCCTGCATCGACGGCTTAAAGCTGACAGAGCAGCAGGATGTCAGGAGCATCATCGCGCCGGTGCTGAAAATGAAAGAGATCTTCGGCGTTGACCTGTATGAGGCAGGTCTGGCGGACAAGGTGTGCGGCTATCTGCAGAGCATGACGGCGGGCACAGGCGCTGTGCGTCGGACGCTTGATAAGGCGATGAGGGAGTAGACGATTTTTTTCCCGCGAGGTATTTGAAAAACCCCTGGTAGACGAAATCCGCTGATTGTGATAAGATGAATTATCAAAGACTGAAAGGAAGAAAATTCCGTCTGCGGAATTTCGACAGACATATATGCAACGACTTCGTGGGATTTTAGACGAACACTTAGACGAAAAATTGCTGCGCATCACGATCAGCGGCAGGCGTCACGCCGGCACGGCGGATAAAGTGAAGATCCGCCCGGTGCTGGTGAAGGGGAGGCTTCTTTTTCAGACAGCGGTTTCCGACGGCAAAAAGGAGTTTCACAAAAATTATGAAAAGGATGAGCTGACTTGTCAGATCGAAGCCTGGCTTCTGCAGGATTATAAGCAGCTTGTGATGGACACGCAGGAGCTGTCCGTGCAGGCGCTGGTGAGCAAAAAGGGGCAGGCGACGGTGAAGATAAAAAAGCCGGACAGGCCGCGGCAGGCGGCGGTGGCGGAGCACAACCGCAAAAAGCAGTACCTTCTGGAGGAAGGCAGGGCGGTGCCGTTCCTTGTCGACCTTGGCGTGCAGACTCCGGAGGGAAAGACGGTGAACGCGCGCTACCACAAATTCCGGCAGATCAACCGTTTTCTGGAATTTGTGGCGGATATCCTGCCGGCACTGGATAAAGACCGTGAGCTGACGATCATCGACTTTGGCTGCGGGAAATCGTATCTCACCTTCGCGATGTATTATTACCTGCACGAGCAGCAGGGGCTTGACGTCCGCATGATCGGGCTTGATTTAAAAGAAGATGTGATCGCGCACTGTAATCAGCTCGCTGAAAAATACGGCTATGAAAAACTAAGATTTTTCACTGGGGATATTGCCTCCTACGAGGGCTGCACGCAGGCGGATATGGTGGTTACGCTGCACGCCTGCGATACAGCGACGGATTATGCGCTGCAGAAAGCGGTGGAATGGAATGCGCAGGTGATCCTTTCGGTGCCCTGCTGCCAGCACGAGCTGAACGGGCAGATTTCCAGTGAGCTGATGCAGCCGGTGCTGAAATATGGGCTGGTGAAGGAGCGGATGGCGGCGCTTCTGACGGACGCTTTCCGCGCGGAGCTTCTGGAGGAGCAGGGCTATCAGGTGCAGCTTCTGGAATTTATCGACATGGAGCACACGCCGAAAAATATTCTGATCCGTGCGGTGCGAAGGAAAAACGGCGTTGTAAAGACAAACCAGGCACTGACCGCGTGCATGGAGGCATGGAACGCGCAGCCGCTGCTCGGAAAGCTTCTGCAGCGGGAGGACGCGTTATTTGGAGGGGTGCAATGAAAAAGGTATTGATCAGAATAGCGGTATTGCTGGTGATTTTTGTCGCTTCGGCGGCGGTTTTCGCGCAGCTTATCAATGACGAGACAAAGATGCAGACGGAGGATATGTCGCAGGCGACGCTTCCGCTTGTTTATATGGTATATAAGGATGTGGAGATGAACCCGCTGCATGGTTACGTGAAGCCGATGGCGGTGACAGCGGTGCGCGACACGCTTACGCCGATCTCCACGGAGCGCGATATGAGCATCGAGGTGCAGACCTTTGGCGCGCAGGTGAGCGATATTTATTTTGAAGTGTTTACTGCGGATGGAGAGACGTCGTTGGAAAACACAAAGGTGACGAACCTGTCGCAGGACGGCGACTATGTGACGGCGTCCTTCACGCTGCAGAATTTTATGCGCATGAACCAGGAGTATGTGCTGAAGATCCAGCTCCGCGCGGATGGGCGCGACATCTATTACTATACCCGCGTGGTGCAGCAGGACAGCCTGCACACGAAGGAATATCTGGATTTTGTGATCAGCTTTTCCGAGAAATGCCTGAACCGGCAGGAGGTGGACCGCTTGGCGCTCTACCTGGAGCCGGAGGGCGACGAGGACGAGGTGGATCTGTCCTTTATGGACATCCATACAACCACAGATCAGATTGTGTGGGGGAATCTGAACCCGCAGATTTATTATAAGTCTATCCCGGCGATCAAGGAGCTGAACGAGACGACGGCGACGATCGTGCAGGAGTACCTGATCAGCGCGCAGAGCGAGGAGGGTTACACGGAGCTGTATACGGTAAATGAATATTTCCGTTTGCGCTATGCCGATGAATCGGTGATGCTGCTGGATTTTGAGCGCTCGACGAATGAGATCTTCAATCCGGATAACGGCGTGCTGACGGATAAGGGCATCCGCCTGGGCATCTGCGACAGTGATATTTCCTTTGTGACGGATTCAAAGAGCCGCTTTTACGCTTTTGAGATCGGCGGAGAGCTGTGGAGTTACGATTCTTCGAGCGGAAAGATGGCGCAGGTATTCACCTTCCGCCAGAAGGGGGGCACGGATTACCGCGATATTTACGGACAGCATGACATTAAGATCTTAAAGGTAAGTACGAACGGCAACATCCAGTTTGTGGTGGCGGGCTACATGAACCGCGGACGTCACGAGGGCGAGTCGGGCGTGGCAGTCTATTTTTACGACGCTTCCTCCGGCGGTATCGAGGAAATGCTGTTTGTGGATACCATGCGCTCCTACGATCTTCTGAAGGCGGATGTGCAGGAAATTTCTTATGTGGCGGATGACCAGGAGGATTTTTATCTGCTGCTGGACGGAGATGTGTACGAGATCAATCTGACGACGTTTGAGACAACGAAAATCGTGGAAAATATGAAGCCGAACTGCTATGTCGGCTCGGAATCCGGCAAGTATTTTGCTTATCTGGCGGAGAACGAGGCGTACGATTCGCGTACCATCAACATCTACAATATGGACACGAAGGAGAGCAGCCAGATTACCTGCGGGGAGAACGAGCGCATCCGTATGCTTGGCTATATGGGCGAGGCGCTGGTTTATGGAATCGCGGAGGTGTCGGACATCGACGCGTCGCATGAGGGGGACGAGATTTTCCCGATGCGCACTGTTTACATCATCAACGAGGAGGGCGAGACGGTCAAGGAATACGGTGAAACCGGCATTTATGTGACGGACGCCGTGGTTGAGGACCGGCTGCTTACCATGACACGCGTGCGCAGATCAGGTGACGGCTGGGAGGAAGCGTCGGAGGATCACATTATTGATAACGTGCGGGAGACGGACGCGGTCGGACTGACGACGCAGGTGAGTGACCGCAAGCAGACGGAGCGGATCCTTCTGATGGAGAATGCCTCCGAAAAGCAGACGCCGCAGACGGTGCGCAGCCGCATGATCGTCAATGAGACGGAGCGGGAGGTCACTATCGGGGAAAAGGAACACAATGAGGAGCTGTACTACGTGTACGCGAAGGGCAGGCTGGAGGGCATTTACGAAAATGCCAACACCGCGATCGTGCGTGCGAACGAGCTGTTCGGCGTGGTCGTCGATCAGGATCAGACCTATGTCTGGGAGCGCGGCAACAAGAAAACGGCGGCAGAGTATTCGCTTGACGAGGTGCCGGCGTGTATCCAGAGCGGAACGATGGATATTGATTATCTGCAGGGACAGCTTCCCGACAAGTGGGTGCTGGATCTGACCGGCTGCGATATCGAGTCGGTGCAGTATTTTATCAGCGAGGGCAACGTGCTGCTGGCGGATACGGTGGACGGCGTGCGGATCGTGCTTGGATACGATCAGTGGGGCAATGTGCGCCTTTACGAGCCAGGCGCGGAGGAATCGTATCTGATCAGTGACGAGGACGCCCTGGAGCTGTTTGAAAAATCGGGCAACGTGTTTATCGGGTTCCTCGATAAACCGAAGGAGTAGACAAAAGCAAGGAAGGTTATGCAATGTATCAGTTTGAGAAGGTGAATAAAAAGCTGCTCGGATCGCAGGTGGAGGATGAGCTGATGAATTTCATCCTGCAGGAGCCGGTGAAGGTGGGGGAGAAGATCCCGAATGAATTTGAGCTGGCGGAGCGGTTCGGCGTGGGAAGGAGTACGATCCGCGAGGCGGTGAAGGCGCTGGTCTCCAAGGGGATCCTGGAGGTACGCCGCGGCTCCGGCACCTATGTGATCAGCACGCACTCGCTGGAGGAAGATCCGCTGGGCTTCGCCAGATTTCAGGACCGCTATCAACTGGCGCTGGAGCTCTTTGAGGTCCGGCTGATGCTGGAGCCGGAGATCGCCGCGCTCGCTGCCGGGTCGGCAACGGAAGAGGAGCGAAAAAGACTGAATGAATTGTGCGATGAGGTGGAAAAATTATACCGCGAAGGAAAAAACCATTTGAAGAAAGACGTGGAGTTCCACACATATATCGCAAAGTGCAGCAAAAACCGGGTGGTGGAGACGCTGATACCAATCATCAACACAGCGGTCATGACCTTCGGAAATCTGACGCACCGCAAGCTGATGAAGGAAACCATCCAGACGCACCGGGCAGTCACGGACGCCATACAAAAGGGCGATTCCACCGGCGCCCGCTGTGCGATGATTATGCATCTGACGTACAACCGCCAGATGCTGATGAAGATGATGGAGGAGCGGGAAGCGCAGGAAACACCGGGCGACAGAAAGATCGGGGAAGCGCAGAATACGGAGTAAAACATCAGACAAACACCCTCTGGAAATTTCAGGATTGGGTATAAATAGAAAAAATATGGACATAATAAACAAAAACAGCAGGTTTTTAACAGAAAAATCTGCTGTTTTTTGTTAGAAAAGTAGAAAAAGAACAAAATACATCAGATGTATTGACGAAAATAAAAGAAAATACTATAATAAAACCAACATAACATAAGACGTCAGATGTTATAAGGGAAACGAAATTATGCTGAAGGAGGAATTATTATTATGACTGGAGAAGTCGCTCTGAATCCTACCCGGCTGGTGATCGCCGCGCTGATAGGACTCGCATTACTGTTGGTACTGATTATTAAATTTAAGGTTCAGGCAATGGTTGCTATCCTGGTCGGCGCGATCGTCATCGGGCTGGTAGCAGGAATGCCGTTCGAGGATATCGTGACGGCGGTAAATGATGGTATTGGAAACACGTTAAAGGGTATTGCGCTTCTGGTAGGACTTGGTTCGATGTTTGGCGCAATTCTGGAGGTATCGGGCGGCGCTCAGACGCTTGCCGTCTCGATGGTAAAATGGTTTGGCGATAAAAAAGCGGCCTGGGCGCTCGGAATCACCGGTCTGGTTATCTCAATGCCGGTATTTTTCGACGCAGGCCTTATTATTCTGATCCCGCTTGCATTTTCGCTGGCAAAGAGAACAAAACGTTCCTCGCTGTTTTACGCAATTCCGCTGCTGGCAGGTCTTGCAGTCGGACATGCGTTTATCCCGCCGACACCGGGACCGGTGCTGGTGGCAACGATGCTCGGCGTAGACCTTGGCTGGGTGATCATGGTCGGCATCTTCTGCGGTATCTTCGCGATGATCGTGGCAGGTCCGGTATGGGGCTCCATCTGCGGAAACAAGTATTACGTTCCGGTTCCGGAGCATGTGGCAAATCAGGAAGACTTTGACGAATCGAAGCTTCCGAACTTCTGGACGATCGTTGGAATTATCCTGATTCCGCTTGTACTGATTATTTTGGATTCTGTCGCTGGCGTTGTTCCGGCAATGGCTCCGATCGCGCCGATCCTTGGTTTCCTTGGCGAGCCGTTCGTAGCGCTTCTGATCGCGACCATCGTGGCGATGCTCGTGCTCGGCGTAAAGCATGGCTACAAGATGGATGAGCTGGAAAAGATCATGACAAAATCTCTGGAGCCGACCGGACTGATCCTTCTGGTAACGGCATGCGGCGGCGTGCTCCGCTATATGCTCCAGTATTCCGGACTTGGCGATGTGATCGGAAACGCGGTGGCATCCGCAAACCTTCCGATCGTTGTTATCGCATTTATCGTAGCTGCGCTGGTAAGAATCTGCGTGGGTTCCGCAACGGTGGCAATGACGATGGCGGCAGGCATCATCGCGGCAATGCCGGGCATTGCAGAGCTGTCCCCGCTGTACCTTGCATGTACAACGGCGGCAGTCGCAGGCGGCGCGACAGTATGTTCCCACTTCAACGATTCCGGCTTCTGGCTGGTGAAGTCGCTGGTGGGCATGGATGAAAAGACAACCTTAAAGACATGGACGATTATGGAAACGCTTGTAGGCGGAACCGGTTTTGTGGTAGCATTAATCATATCCTTCTTCGCATAGACGGATGGCGGGGCGAAAAGGAGTGACGTACCTTCGCCCCGCGCATCACAGAAAAATCGCGACAGGACATTTAACATAAAGTAGAAAGGGGCTGCAAACGATGGAATTAAAGAGTCAGGAAATGAGAAGATTAGCGCCGGAGCTTGATCCGCTGCGCATCGGTACCGGCTGGAAGCCGGAGGATTTATCAAAGGTTCAGGTCATGATTGAGAGCACTTTCGGAGACAGTCATCCGGGAAGCGGTCATCTGGACGTATTGGTGGAGGAAGTAAGGAAAGGCGTGGAGGCAGCGGGCGGACACGGCGCACGTTATTACTGCACCGACATCTGCGACGGTGAGAGCCAGGGAACGGACGGGATCAATTTCAGTCTGGCAAGCCGTGAGATGATCGCAAACATGATCGAGATCCACGCAAACGCGACGCCGTTTGACGCCGGTGTTTATCTGGCAAGCTGCGACAAGGGAATGCCGGCAAACCTTATGGGGCTGGCAAGAGTGGACATCCCGGCGGTAGTGGTTCCGGGGGGTACCATGAATGCGGGGCCGGAGATGCTCACTCTGGAGCAGCTCGGCATGTACAGCGCAAAATATCAGCGCGGAGAAATTGACGAGGAAAAGCTGAACTGGGCGAAATGCAATGCCTGCCCGAGCTGCGGTGCATGTTCCTTTATCGGAACGGCGTCCACCATGCAGATCATGGCGGAGGCGCTCGGCCTGGCGCTGCCGGGAAGTGCGCTGATGCCGGCGACCAGCCCGGACCTTCTGGCATACGCAAGACAGGCCGGTGAGCAGGCGGTAAAGCTTGCGACGATGCCGCATATGAAGCCGTCCGATATCGTGACGATGGACAGCTTTGAGAATGCAATCCTGGTACATGCGGCAATTTCCGGAAGCACGAACTGTCTGCTGCACATTCCGGCGGTTGCTCACGAATTTGGCATTGAGATCACCGGCGATACCTTTGACCGTCTGCACAGAGGTGCGCGTTATCTTCTGGATGTGCGTCCGGCAGGACGCTGGCCGGCGGAGGTATTCTACTATGCGGGCGGCGTTCCGGCGATTATGGAGGAAATCAAGGAGCATCTGCACCTTGATGTGATGACCGTGACGGGAAAGACGCTTGGCGAGAACCTGGAGGAGCTGAAACAGAACGGCTTCTATGAGCGCTGCGGAAAGTGGCTGGCGGACTTCAATGCGCGCTACGGCGTGAATGTGACAAAAGAGGACATCATCCGCCCATACGACAAGGCGATCGGAACCGACGGCAGCATCGCGATCCTGAAGGGAAATCTGGCCCCGGAGGGCGCAGTGATCAAGCACACGGCATGCCCGAAGGAAATGTTTAAGGCGGTGCTGCGGGCAAGACCGTTTGACAGCGAGGAAGAATGCCTTGACGCGGTATTGAAGCACAAGGTGCAGAAGGGCGACGCGGTATTCATCCGCTACGAGGGTCCGAAGGGCAGCGGTATGCCGGAGATGTTCTATACCTCAGAGGCGATCAGCAGTGATAAGGAGCTGGGACGCAGTATCGCGCTGATCACAGACGGACGCTTCTCAGGCGCCTCCACCGGTCCGGTGATCGGACACTGCAGCCCGGAGGCGGTGGACGGCGGTCCCATCGCGCTCGTCGAAGAGGGCGACCTCATCGAAATCGACGTTATGGAGCGAAAGCTCAACATTATCGGCATCCACGGCGTGGAAAAGACGCCGGAGGAAATCGACGCGGTACTCAAAGAGCGCAGAGCAAACTGGAAGCCGCGCGAGCCGAAATACAAAAAAGGTGTGCTGAGACTTTTCAGCGAGCACGCGGCAAGCCCGATGAAAGGGGCATATCTCGAGTATTAGGATGTAACGGAGAAGTTATAGGACAGATGGGGAGGCGAAAAGCCTCCCTTTTTGCAGGCAATTATGATATACTGATTTTATCGGGATGCCGAATAATTGACAAAAATATTGCCGATGTATATTATATTAACAGCGGAAAATCAGCAAAGGGCTCTATGGACACCATGCAGCCAAGACTGATCGAGGAATCAAAGATTCACTGTGCAAGAGGGCATTTCAAAGCGATCTCCAATGGAATCATTGAAATGTAATGAGCGCAAAGTGAGAGAAAGGAGATCGGAAAAGTTTCTGCTGTCCCGCAGAAATTTTTTTGACAGAAGGATGCTATATACAAGACCGGATTATTACACAAAATTTCACTGCACAGCCGATGCCTGCGAGGATACCTGCTGTGCCGGCTGGCAGATCGTGATCGACAGAAGATCACTGAAAAAATATAAGACCTGCAAGGGAAGCTTTCGGAAACGGCTGCGCCGGGGAATCGACTGGAAAGGGCAGGTATTTCATCAGAAAGCGGAAAAACGCTGCGCATTTTTGAATGATGAAAATTTATGCGATCTTTATACAGCGCTTGGACGCGATCATCTGTGCCAGACCTGCAGGCGTTATCCGCGGCACATCGAGGAATTTGAAGGCGTGCGGGAGCTTACTCTGTCTCTGTCGTGCCCGGAGGTCACAAAAATTCTGATGCATCATACAGAACCTGTGACGTTTCAGCGGGCGGAGACAAAGCGTCGGGAGACGTATGAGGAGGATTTTGATCTTCTTCTGTATTCCGCATTATGTGATGCGCGTGAGGTGATACTTCACATTTTGCAGGACCGCACGCTTCCGAACGGAGTGCGGGAGCGGCTGGTATACGGTATTGCACACGATATGCAGCGCCGCATCGACCAGGGAGAATTGTTTGCCTGTCAGGAGGTGCTGGAAAAATATCAGCGTGAAGCGGCACGGCAGTTTGCAGCAAAAAGAATGTGTGAAGAAGGTGCGGATGCCGGGAGAAGCTTTGCGGTGGCGAAGAAAAATTTCCGGGGGCTTTTTCAGCTTGAGCTGCTCCGGCAGGAGTGGGACGTACAGCTTTTGGAGGTGGAGCAGTTTTTATTTCTGGGACACACGGCGCAGGAGTATGCGCTTGTTACGGCGGATTTTCAAAGCTGGCTTGCAGAAAACTATCCGGTGTGGGAGATTCAGAAGGAACAGCTTCTCGTATATTTTGTGAGTACATATTTTTGCGGCGCCGTTTACGACGGACAGGTATTTTCCAAAATGAAAATGGCGCTGCTCAGCGCGGAGGCGATCGGGGAAATCTTAAAAGCGCGCTGGCTGAAAAACGGACGGCAGCTTGATGAGGAAGATGTGATCGACGTGGTGTACCGCTATTCCCGCGAGGTGGAGCATTCGGATGAAAACCTGAAGAAGATAGAGAAGCTTCCGTTTTCATTCACAGAAAGTATATGTCACACAAATAGGACGTGACATCCTTTTGGATTTATAAAAAATTACGCAGAACCATAAAAAAATCATAAAAGCCGTTGACTTATTTTTTGTGAAAGGTACAATTATCTGTAGCAGAATGATAAGGAGCAAAAAATATGTTTGGATATATCATTTGTAATAAAAAAGGACTTTCACAGGAGGAGCTTGACCGGTATCAGAAAGTGTATTGCGGACTCTGTAAAACACTGGGGGAGCGGTACGGACAGATGGAGCGGATGAGTCTGACGTATGATATGACGTTTGTGATCCTGTTCCTGTCATCGCTTTATGAGCCGCCGGAAAAGGAGGAGAGCTTTCGCTGCGCGGTTCATCCGACCCGCAAAAAAATTGCCGTGGAAAATAAATTCACGGAATATGCCGCGGATATGACGGTGCTCATGACCTATTATAAATGTCTGGATGACTGGGAGGACGAGCGAAATCATTTGAAATACCGCTATGCGAAAATACTGGAGGACAGCTTCCAGAAAACGGTTCAGCAATATCCCAGACAGAGCCGGATCGTGGCGAGCAGCATTAAAGAGCTGGCTGCGATTGAAAAGTCACATAACAGTATACCGGATGATGCGGTGAACTGTTCCGGGAAAATGCTCTCTGAGCTTTTTGTGTATGAGGAGGATTTCTGGAGCAATAGTCTGCGCAGCTTCGGGTATGAGCTGGGGCGGTTTATTTATCTGATGGATGCCGCGATGGATTACAAAAAAGATCTGAAAAAGAAAAATTACAATCCGCTGGTCAGTATGCAGAAAAAACCGGAGGAGATGGAAGCGGTGCTTACGATGGCGATTGGAAACGCCACACATCAGTTTGAGAAGCTGCCGCTGGTGCAGGATGAGCACCTGCTGAAAAATATTTTGTATGGCGGAGTATGGCAGCAATACTACGCAAGGATACTGGGAAAGGAGAAATCCCATGATTGACGATCCATATAAAGTACTTGGGGTATCAAAGGATGCGACGAAGGATGAAATAAAGCGGGCATACCGCAAAAAGGCAAAAGAATATCACCCGGATCTGCACCCGGATGATCCGAAGGCTGCAGAGAAGATGAACGAGGTAAATGAGGCATATGATATGCTGAATAACCCGGAAAAATATCAGAACCGTCAGCAGTCGCGCGGTCCGGGAAGCTCTTATGGCGGCTATGGAAATGGTTCAGGCGGCTATAGTGGTTATGGCAGGCAGCAGGGCGGCTATGGAAGCGGTTCGGGCGGCTACGGCGGACAGCAGGGCGGCTATGGAAGTGGTTCAGGCGGCTACGGCGGACAGCAGGGCGGGTATGGAAACGGATCAGGTGGCTATGGCGGTTACGGTGGATTTGGCGGTTTTGATTTTGACGATCTGTTTGGCTTTGGACAGACGCGGGAAATGCCACGTCCAAATGCACAGCCGCAGGATAGTGCCGACATCCGGAAGGCGATCGACTTTATTAATATGAAACAATACAGCTATGCCAATCAGACGCTGAACAGTATTGTCAGCGCGAACCGCAATGCGAGATGGTACTATTTGAGTGCGCTCGCGAATCATGGACTTGGCAACACGATATTTGCGGTGGAGCAGATTCAGAAAGCGCTCCAGAGGGAGCCGGATAATACGGTTTACCGGCAGACGCTTCAGTGTATGCAGCAGACCGGGGACACATATAATCAAAACGGGCAGGATTACCAGAAATACGCGGAGGGCTTTAACCGCATGTGCATGAGTTTTTGTATGCTGCAATTTTTCTGCACCTTCTGCCGGTGCTGTTAGGAGGATAAGCTTTGGGTAAAGTAATAGGAATCGATTTGGGAACAACAAACAGCTGCGTATCCGTTGTGGAAAACGGGGAGCCGGTGATCATTCCGGCAAGCTCCGGCGCGATGACGACGCCGAGCGTGGTGGCATTTTCGAAAGCGGGCGAGCGCATCGTCGGAGATGCGGCGCGCAGACAGGCGGTGACAAACACGGAGCGCACGATCAGCTCGGTGAAACGTCACATGGGAACGGATTGGAGCATCCGGATCGATGGCAAGGAGTACAAGCCTCAGACGATCAGCGCGATGATCCTCATGCAGCTGAAAAAAGATGCGGAGAGCTTTATCGGGGAACCGGTGACGGAGGCGGTTATCACTGTTCCGGCATATTTTAATGATATTCAGCGGCAGGCGACCAAGGACGCCGGGCGTATTGCCGGATTAAATGTCAAGCGCATTATCAACGAGCCGACCAGCGCGGCGCTTTCCTATGGGCTGAACCACGGGGAGCCGCAGAAGGTGATGGTTTATGACCTGGGCGGCGGCACGTTTGATGTTTCTGTCATTGAGATCGGCGAGGGTGTCATCGAGGTGCTTGCGACGGCGGGCGACAATCACTTGGGCGGTGATGATTTTGACGCGCGCGTCCGCGACTGGCTGGTTCGCAGCTTCCGTGAGGAACATCACATAGATATTACACGTGATGTTGCGGCGATGACGCGAGTCACCGAGGCGGCGGAGCAGGCGAAAAAAACGCTTTCTACGGCAGACAGTGCACATATTGAACTGCCGTATCTTACAACGGGCAGGGAAGGCCCGGTACACATGGACATTGTCCTCACGCGTGCAAAGTTTGAGGAATTAATAAGAGACTTAATTGAACGGACTGCGGAACCGGTGCAGAACGCTCTGAATGATGCAGGCATTGCTGCTTCCGAGCTTGGAAGAGTGCTGCTGGTCGGCGGTTCCACCAGAATTCCGGCGATCCAGGCGAAGGTGCGCGCGCTTACCGGAAAGGAGCCTTCCAGGAACATCAACCCGGACGAGTGCGTGGCGAAGGGCGCGGCGATCCTTGGAAGCACCCTGCAGGGAAATGCGCTGGTGACAGCGGGCGCCGGGCAGGATCTGCTGCTTTTGGATGTGATTCCGCTCAGCCTTTCCATCGAGACGGTGGGAGGCGTTGCCACCCGTCTGATCGAGCGAAACTCTACGCTGCCGACGCGCTTTTCACGGGTGTTCTCTACAGCGGCGCCGTATCAGCGCGACGTAGAGATCCACGTATTGCAGGGTGAGCGGCCGATGGCGCGGGACAATAAGACGATCGGAAAATTCCGCTTAAAGGGAATCAAGCGCGCTCCGGCGGGCGTGCCGCAGATCGAGGTTACATTTGATATCGACACCAACGGTATTCTGACGGTGTCTGCGAAGGATCTGGACACCGGAAAGGAGCAGTCGATCACCATCACGGCGAATGACCGCATGTCTGAGTCGGAGATCGAGCAGGCAATCCGCGATGCGAACGAGTACGCCGGGCAGGATCAGATCCGCGTGGATGCGATGGAGCTGACGCGTGAGGCGCAGACACTTGTCACGCAGGTACAGCGTGCGCTGAAAGAAGAAAAAAAGAATCTTGACAAGGCGGATAAAAAGCAGATCAAAAATGATTGCAACACCTTGCAAAAGCTGCTTAATAAGTGCCGGCTGGATAAGATTTCCGAGTCGGAGCTGGAGGAAATCCGCAGAGCGAAAGCGCAGCTCGAACAGTCTGCCGCGCAGATCCTTTCCTGAGAGATTGTTAAATTTTTATCCCCCCACCGGGCTTGTGGGGGGATTTTTTTACGTATATAATATCACTAATGAAAGCCGGGGTGCTATGCGAACGCGGGTGAAATTGCCAAAGGAACGGTTCGCGGCTTTCAATGATAGTGAAAAGTCGACATTTCGCGAAACCTGAAATTTATCACGGTTAAAATGAGACCAGAAAGGGAGTAACAATATGACAGTACGAAAAATAACGGGGCTTTTCTGTGCGGCAATTTTGACGGGCACACTTTTTATTGGAACGACAGCGCTTGCAAATGCGGAGGATAATTCCGTGATCGTGACGATGCCGGCGACCTCGGAGCCGGCGTCGGGATTTGATCCGGCGTATGGCTGGGGTGCGGGCGAGCACGTACATGAGCCGCTGATCCAGAGTACGCTGGTGCGCACGACGACAGACCTTTCGATTGAGAATGACCTGGCGACGGAGTACTCCTGCAGCGAGGACGGGCTTACCTGGACGGTGAAGATCCGCGATGACGTGAAATTCACGGACGGAGAGCCGCTGACGGCGGAGGATGTGGCGTTTACCTACAATAACTGCCGGGACAACAGTTCGGTGAATGATTTTACGATGCTGAAGGAAGCGGTTGCGGTGGACGATACGACGGTGGAATTTCATATGAATACGCCCTATTCCATCTGGCCGTACACAATGGCGATCGTCGGGATCGTGCCGGAGCATGCATACGATGAAAATTACGGCTGGAATCCGATCGGCTCCGGACGTTACATTATGAAGCAGTGGGATCAGGGGCAGCAGGTGATCTTTGAGGCCAATCCTGATTATTACGGGGAAGCGCCCAAAATTCAAAAAGTGACAGTGCTGTTTATGGAAGAGGACGCAGCTCTTGCAGCGGCAATGGCGGGTCAGGTCGATGTGGCGCACACAGCGGCCGCCTACAGTGAGATGGATATTGCCGGATACAACTTACTGAGTGTGGCGACTGTGGACAACCGCGGCATCAATCTTCCGTGCACCGAGCCGCAGGAAATCGACGGCGTCACTTACGGAAATGCATTAACATGTGATGTGAATGTGCGCAGGGCGATCAATCTTGCAATCAACCGGGAAGAAATGATCACAAATGTTTTAAACGGCTATGGAACGGCGGCGTACAGCGTATGTGATAAAATGCCGTGGTACAATGACGCGGCGGTGACAGAATATAACCTGGACGAGGCGAAAAAGCTGATGGAGGAGGCAGGCTGGACGGAAGGCGCGGACGGCATCCGGGAAAAGGACGGCGTGCGTGCGGAGCTCACACTGATGTTCTCCAATGGCGATTCTGTGCGGCAGGCGCTTGCAGAGGATACCGCAAATCAGCTTGCAGCGCTCGGCATCGATGTGACGACCGAGGGCGTGGGCTGGGATACCGCCTACACACGCGCGCAGTCGGATGCGCTTGTGTGGGGCTGGGGAGCACACACACCGATGGAGCTTTACAATATTTATCACACGACAGACAGCGGTCTGGCGGAGCTTTCGCCTTACGCTAATGAAAAGGTGGATGCCTACATGGACGAGGCGCTGCAGACGAGCGATCTGGAAGAATCCTATGAGCTGTGGAAAAAAGCGCAGTGGGACGGCGAGACCGGCGTCACCCAGGACGGCGACATTCCGTGGATATGGCTGTGCAATATCGATCATCTGTATTTTGTGCGCGACGGTCTGACCGTAGCCGATCAGAAAATCCATCCGCATGGGCATGGATGGTCGATCGTTAATAACGTAGATCAGTGGGAATGGGAGTAAATTATTTTTCATGAAACACAACTTATTATTTGCCGGAAAAAACTTTATCCGAATGCTTTTGCTGCTTGCGGCGGTGAGTGTCGCGACGTTTGCTCTGGTCTCCGCCTCGCCGATCGATCCGCTGCAGGCAAATGTGGGGCAGGCGGCGCTCGGCAGTATGAGCGAGGCGCAGAAGGAAAAGCTGCGCTCCTACTGGGGCGTCGATGAGCCGCCCGTAAAGCGCTATCTGAACTGGGCGAAGGATGCCCTCCGGGGGGATCTTGGCACATCTTTGCTTTACCGCCAGCCGGTAACGGACGTGATCGCGGTAAAATTGTCAAATTCCCTGTTTCTGATGGGGATGGCATGGGTGATCTCCGGGCTGCTCGGCTTTTGTCTTGGTGTGCTTGCCGGAGTATTCCGCGGAAGAACTGTGGACAAACTGGTAAAGGGCTATTGCCTGTTGATCGCCAGCACGCCGGCTTTCTGGCTGGCGCTGTTGCTGCTGTTAATCTTCAGTGTGTGGCTGAAGCTGCTGCCGATCGGTTTAAGCGTGCCGATCGGAATGGAGGCTGCCGGAGTGACGTTTCTGGATCGTGTACGCCACGCGATCCTTCCGGCGTTTACATTAAGTATTACCGGAGTATCCAATATTGCCCTGCACACGCGGGAAAAAATGATCGACATCATGGAGAGCGATTATGTGCTGTTCGCGCGGGCGCGCGGCGAAAAGACGGGCAGCATCGTGCGCAGACATGCGCTGCGCAATGTGCTGCTTCCGGCGCTTACGCTGCAATTTGCATCAATAAGTGAAATTATCGGCGGTTCGGTGCTGGTGGAGCAGGTATTTTCCTATCCGGGGCTCGGACAGGCTGCTGTGGCGGCGGGCACCGGGAGTGATGTGCCGCTTTTGATGGGCATCACGTTGATTACGGCGGCAATCGTCTTTTTCGGCAACTTTATTGCGAACCTCCTGTACGGCGTGGTGGATCCGCGCATGCGGAAAGGAGGGCGTAGGACATGAGGCAGAAATTAAATCAGGGGCAGCGGGCGTGGAACGTGAAGCAGAGATTCAATCAGAGACAGCGCGCGCAGATTTTGCTGATATTTTCTGTGATATTTCTGGCGGGTGTGGCAATCGCTGGAATTCTCTGCCACGATGCCGCGATGGAGACAGATTTTTCACGGAAAAATCTGACGCCATGTCTGGCTTATCCGTTTGGGACGGACTGGCTGGGCAGAAATATGCTCTGCCGCACGCTGACCGGACTTTCCATGAGTATTCTGATCGGTGTCTGTGCGGCGGGCGTCAGCGCGGTGATGGCGCTTCTTCTCGGCGTTGCCGCAGCGGTGTTTGGAAAAAAGGTGGATGCGGCAATCAGCTTTTTGATTGACGGAATTATGGGGATTCCACATATCCTTTTGTTAATTTTGATTTCCTACGCCTGCGGCAAGGGACTGAAGGGCGTGATCATCGGGGTGGCGCTGACACACTGGACGTCGCTGGCGAGGCTGATCCGCGCGGAGGTGCTGCAGCTTCGCCAGAGCGAATATATTCTGATTGCGGAAAAGCTGGGGCAGAGCAAGTGGAAAATTGCCGTGAAGCATATGCTTCCGCACCTTCTGCCGCAGTTTCTGGTGGGACTTGTGCTGATGTTTCCGCACGCGATCCTGCACGAATCCAGCATCACCTTTTTAGGCTTCGGACTTTCCTCGGAACAGCCGGCGATCGGGGTGATCCTGTCGGAGAGCATGACCTATCTGATCATGGGAAAATGGTGGCTGGCGCTGTTTCCGGGAATGATGCTGGTGCTGACGGTAGTGCTGTTTGATCTCGGCGGCAATGCGCTGCGCAGGCTGCTCGATCCGAACAGCGTTCATGCATAGGTTTTATGTCCGGGCAGGATGTCTGCTTTGCAAACCTGCCACAGAAAGTGTCTTCATACAGGAGGATTTTATGAGCTGTACAGAAAAACGTCACATTCTGGAAATCGACGAGCTGTCGGTTTCCTTTCTGCAATATGAGAATGATCGCAGCAGCAGACAGGTGGAGTTGCCGGTGATCTCCCGGCTGTCCGTCTCTGTCCATGAGGGCGAGATCGTGGCGGTGGTCGGCTCCAGCGGCTCCGGCAAGAGCCTGCTGGCGCACGCGATCCTGGGGATGCTGCCGTATAATGCGAAGGTCGGCGGACAGATGTACTTTGACGGAGAGCTGCTGACGGCGGAAAAAATGAAGGAGCTTCGTGGGCATAAGATCGCCTTTGTCCCACAGAGCACGACCTATCTCGATCCGCTGATGAAGGTGGGCGAGCAGGTGAGCCAGGGAAAAAAGAACGCGGCGCGCCGCCAGCGTCAGAGATCACTTTTTGCGCGCTACGGTCTGGGAAAAGATGTAGACAATAAGTATCCTTTTGAATGCTCCGGCGGAATGACCCGGCGCGTGCTTCTGACGTCGGCGCTGATGGAGGAGCCGGAGCTGATCATTGCGGACGAGCCGACGCCGGGCATGGATCTGGCGCTGGCAAAGAAATCTATGGAGGATTTCCGTGCCTTTGCAGACGAGGGACATGGCGTACTGCTCATCACACATGATATTGAGCTGGCTCTGGAGGTGGCGGACCGGGTGGCTGTATTCTATGCAGGCACAACAATCGAGGAAGCCCCAGTTGCGGATTTTGCTTCGGAAGAAACCCTGCGCCATCCTTATACGAAAGCGCTGTGGCGGGCGATGCCGCAGAATGGATTTGAACCGCTTCCGGGTGTGCAGCCCTATGTAAAGGATATGCCGCAGGGCTGTCCGTTCGGACCGCGCTGCAGCATGTATTCGGAAAAGTGCCGGAGCGACGTCCCCATGCGGCGCGTAGGCTGCGCGACAGTGCGCTGCGTGCAGTACAAAGGAGAGCCGCTTGCGGTGGAGGCGCACCACGCACATTGCGGGCCGGTACGAATAAGTGACATCTCACAGGACAGAGCAGAATATAGCAGGTGACATATCGCAGGGCAGAACAGAATACAGCAGGTGACATCTGCGCAAATTGAGATGCAGCAGGAGCATCATATTAACGGAGGAAAGCTATGGTACTGGAAGCGCATAATGTAACATTTTCCTATGAGGAGAGGGAGGGCACTGTTTTTCAGAATGTGTCCCTGAGGGTAGACAGCAGCGAGCGCGCGGCGATCCTGGGACCGAGCGGTTTTGGAAAGACGACGCTCTGCAAAATTCTGGCGGGCTATTTAAAGCCTCAGTCCGGCGAGGTCCTTCTGGATGGAAAGCCGCTTCCGAAAAAGGGATACTGTCCGGTGCAGATGATCTGGCAGCATCCGGAGCGCGCGGTGAACCCGCGTCTGCGCATGAGGGATACACTGACGGACGGACAGGACATCGAGGAGCGCATCATCCGGGAGCTTGGCATCGAGCAGGACTGGATGAACCGCTATCCGCAGGAGCTGTCCGGCGGAGAGCTGCAGCGCTTCTGTATCGCGCGCGCCCTCGGAAGAGACACAAAATTTCTGATCGCCGATGAAATCAGCACCATGCTGGACATGATCACGCAGAGCCAGATCTGGAATTTTCTGCTGAAAGAGACAAAAGAGAGGGGAATCGGACTGATCGTTGTGTCGCACAGCGAGCCTCTTCTGTCAAGGATTGCGGGGCGGAGGATACGGTTCTGAATGCGAAGGCAGTGAGGCGGTATTTTCAGGCACACAGCACCGCCAAATGCTCGTGCAAGCACGGCACTTGGCTCATTGCTCGCGGGAATAAAAAAGGCAAAAGAATACAGAGAATCAAAAGGGGCAGGATATTTCCGAAAAGAAAAATTTCCTGCTTTTTTTATGAAAAAAGTAATCTATAGTTGCTGTTTACGCAAGCCTCAAACACCTGCTGCGACGCGAAGCTAGTCTTGTGGGTTTGAGGCGTGAGAACGTGATTCAGGCGTGAGCAAATCCTATTCGCGAAGCGAATTATAAATGGATTTGCGAAGGTTGCTGTGAACGAAGTGAACCGTAATAGTCTATAAAAGTTTTGTTAAATTTCTATAAAGGGACTTGATTATTTATATATATAGTAATAAAATTTATTAACTTCGTATGAAAAAAGAGTGAGGGGAAAAGGAAATGCTGAAGCTTGTGAAATATATGAAAAGATCGGTGGGCTATATGCTGCTGATCGTGCTGCTGCTTTTTCTGCAGGCATATTGTGATCTGTCGCTGCCTTCCTACACCTCGGATATTATTAATGTGGGAATCCAGCAAAAAGGAATAGAGGACGGCGTGCCGGAACAGATCAGCGCGCAGTCGTTTAAACATTTGCTGCTGTTTCTTGACGAGGAGCAGCAGGAGCAGGTGAAGTCCGTCTATAAAGAGCAGGGTGACGCCTGGTATCTGCAGGAAATCAGCGGCGAAGAGAGACAGGAGCTGAACGGGACGCTTGGAAAGGCAGAGGTCGCCCTGGTGAGTCTTTCCCAGGAGGAGACGGCGGCTGCTATCAAAGAGCAGATGAACCTGCCGGAGAACGCAGATCTGTTTGAGACGATTGCCGCGCTTCCGGCTGCGATGCGGGAGCGGATGCTCTCTGGCATCAGCGGACAGATGGATCAGATGCCGGAGTCGATCATCACGCAGATGGCAGTCGGCTTTGTGCAGAGTGAGTACGACAGCCTTGGCGAGGATATGGACGCGATGCAGATGCGGTATCTGCTGGCCACCGGACTGAAAATGCTGGCGCTGGCGTTCCTTGGCATGGTGGCGGCGATCAGTATTACGTTTTTGTCGGCGCGTGTGGCGGCGACGACCGGACATGATCTGCGCGCGGTGGTATACCGCAAGGTGATCGGTTTTTCGAACGCGGAATTTAACCAGTTTTCCACGGCGTCGCTGATTACGCGCAGTACAAACGATATTCAGCAGGTGCAGCTTCTTATGGCAATGTTTTTCCGCATTGTCTGCTACGCGCCGATCCTTGGCGTCGGCGGCGTGCTGAAGGTGCTTGGCACGGATGTTTCCATGAGCTGGATCATCGGTCTGGCCGTGGTGCTGATCGTACTGGTGGTATTTATATTGTTCAGGGTTGCGATGCCGCGCTTTAAGATACTGCAGACGCTGATCGACCGACTGAATCTGGTGACGCGGGAAATCCTGACCGGTATCCCGGTAATCCGTGCGTTCAGCCGCGAAAAGCATGAGGAGGAGCGCTTTGAGAAGGCAAACAGCGATCTGATGAAAACAAACCTGTTTGTCAACCGCTGCATGACCTTTATGATGCCGGTGATGATGCTGATCATGAACGGCGTGACGGTGCTGATCGTTTACAACGGCGCCCATGCGATCGATAACGGAAGTATGCAGGTGGGCGATATGATGGCGTTTATCCAGTATGCGATGCAGATCATTATGTCGTTCCTGATGATAACGATACTTTCTATTATGCTGCCGCGTGCGAGTGTTTCCGGCAAGCGTATCAGTGAAATCCTGGAGACGCAGGCGACCATCCATGATCCGGAGAAGCCGCGCACGCCGAATGTGTCCGTGAAGGGCAGGCTGGAGTTTGATCACGTTTCCTTCGCGTATCCGGATGCGGAGGAGGAAGTGCTCTCAGATATCAGCTTTACGGCGGAGAAGGGCGAGACGATTGCAATCATCGGCAGTACCGGAAGCGGAAAGAGCACGCTGGTGAATCTGATCCCGCGCTTTTATGATGTGACGAAGGGCGAGATTCGTCTGGACGGCGTGGATATCCGCAAAATGTCACAAAAAGATGTGCGGGGACGCCTCGGCTATGTGCCGCAGAAGGGCGTGCTGTTCTCAGGAACGATCGATTCCAACATCCGCTACGGCAGACCGGAGGCACCGACGGCGGATGTAGAGCGGGCGGCGCAGATCGCGCAGGCGGAGGAATTTATTAAGGAGAAACCGGAGGGCTATGCGTCTCCGATCGCGCAGGGCGGAACGAACGTGTCCGGCGGGCAGAAGCAGCGTCTGTCGATCGCGCGTGCAATTGAGAAGAATCCGGAAATCCTAATTTTCGACGACAGCTTTTCTGCGCTGGATTATAAGACGGATGTGGCTGTGCGCCGGGCGCTGCGGGAGGCGACGGCGGAGACGACCACGATTATTGTGGCGCAGCGCATCAGTACGATCCTTCATGCCGACAAGATCATTGTGCTCGATGAGGGGCGGATGGCAGGCATGGGTACGCACAGGGAGCTGCTGGAAAACTGCGAGGTTTACCGGCAGATTGCCGAGTCTCAGCTTTCAAAGGAGGAACTGGCAGGATGAGTGAGCAGAGAAGATCTGGAATGCGCGGTTCACGCAAAATGGGGAATGAGAAGGCAAAGGACTTCCGCGGAACGATGGCGAAGCTCCTTTCGTATATGAAGCGCTATCGTCTCCGTTTTCTGACGATGCTGGTGTTTGCTGTGGCCGGCACGGTGTTCAGCATTATCGGTCCGAGGATTCTCGGAAAGGCGACGACGGAGCTGTTTAACGGACTTGTTGCAAAAATTCAGGGAACGGGTTCCATCGATTTTGGAAAGATTACTGCGATCCTTGCCGGGCTGATGTGCCTGTATGCGGCGAGCGCACTGTTTTCGTTCGTGCAGGGATATGTGATGAGCGGCATTTCCAACGACGTTTCCTACAGCCTGCGAAAGGAAATTTCGCAGAAAATGAACAGGATGCCGCTCAGCTATTTTGAGAGCCGCACAAACGGCGAGATCCTGTCGCGCGTCACAAACGATGTGGATACGCTGCAGCAGAGTCTGAATCAGAGCTTCACGCAGCTTATTACGTCCGCGACAACGATCATCGGCGTGCTGGTGATGATGCTGAGCATTAATGTCTGGATGACGCTTTGTGCGCTGCTGATCCTGCCGGTTTCCATGGGAATTATCGGACAGGTGATGAAGCGCTCGCAGAAATATTTCCAGAGACAGCAGGCGTATCTGGGCGAAGTGAACGGTCAGATCGAGGAGGTTTACGGCGGACACAATATCGTGAAAGCCTTCAATAAAGAGGAAGACGTGATCAGCGTCTTTGAGGAGACAAACAAAAAGCTGTACGATTCCGCGTGGAAATCGCAGTTTTTCTCCGGCATGATGATGCCGGTCATGCAGTTTGTCGGCAACCTGGGCTACGTGATGGTGGCGCTGCTCGGCGGCTTTTTCGCTATCCGCGGCGCGATCGAGGTAGGCGATATCCAGTCATTCTTCCAATATATCCGCAATTTCACGCAGCCGATCCAGCAGCTCGCGCAGGTGACGAACATGCTGCAGTCCACGGCGGCTGCCTCGGAGCGTGTGTTTGAGTTTCTCGATGAGGAGGAAGAACCGCAGATTGCCGAGCATCCGGTGAGCATCGAGGGGCTGAAGGGAAATGTGGAGTTCGACCATGTGTCGTTCGGCTATCAGCCGGATAAGATCATTGTGCATGATTTTTCGGCGGATATCAAAGACGGGCAGAAGATCGCGATCGTCGGACCGACCGGTGCGGGCAAGACTACGATGGTGAAGCTGCTGATGCGTTTCTACGATGTAAACAGCGGTTCCATCAGGATTGACGGGCATGATCTGCGGGAATTCAATCGCAGTGAGCTGCGGGAGATGTTCGGCATGGTCCTGCAGGATACCTGGCTGTTCTCCGGCACGATCATGGAAAACATCCGTTACGGAAGGCTGGACGCCACCGATGAGGAGGTCATCGCCGCGGCAAAGGCGGCGCATATCCACAAATTTATCATGACGCAGCCGGGCGGCTACCAGATGGTGCTGAATGAGGAAACCAACAATATTTCGCAGGGGCAGAAGCAGCTCCTCACAATCGCGCGGGCAATCCTGGCGGACAACGAGATCCTCATTCTCGACGAGGCGACGTCCTCCGTCGATACCCGCACAGAGGAGCGCATCCAGAAAGCGATGGATAATCTGATGAAAGGGCGCACCAGCTTTGTTATCGCACACCGTCTCTCCACCATCCGCGACGCCGACCTCATCCTCGTCATGAAAGACGGCGACATCATCGAGCAGGGAAATCACGACGAGCTGATGAAAAAAGGCGGCTTCTACGCGAACCTATATAACAGTCAGTTTGAAAAAGCGGTATAGCCGTGCAAAAAGCCAACACAAGTTTGCGTGGGAGCTTGCTCACAAAGCAAAACTTGTGTTGAGCTTTTTATAGGGCGCTCGCCCACAGTGACGCATTGAGCATTTGGCGAGGTGTTTTCGAGCCTAGTGCGAAAGTGTGCAGAGCAGAAGAAGCGGAGCGGAATCGAGGTGAGCACGGCGTCCGGAAAGATGCAAAAAGATTAAGGCGGGCAGGTGCAGGATATATATTTTTGGGAGATAATTGCAGATGACAACAATCGATTATTTAGAGGAACTTCAAGGACGCGCAAGGCGGGACGCTGCCCTGCGCCGGGAGCTGCTTGCCACGAGGCAGGATCGCGATCCTCTGCGGGCGTTCTGCCGTAAGTGTCGCGAACTGGGATATCCTATTTATGAAATGGACGTCATCGCAGCAGGCGAGGAATTTCATGCGGCGATGAAACGCAGCACGAACGGAGGCGGGGAAAATTCTCCCATGCTCGACGGACAGGATGATTTTTACGAATTATTTTTTGCAAGCTTATAAAGAAAAGGCGACGGCATCCGTATGGGTGCCGTTATTTTAGGTGCTCCCGGTGGGCGCACGTTCTAAGGGGTGAAAGTCCCTGACCCGCCCGACATTGTATGGCATTGCTGGATGCAGTGGGGCAGCGATTGAAAAGATTGATAATGTTCAGAAATATCTTCAGTGAGCACATAAAGCAGGAAAAGTCATATTTGTTATTACTACCGATGGGTCGGAAAATTCCAGTGAGAATTTTACATATAAAAATCTTGATAAATGACGAAAAATCACTCGAACACCCATTTTTTTGATATCCAAAGAAAGAATTCTATGATAAAATATGTGAAAGAAATTAAAGCAACGAACGATTAGCATAAAAACGATTACTGCGGAAACCACCTGGCAGTTGGAAACGGCAGAAGGTGTGAAAAGATATGTTTCCAAGCTTGAGAGAAAACTACTGAAACAATTGGAGAAAGACATAATTCTTCATATAGAGTTTTAATTGGATTGTTGCAGGAAATACTATTAAACGTATAAATGGTGATTGGAGAACAATATTGGTAGGATTATGCAATTATGGAGAGCTAAATGGAGGTGGAGTCGGTGAAAGTAAATAAACTTACTTTGAGTAATTTTATGCTTTTTGAAAATGCAGAAATTAACTGGGCAAAAAATATTAATATCATTTGTGGAGAAAACAGCACAGGCAAAACAACGTTATTAAAAGTGATGTATTCTGTTTTAAAGCCTCTTGGAAAAGGATATAAAGAGGGGGCGACGAAAGAAATAGAAGAAAAGATGTTTGTGGATAAACTGCAGGGCGTTTTTCGCCCAGATGGCATGAAAATAGGTCGCCTGGTAAGCAGAAAACAGGGTAGTAACCGTACTGATTTTTCAGTGTTATTGGATAAGAATCAGCAGATTTCGGTAGGCTTTGGATATCGACAGGAAAATCATGCAGATATTAAGATGGATCAGATAAAATCCTTTGGAAATTTTGACGTGATTTATATTCCTACAAAGGAAATGATTTCTACTACAGAACACTTTGCATCTCTTTATGAGGAGTACCATATTGATTTTGAGGAAATGTATTACGATCTCACGAAATTGCTGGATAGACCGCTCTCAAAAGGGGCAAACACTAATGAGCAGAATGAAGTTCTGAAAAACTTTGAAGAAATTATGAAGGGTCAGATTGTTCAGAAGGATAAAAAGTTCTTTTTGAAAATAAAAGACGAGGGCGAATTTGAAATGGGGCTGTTATCAGATGGTTATCGGAAACTTTCCATGATTGTATATATGATTCTATCTGGTAGTCTGAATAAGAATACCATACTTTTCTGGGATGAGCCGGAAACAAATATGAATCCGAAAATGATCCGGCCAATTGTACAGGCTCTGGTTGCTTTGGCAAAAATGGGCGTTCAGATTTTTGTGACGACACATGATTATTTTGTACAGCAGGAATTTAATATGCTTACCGTATATCCAGAATTAAATTCAGAACATCTGGACATACGCTTCATGTCACTGTATCGTGATGAGCGGGCGGGTGATGTGAAATTTGAAATGGAAAAAACGGCGTCAGATTTAAAGCATAATGCGATTATGCAGGAATTTGATGCAATGTATGATAGAGAACAGAGGATCATTTATGGAGATTAGAGAAGAAAGTGGATTAAAATTCGGATTTCCAGATGAAAACATTGCGATTAAGTTTGATGATACAAAATACTATCGTGATTTATTTAATGCACTTCCAGGATCGAAAGGCGTAGATTTTATTTCGGCGGGGAAAGATGCAATATCCTTTATTGAAGTAAAAAATTGTCTGGGAGACGAAGGCAATTGCCGTTGGAGAATTTTTCCCAATAACCAAAAACGAGATACTACATCTACAAAAGTTGATGTACAAGGACGGGAAAGCCTTGATATAGAGGTGCCTCAGAAGGTTGCAATGACTTTGGCTGCACTGGCTGGTGCGAGGTCTTTTGGGGATAAAAAATCTTCATTGGATGAATTGAAAGAAATAATAACTACAGTATTTTCAGAGGATTCTGCAGACGACACAAAGACGAAGTATGTCATTTTATTTTTAGAAGGAAACTTTGGCGGACATACACGAACAAAAAAGATGATCATGGAAAATCTGCAGAGAAGCATGAATACAAAGATGCGATGGTTGAACTGCAAAGTATCGGTTGTGGATTCTTCTACATATAATAAAGACATTTTTCAAATTGTATCATAGATATGTGGATTACTTAGGAGAAAACGATGAGCAAGACAGCGATATAAAGTTTTGCAGTATGGGCAAGAAATAAATTAGAAAAAGATATTGCAGAGCAAGCTGAATTAATTGGCATGAGTGAAAAAGGTATTGTACAGTCCCTTGCCTATTCTACAGGTGATTTACTCTTCTTGGATATTGGCACAAAGGAATATGTAAAAGCTGATGGGAAGATTGCCATTGCACAGCGCAAAGCTCTTATTGAGCATATTAAAAGCAAAGAAAGTGATATGGGATACGAATTTCCAATGAACATTTGTATGTTGCAGATAAAAAAGACGAAGATACTGTGAAACGTGTATTCCGCCTGAGATTCTCTTTCAAGAGCAAAAAGTACAGTAAAGATCGGAAATACTATTTGATTGCTTATGATGACAACAATTTTCGAGAAGTGTTGCGGCATGAGGTTATAATGGATATTGCGTTTACAGATAATTTTGGTTTTGGATTTGGTAGTGTCAAGTAATCTATGAAAAACTGAGCCAAAAAAATAGGCTCAGACGAACCTTGAAAATTGCAGATATTGATTCCAAAAAGCTCTCCGAGGGCTCAGGGCGCTGCCCTGAGAACCCGCAAGGGACCAATCCCTTGACCCATTAGCGGGCTCCGCCCGAACCCGTCCTCGCCGGATGGCAGGAAAAGGGCGCAGATGCCCCTTTTCTGCTGGACAGGATAATCCGTGAGCTTTATGTCAATAGACTTTCGCGGCATATCCTCACAGTCGGCTGTGCCGCCTGTTCCGGTATTCCACGGTTCTATTGACAACAGCCCCGCTCCAATGTGGCAGTACCGTTTTTCTGCATAGTCAGAATGGTCTGCTGGCCGAGGAGAATAAGAAGCTGCCACTTGCCCGGCATGTTGTCAGCACCCTGCAGCAGTTCTACTTCGTTGAGTACTTTATAGTAGTTATGTTTATGGGGCCGGAGGAAGTTGTAATAAGCAACCCAGAGCGCAAGGTTATAGTTGGCACCGTCGATGTTATCGAAGCCGTTTGTATGCCGGTAAGAAGCTTTATAGGTGCGGTTGAGCCGTTCGATCATCTGTTTGAAGGGGCGGTGTTCTGCAGAAACAGCATCGTCGTTGGTAAGCCCAATGACCTGAGTGATCTTAAAGGTAAATTTTTGCCAAACTTCTTTGCAAATTCCATTGCGGCGAGAGGATAGGTGCTGTAACCATCAGCGATAAACTTGAAGTTTTCCGGAAGCTTAGTAAGGCCCTGAAATGCCATGCGCATGGCGAGGATGCAGGGGCCGACTCCCCGGTTATCAGATACCTGGTAGCCGATGATGGAGCGGCAGGCCGCATTCATAATGAACCAGACATAGGTTTTGGCACCGCGGATTTTGATATAGGTTTCATCGGCGGTGAAGGTATCGCCTTTTTCGTAGGGATACTGGTCAACAAAGGGCTTGATGCAGATGGCGGCGGTCTTACAGTAGTTGGCGACCTGCTGGTGGGAGATGCTGATGTTATACAGGTCTTTAAGGGCCTGGGAAGTTTTGCGCAGGGACAGCCCAAGGTTCACATGGAGGGTAAGGCACAGGGACATGACATGCGCATTGTGTTTACTGAATTTCAGGGAAGAAGCGTTCTTTGGCAGGGTGTTTAAGTCCATGCTGAAAAAATCCACCGTGAATTCGCGGTAGATGTAGTGGAGTTTATATTTGTTTTTGCCATGATCCTCTTTGAGGTCTTCCTTATCCACTTTTTTCAGGTTGTGGAGGTAGTAGGGGCATTTGGGATTGACACACTTATGGATGACAAAGTGTTTCCTGTCTTTTTTGGGGACGAGGGCATTTCCGCAGTGAGGACACCGCAGCTTCAGGGAAGAGAAGCGGCTTTCGGCGGGGGAAAACCTGGCAGCACAGACCTTGCAGAGGAGCTGGCCTTTGGAGCCGTTATTCTTGTAAAGGAACGGTTTGGGGGCATCACAGCGTGGGCAGGAGCAGTCGTCAGGGATATCGCATTCCGAACGGCGTCTGACGGGGCGGATCTTCTTACCGTAGCGTTTTTCGTAGTAGGGGATGAGATCTTTGTAAGTCCAGTCCTGGCGGAAGTCAGTAACCAGAGGAAGCTCATCGATCCTAAACTTCTGGTATTTAGGGGAATGGGAATCATCAAAAGCCCACTGCTTGAGGGGGATATATCTGCAGATAAAATTGATCAGCCAGCAGTTTTGCTGATAAAGATATTGAATAACAGAGAGTAAGTATTGTATAATGTCCATGAGCATTGGCTCCTTTCGTAGGATGTTGGTTTGGCGATTGACATTATACACGAAAAGGGAGGTCAATGCTCTTTTTATTGCAGATTTCCCTTAAAATCAAGGTTTTTATTATATTTTGAAACAAAAAAACAGGTAGTTTTTGACACTACCTTGGATTTTAAGAGGGAAAAATAATGAAAAAGGGGAAAGTGAAAGACTTTTTAAGTGCATCGAAAGAAGAGATAGTTGATTCGGTAGTCGAAAGTGATATGCTTCCTGCATCTGTGGAAGAAATCGCAGATATTGTAGTATCTGAAGGTATTGCTGAAATAATAGGGACTCTTATAGGAGCTTGTGCACCAAGAATAAATGGAATTCGATTAAGTTATAAACAAAATCGTTTTGAAACACGGGTTAAGAGTGCTCTGACTTTAATGGCGAAAAGAATTGATGCAATGGAGGAAAATTATGTCGCATTGACAGAAGAAGTACAAGAAAAATTCAGAGGACAATATGTAGAGTGGCTGTTAGATAATTTAGAAATAGAAAAACAACAGGAAAAAGTTCCATATCATGTAAATGGTTTTATCAATTTAATGAGCAACGAAGCAAATGATAATCTTATGCTGATGTTTTTTGATACCATCAATCAACTTACGCAACTTGACATTGATGTCTTATCATTATATTGCAGAGATACGCAAGAAAATATTATAAGTTTATGTGATAGATATAATTTAAAAACAGAGCAGGTAACAGTGATTAAAGAAAAATTAGAACGCCTGGGTCTAGTGTATTGCAAAAATGATGAACAACGAGATAAAAATATAGATGAAATCGTTGATTATTTGAATAAAGTGGACAAAGATCAAAAGAAGAGTAAGCCTAAAGGTGTACGTTTACCCAATATCAGGAAACCAAATCGCTCTACTTCCTATGCTATTACTTCTTTGGGAAGAGATTATTTGAAAGTTATTTCAGACAAATAATTGGTTTAAGAAATTTTTTAATACGGGAGGTGCCAAAATGGATTTGAATATCTTACAATCCGTCCTCACAATAGGAGAAACTGTTGCAGTTGAATTTAAACGCTGCGGCAACGGAATTGATTCAGATACTTATGAAACGGTATGTTCCTTCTTGAATCGTTTTGGCGGAGACATTTTCATGGGGGTTTTGGATGATGGTACAGTTTTGGGGGTACCAGAAAAATCAGCTCCTGATATGGTGAAGAATTTTATAAAGGTTGTGAGTAACCCGTTGCTGTTTTCCCCTACGGTATATCTTGCACCTGAAATTATCAAATACGATGAAAAACATACGATTATTCATGTGCATATCCCACCGAGTGCGGAAGTGCATAGTTATAAAAAAGTTATTTATGACCGTGTAGATGATGCGGATGTGAAGGTGACTGCTACTGGTGCGATTGCACAGATGTACATTCGCAAGCAGAACATCTTTACAGAAAAGAAAATATATCCATATGCGAAAATGGAAGATTTGCGATTGGATTTGTTGCCTAAAATCCGGATAATGGCACAGAATCATGCAGGCGGACAGCATCCGTGGACAACTATGGATGATCAGGAATTACTGAAAAGTGCAGGATTATATGGTCGTGATATTGCAACCGGAGAAGAGGGCTATAATCTTGCTGCAATTATGTTGTTGGGGAAAGACGATGTGATTCTGAATGTGGCACCGGCTTATGTGACAGATGCACTCGTTCGCAAGGTAAATGTGGACCGGTATGATGACCGTGAGATTATTAAAACAAATTTGATTGAAAGTTACGACAGGCTTCTTGAATTTGGAAGAAAGCATTTGCCGGACAAGTTCTTTTTGGAAGATACTGTAAATAAGAGCCTGAGAAATACGATTGTAAGAGAAATGATTAGCAATACTTTGATGCACCGGGAATTTTCCAGCAGTTATACGGCAAAGTTTGTCATTGAAAAAGAACGTATGTATGTGGAAAATGCAAACCGCGCATGGAAGGAAGGTTATATTACAGTGGATAATATGGAGCCGAATCCGAAGAATCCGATTATAGCTTCATTTTTTCGAAATATAGGATATGCGGATCAGCTTGGTTCTGGTGTCCGCAATTTGTTCAAGTATAGTAAATTCTATTCCGGACAGGAACCGCAGTTTATAGAAGGCGATGTGTTCCGAATTATTGTGCCGCTGGATGATGAATACTCCTTTGATTTTGGTTCGGTGAAGTCAGAGAGTGGCATCAGTGATACTAATCGCTTGGCAAATGAGACTGAAAGTGCCGATAAAGTGCCGATTTGTGCCGATAAAATGCCGACTAATGCGACTAAAAGTGCGACTGATGAGACTAATGCGACTAAAAGTGCGACTGAACTTGAATTGATTGAAGATGAAAAAAAGATTTTATCTGTGATAAAGAAGAATCCTCGAATCACACAAAAGAAACTCCACGAAGCAACAGGAATTTCATTAGGAACAATTAAGCGAATACTTCCAAGATTACAGGAAAAAGGCGTGCTTACAAGAAATGGAAGCAGGCGTTCTGGTCAGTGGAAGATACAGAAATAAACTCTATACCAGAGAGGAGAGACTATGGACGAATTTATGGAGACAGATGATAAACGATCCGTAATTAAAGAAAAATTACGCCAGTATTTTGATGGCAAGGTTGTCCGCAAGGATCTGACAAAACATATCAAAGAAGGAGCAAATGTACCGGTGTACGTGTTGGAGTTTCTTCTCGGTCAGTATTGCAGCTCGGATGATGAAGAAATCATCGAAGAGGGTGTGAATAGTGTAAAACATATGCATCTATGGTATTTATCGGAAATATCAATCAGAGTGTGGATGTGCTGCAGGAGACTTCACACCTGTATCGGGTAAGCTTTCAGAGCATTTTTTGAGGTACCTTTTGCAAGATGTTTGGAAAGGTGGTCAACGGTATTGATTTTTCTGGAAATTTTATTGAAAAAACTTTTGGAGCAGATTACATTGATATTTCCCGACAATTTCATTATAATAAAAGAAAATAATTCTTTTGGGAGAGAATGACATGGAAAGTTTAATGCAGGAATTTAAAGAAGACCTGGCACAGTTCCGGGACATGACAGAAAAATTTTATGCAAAAGAAGTGAGCATGAAGGAGTACAAGGGCTTTTCCGGCGGTTTCGGGAGCTATGCGCAGAAGGGCGGAGAGGCGAGTATGCTCCGGCTTCGGATGCCGGGCGGAAGGCTGACAAAGGAAAAGCTGAAATTCGTTGCGGAGGCGATTGCGCAGTACGACGTGAAAAAGGCGCACTTTACGACCTGCCAGACGATCCAGTTCCACGACCTTGACGCAGAGGCTGTCTGTGCGATCATGGAAAAGGCGATGGATGTAGGGATCGTCACCAGGGGAGGCGGCGGAGATTTCCCGCGAAACGTGATGGTATCGCCGCTGTCCGGAGTGGAGCAGGGAGAGCATTTTGATGTGCTGCCCTATGCAGAGGCGGCCTCTGACTATCTGATGGGTTTTATCAAGACTGTGAAGATGCCGCGTAAGCTGAAGGTCGGCTTCTCCAATTCTCCGGCGAACGAAACGCACGCTACCTTCCGCGACCTTGGCTTTGTCGCGAAGGAAAACGGCGCCTTTGACGTGTACAGCGCGGGCGGTCTTGGCAACAATCCGCGCATGGGTGTGAAGGTGGCGGAGGATGTTTTGCCGACGGAGATCCTGTATTACATCAAAGCGATGGTGAATACCTTTGTGGCGCACGGAAATTATGAAAACCGCGGTAAGGCAAGAACACGCTACATGCAGGAGAGTCTGGGTGTGGACGGCTATAAGGCGGCTTACCTGGAAAAGCTGGCGGAAGTGAAGAAGAGTGAAACGCTGGATATCGACGTAACGGCGGAAGCGGTCGCAAAGAGCGGAAACGGCACGACAGTTTCGGATAAACGCGCGATCGCCCAGAAGCAGGACGGGCTTTATGCGGTTGCTTACCATCCGATCGGCGGCGTTCCGGTGGTGACGAAGTTTGCACAGCTTTATGAGACGATCAAAGATATGGAAGCGGTCGAGGTGCGCATTGCGCCGGACGAGACGATTTATATCATCAATCTGAACGGCGACGAGGCAAAGGCGGTTCTCGCAGTGACGGACGATGGTGCGCAGAATCTTTTTGAGACGTCGGTATCCTGTATCGGAGCAACGATCTGTCAGATCGGGCTGCGTGATTCCCAGGGAGCGCTGCGCCAGATTATTGAGGAAGTGAGAAAGCACGATTTTGCGGACGGTGTGCTGCCGAGAATCCACATTTCAGGCTGTACCTCCTCCTGCGGTACGCATCAGATCGGCACGCTTGGCTTCCACGGCGGGGCAAAGCGCGTGGACGGCGTGATGGAGCCGGCGTTCACCTTCCATGTAAACGGAAGCGACGCGGAAGGAGAGGAGCGCTTTGGCGAGCAGTGGGGCATGATGCTGCAGAAAAACATGCCGGCATTCTTTGTAGAGCTGGGCCAGGCTGTTCAGGCGGGAGGAACGACGTTTGATGAGTGGTTCGCGAAAAAGCCGGAGGCGCTGAAGGAAATTGCAGGGAAGTATTTAATCTAAGTGTATATTCTGAGTTTTTTCATATCGTCAGATTCATTCACAGGTGTGAAAGATTGTCAGATGATATAAAAACTGTTTGAAAGTGGGGCTGTCGGGAATGATAGCCCCACTTTACAGAACGAAAAAACAATGGAGAAAAGGGGTTGAGCTTGCATAAAATAATTATGGTTTCAGAAAAGGACAACCTTAGAATGATTATGTGGCTTGATAAATATGTTGGCACAAAGACAGGATATGGGAGAGATTGCCTTTTATGGGGTAGTCTCTCTTTTTTATTTAAAATGTCGCCTGGTATGCGACCAACTCAGTTGGTTCTGTATATAAAATGTAATTATAAACGATTGAAGGAGGTAATCCCGTAAGAGGATAGCATTACACTATTTTTTTCGATACCCAGAGAAAGAATTCTATGCTACAATGATATACGTAACATGAGAAGATAAAAAGTACATGAATAATGGGGCATCAGGTATGGCAGTATCTTATAAAAAGCTTTTCAAAATGCTTATAGATAGGGATAGTTGCAGTTGAATTCAAACACTGCGGCAATGTTCACAAATCAGCGGAAAGAATGGTATCAGCGATACTAATCGTGATACCATTGAGACCAATCGTGATACCATTCCTGATGCTAGTGATTTAAAGGCAAAATGAGTTCATAACTTTGTACAATGTGAAAAACAGGGATATTTCGGGGGCTGATGCGATTATGAAGATAAAAAGAAAGCCGATGCGATTACAGCACAGGATCCTGGTGACAAATATGTGCTTTTTTGTGCTGCCCTGCCTGATCTTGTGCGTGGGTATTATTTCGGTGATCAACACAGAGAGCAACAGGCGCTTAAATCAGTCCAGAATCGTGATCCTGAATCAGATCAATACCAGTATGGAGTATTATCTGAACAGCATTGTTATGTATTCGGAAAATTTTATGGGAAATTATGAGATAAACCGTCTGATCTCGAAAGAAAAATTTCAAAGCGAGTATGAGCGCGTAACAACCAGAAGAACAATAACCGAATTCATGCAGCAGAATAAATATTCCGGGACGAATAAAAAATGTGATTTGAAAATTCTCGGGGAAAACGGCGTCAATTATTCTATTTCTGAAAATGTAAACCAGATCGCAACCCGGTATCCGGATCTTGAAAAATTAAAAGAAGAGGAATGGTTTGCCGTGCTGGACGGAAAGAGCAGGATCCGCTATATTCCGACCTATCAGAGCGAGGAATTTCAGGCGCTGGGGGAAGACAGCGCTGTCAGAGCCATCCGTCTGATTAAAAATTTTAACAGCGGACGCTGCGTGGGGATTTTTGACGTAAATATTACGCATACGGATATCCTTAATATTTTTGCAGCAGGAATCGAGCAGGATAACCAGGAGGTTATGCTGATGGATGATACCGGGACTATTATTACGTCCACAAACCAGGAGATGATCGGGAGGAAGATCACCTCAGAGAATTACTTAGAGAAACTCACCGGGTACGACCATGGCTACTTTCAGGCGAAAGTGAATGGAAGCAACTCTCAGGTATATTTTGTGACCAGCCCATCCACACAGTGGAAAATCATCATGTACGAGAAAAGACAGGGGATGGTCTGGAGCACAAATCAGAGCTACGTGTGGATCATACTGGCACTGCTCGTTTTTTTCGCTTTGGAAATTATCATGTCTATCGTTGATTCCAGATATATCAGCCGGCCGGTACAGAAACTCAAACGTGATATGCGCAATGTCTATAAAGGGGATCTCAGCGTCCGCACGGAAGTGGAAAACATGGATGAGTTCGGTGAGCTCAGTCAGCAGTTTAATATGATGATCGAGAGAATCGAGCAGCTGATCGAGCAGCTGAAGGAAAAGGATGAGGAAAAGCGTGTCCTGGAGCTTCAGGCCCTGCAGGCGCAGATCAACCCGCATTTTCTCTATAATACACTGGCGTCCATACGTTTTCAGATGGAGATGGGAATGGAAGATAAGGCGGGCCAGTCATTAATGGCGCTGGTAAAGCTTCTGAGGAGAACATTTTCGGATTATCGCAAACTGATTCCGATTCGGGAAGAGCTGCAGGCGCTGGAGACATATCTTGTATTGATGGGAAACCGTTACCAGGATACCTTTGAATGGAAAATAGATGTGGATGAAGAGGTTATGGAGTGTCTGATCCCAAGGATTTCCATACAGCCACTTGTGGAAAATTCCATATCGCATGGGTTCAGCGAAAAGAAAGGGATGGGACATATCAGGATCGAGGGCCGGCGGCAGGAGCAGAACCTTGTGATCCGCGTATTGGATGACGGCGAGGGCGCAGATGTGGAAAAGATCAAACGGATTTTGGAGGAGCCTTCTGAAAGCAAGTGCAGGGAACAGGTGAGCAGCATCGGACTTAAAAATGTTCAGGAAAGACTTCAGCTGTTTTTTGGAGAGGAATACGGTCTGAGCGTCAGTCAGACGGAAGAAGGAGGCGTTTGCGTGGAATTATGTATGCCGGCGCAGAAAGAGCGGGAAGCTGAGGCAAGGGAAAGCCTGACGGGAGATGTAAGATGATAAGAATAATTATAGTTGACGATGAGAGTATTACCAGGCAGTGGATGAAAAAGAAAATAGAAAAACTGGGTTCGAACTATCTGGTTGCAGGGGAATTCGCCAATGGCCGCCAGGCGCTGGAGTATTGCAGAGAACATGAAGTGGATGTTATTTTCACTGATATCCGCATGTCCGGCATGGACGGTATGGAATTGCTGAAAAATATTCAGGAATTGGGGAAGTATCCCTATACGGTCATTCTCAGCGCATATGATGAGTTTCAGTATGCGCGGCAGGCGCTGAAGCTGGGCGTACATGAATTTGTGCTGAAACCGGAGATCACCGGGGAGGGAGTTGAGAAAATTCTTGAGGAGGCGCGGATCTATCTTTCCGGCCAGAGGAATGATAAGCGGGATGGGGAACAGACGGATAAAACTCTCAGATACCTGATCGAAGCGACAGATGGTGTATCGGAGGAGAAATTATGTGATATCATAAAAGAAAACCATATAGATCTGGATCCCCGTAATCTGGTCGTCATAAATATTTTTTTCGAGAAAACGGAAATTATGGAAAAAGCGGGAGAAATTTTTGAGCTGTATATGGAAGAAAAGCATCTTACCGGTTATGGCTTCCCGAACGCGCTGCAGGAGTATACGATCATCTATAATCACAGAAACGACTGGCTCCGGTCGGAGATTGCCGGGGAATTGTACGAGATCTTGCAGACACATCTGGGAGAAAGGCTTTTTGTGGGAATCAGCTGTAAAAAAGACGGATTCTGTCAGATCAGGGATCTATACCGGCAGGCCTGTCAGGCCAGAAAAAATCGTGTTTTCTTTGACGTTCCGGGATATCAGAGGTATGAGGAAATGAGTGTTCTGGCAGAGGATGACGAAGGAGAATTGTACTGCAGACGCGATATGAAAGAAATCATCGGGCTGATTGAAAAGGAGCAATACGGCGAGGCGGATGAGAAAATAGAATTTTTGCTGAAAAAACTAAGCGATGCGGTGTTTCTTCCGCCGCAATATGTGAAATCAATATGCGATGAAATTCTCACCGCGTATATTCACAGGCTATGGAGGTATACGCTTGATACACAGGAACAGAAGAAGGTAGGGATGATCGACCTGCTGCTGGGAGAAAACTGCGGGAAGTATCAGATCTTACGTCAGAGAGTGGAACAGGCGCAAACATATCTTTCTTCTTTACTGCAGCGGAAATGGGAGACAAAACACTATTCGGAACCGATTCAGGAGGTTATGAATTATGTGGAGCTGCATTACGGCGAAAAAATTCTGATGGAGGACATTGCGGAAAAAATACATCTGAGCCGGACGTACATTTCCGTATTGTTTAAAAAGGAAACAGGAGAGAAATTCAGTGATTATCTGCAGCGGATCCGTTTGGAGAATGCCTGTGTTCTCCTGAAAAATACAAAGCTGCCGATTCAGGAAATTGCGGAAAAAACAGGATTTTTTGATGCAGCGCATTTTAGCCGGGCTTTTAAGGAAAGTTATGGGTGTTCTCCGGCTGAGTACAGAAAACAAAATAATACAAAAAGAAATTAAATTTTTACAAATTTCTCTGAAAAGAAGAGGAAACTTAACTTCAGATTTTGAAACGATAAAACGAAATGCAAATTTTTGAGAAACAGAAACCTGTTTTTTTGCATTTCGTTTTTTTATAATAAATTTATCAAATAAAGGAGGACGTAAGCAATGAAAAGAAAATTAGCAATGTTCTGTGTAGCGGTAATGGGGATGACGTCAGTTTTCGGTACGATCGGGTGCGGATTCGATGGAAATGAAGAGCTGGTGGCGGAAGAGACAAGCGAAGAGGAAGTGAAACTTGTTTTTCTGCGCGTTGGTACGGAGCCGGAGAAAAAAGCGTACTGGGAGAAAATGGTAGACGGTTTTATGGAGGAAAATCCGAATATTGAAATCGAATATCAGGAGGCGCCGGCAGGAGATGATTTTGAGACGAAACTGAATACAGGCTTTGCCTCCGGGACAGCGCCGGATATTATCAATTTCACGCTGGCCTCCATGGGAACCCGCGTACCTCTCGGACAGTATGCTTCGCTGGATGAGTATATGGAAGGGTGGGACGGAAAAGAGGATTTCATGGAGAGCGCGCTTTCTCTTGGAAATATTAACGGGACACAGTATGGGATCCCGGTAATTGCCGATCCGCGTATTTTGATTTATAACAAAGAAATGTTTGAGGAAGCAGGCCTGGATCCGGAATCTCCGCCGACGACATGGGATGAGCTCAGAGAAGCGCATAAAGCCCTGATCAAAAAGGATGGAGATACGGTCGTGCAGACGGGCCTGGGACTTCCGACATCAGGAACCAACACACAGCACTGGTTTTCCATCTTTATCGAGCAGAACGGTGTGAAGAACCTGGTTGATGACGACAATAACACGATTCTGTGCAATACGCCGGAAGCGATCGAGGCGGCGGAGTTTATGAAGGAGCTGGCAGATGAGGGCGTGATTTTCTGGAATGCCGACAATGCGGATGAAAACCCGTTTATAACCGGAAAAGCGGCGATGACATTTGCAAGTGACAGCAATTTCGCCAACTGGAATACAGGTGATCTGGAAGGAAAGATCGCAATGGCGGATCCGATTTCCGGAACACAGCAGGCGACATTCTGCGGAATGAACTTTATGTTCATGAGCGGGGAGACCGAGCACAAAGAAGAGGTATGGAAATTCATCGAATATGTTTCTTCTGCGGAAAATATGTGGACGCGCTATGAGGATCTTGGAACCGCAGTCCTGAGAGAATCTCTGAAAGAGGAATATATCGCGGAGGATCCTGAAAAACATGAGGCAATTTATACATCGATCGCCTGCGGCACAGGTTCGCCGAAGGTTGCCTATGCGAACTCCGTATATAATATTATCGGACAGGCAATGGAACAGATCATGTATGATGTGGCAGAGCCGGAACAGGCATTGAATGATGCGGCGGAAAAGATTCAGGAAGAAATAGATAATCAGTGATTTGATGGCGGGATGGATAGCTGTGCATCCCGCCATTAAAAAGTATGGAGAGTGTGAAGGAGGGTAAAAGTGGACCGGGTAAAGATAAGAAAAAAGAAAAAATATGATAATTGTGCGTATGCCATGATCTTTCCGGCATATTTTGTGTTTACTGTGTTTATCTTAATTCCAATCGGCATGGTTCTGTATTACAGCGTCACGAATTATAATCTTTATACGGCGCCGGATCTGGTGGGCCTGAAAAATTATATCAATTTGCTGAAAGATGACGACTTTTTCAGTGCGGTAAAAAATACGCTGTTCTACAGTATATTTACGCTGTTTCCGCAGCTGGCTCTGGGCTTATTTGTCGCTGTGATCCTGTATCGGAAGTCGCGGCTGATCCCGATATTCCGGACGGCGTTCTATTTGCCGAATGTGATGTCCATGGTATGTATGTCTATGGTATGGCTGTGGATTTATGATCCGACCTTTGGCCTTTTAAACTCGATTTTAAAAATGTTCGGCGTGTCTGCCAAACAGTGGCTGCAGGATCCCAATATGGCAATGCCCTGCGTGATCATTATGGGAATATGGAAAAACTGTGGATATTCGATGGTCATTTTCCTTTCGGGACTGACGTCTATTCCGGATTCTTTATACGAAGCAGCGTCTCTGGACGGCGCCAATGCCCTGCAGAAATTCGTGAAAATCACCTGGCCGATGCTGCGCCCCACAACGTTTTTCCTGCTCGTGACAGGAATCGTAAACAGCTTTGCAGTTTTTGAACAGATTAATATTATGACGAGCGGCGGCCCGCTGAACCGTACAACGACAATTGTTCATCAGATATACAGGAGAGCTTTTCTGGAGTTCAAGATGGGATATGCGAGCGCGATGTCCGTAGTGCTGCTCCTGTTTTCCATTGTTGTCACGGCGCTGGTATTTAAATTTGGAAGCCGCGGGCAGGATGTTGATGTATCATAGGAGGGCACAATGAAGAAAAAAAAGATTTATCATGTGATGTGGGTAGCGGCTATGACGCTTGCTTCGCTGATTATGCTGACGCCGATCCTTATGATGGTTACGACGTCTTTTAAGACGATGGATGAGATCCGGTCGGCAGTTTTCAGTTTTTTGCCGGAGAAGATTTCTCTTGATAATTATATTATGGCTATGTCAAACGGAAACTGGCCTGTATATTTCCGCAATTCCCTGCTAATTACGCTGTTGGCAGTCGCCTTTTCCTTATTGTTTAATTCGATTGCCGGATATGCATTTGCAAGGCTGAAGTTCCGCGGCTCGGGAGCGCTTTTCGGACTTCTGATGGTAGGTCTGATGATGCCGGCGCAGGTTACCATGCTTCCGACCTTTCTGATCATGGCAAGATTTCCGCTGGCGGGAGGAAATAATATTCTGGGTGTGGGCGGAAAAGGGTTGATCAATACATTTGCGGGTCTGATCATTCCCTTAGTTTCCGGATCTTACGGTGTATTTTTGTGCAAGCAGTTTTATGAGAATTTTCCGCGGTCGCTGGATGAGGCGGCTGAGATTGACGGAGCAAATAAATGGAAGACGTTTTTTACGATCTACATCCCAAATTCAAAGGCGATCCTGGCTACGCTGGGACTGATGAAGAGCGTTTCCGTGTGGAATGATTATCTGTGGCCGCTGGTTATGACAAATTCGGATAACCGCAAGACGGTACAGCTGGCGCTGACAATGTTTAAAGTTGATACCTCCATTCAGTGGAACCAGCTGATGGCGGCGTCTGTGCTGGTTGCATTGCCGATGGTAATTCTGTTTCTGTGCTGTCAGAAATATTTTGTGGAGGGGATCGTGACCTCGGGATTGAAATAGAAAAGAGAGGAGAGGGACTATGAGCAGACCGAATATTCTGTTTTATTTTACGGACCAGCAGAGAGCGGATACGCTGGGCTGCTATGGACAGGAGCTGGAGATCAGTCCGAATCTGGATCAGATCGCCAGGGAAGGCGTATTATTTGAGGAGGCCTACACAGCGCAGCCGGTATGCGGCCCCTGCAGGGCGCTGTTCCAGACCGGCAGGTATCCGACGGAAATAAACTGTTACAGGAATTCACAGGCGCTGCCGCTGAATGTAAAAACGATAGCCGATTACTTTCATGAAAATGGATATGAAACGGCATATGTGGGAAAATGGCATCTGGCAAGCAGCAGGGGAACCTATGATATGCCGCCGGAGCCTGATTATGAGACAAAAGCAATTCCGCCCGAGAGAAGAGGCGGATATAAGGGCTTCTGGCGCGCGGCGGATATTCTGGAATTTACTTCTCATGGATATGACGGCTATGTTTTTGATGAAAATATGCAGAAGTGCGAATTTAAAGGATACCGGGCGGACTGCATTACGGATTTTGCACTGGAATTCCTGGATCAGTATACGGGGGAAAAACCGTTTTTTATGACAATTTCTCATATTGAACCGCACCATCAGAATGACCATAACTGTTACGAAGGGCCGGAAGGTTCAAAGGAACGGTTTAAAAATTATAAGCTGCCGGGGGATCTGGAAGCGCTGGATGGAGATTACCGCGAGATGTATCCGGATTATCTGGGATGCTGCCGGAGTCTGGACGATAATCTTGGCCGTGTTGTAAAAAAACTGAAGGAAAAAGGGTTATATGAGAATACGGTTATTGTCTATGCGTCGGATCATGGATCGCATTTCCGGACAAGAAACCATGACAGCCATTTAAGGGGCGGTGACGATTATAAGAGGTCCTGTCATTCCGGATGTCTGAAGGTGCCATTGGTGATCAGCGGTCCCGGATTCCGGGGAGGAAAGAGGATTACCGATCTGGTAAGCACCGGCAGCCTGCCGAAGAGCTTTCTGGCTATGGCAGGCGTGGATGTGGGAGATGCCATGATCGGAGAAAATCTGAAAAAAGTGGCGGACGGTGAGACAGAAGGGCGGATCAACCGTATTTTTGCTCAGATCAGCGAAAGCCGGACGGGCAGGTGTATCCGCACGGAGGATTATCTGTACAGTGTGTATGCGCCGGATTCGGACGGATGGAGCGAGGGAAGCAGCGATTATTATGAGGATGATTTTCTTTATGATCTGAAAAAGGATCCGTATGAACTGCATAATCTGATCCGGGATCCGGCATATAGAGAAATCCGGGCGGAGCTTGCCGGGCAGTTAATAGAGGAGATGGTTAAGGCAGGAGAAAAGGCTCCGCTCATACGCCCTGCCAGTGATTAGTAGCGATTAGTGCCAGCAATTAGCTGAAAAAACTCTGCCAGCAATTAGCTGAAAAAACTCTGCCAGCAATTAGCTGAAAAAACTCTTGACAAATGCATTTTGAAAGCATATACTACAAGAAATTAATACTTTAAACCGCTGAAGCGGAGATCAAAGCAGTTGTGCGCGCACAGAGAGTCCGGGCAGGTGAGAGCCGGGTGGAAATGCAGGCTGCCAAATGGACCGCCGAGGGCGCAGGGAAAGGAGTAATCCGAGTATTCTGCGACGTGAGGGCATACGTTAGTTGCCGGAGATATGTTCGTATCTTGCAGAGCGCATGGGCAAGCCGTGAATCAAGGTGGCACCGCGGGAAGAAATGAGATTGTACCCGTCCTTGACAGAAGAAGATTCTGTCATGGGCGGGTTTTTTGCGCGGATAATGAGCCGGGCAGAAACAATCTGGAGGTATCTGGCCGCTGACGAGAACGCCTGCGTTCTCGTGGGCATAGCAGATATCGGGAGAAATGCTTGCATTTCAGACAGATATCTGCTATGTCCACCGGAATGGAAGTATTCCGGCAGCGGGAAAATAACGCTCAGAGAAGTTTCTGTCCGGCGAATATCGCGACAGCGAGCAGAGAAACTCTGCGAGCCTGAGGAGAGAGACATATATCAGGCAGATACGGGAGAAAAGTGAGAAAGGAGCTTATTATGATGTATCCTACCCTGGAAAAAGTAAAAGAAATCGCCGCATCAGGTGATTACCGGCGGATCCCGGTGAGCCGGGAGCTGTACGCTGACCGATTTACCCCGGTGGAGGTGATGCGGACGCTGCGGGCGGCAAGCCGGCACTGCTATCTGCTGGAGAGCGCGGAGAACGATCAGAAGTGGGGCAGATATTCTATACTGGGCTATGAGCCGGTATTGGAAATAACCTGTACGGACGGAAAGGTACGTATCCGCAGAAACCGAACGGAGACAGAAAGCATCGGCGGCGAGGCGGACATAAAGGAATTATCTCCGGAAAATGCGGGAGGGGAGTCGTCGGAGGAGTTTGATCTCTGCGAGGAATACACAGCGGCGCATCCGGGGAAATTTATCCGGGAGATCCTTGCAAAATATAAAAGTCCGAAAATAGCCGGAATGCCGCCGTTTACCGGCGGAATGGTCGGATACTTCTCTTATGATTATTTAAAATATGCGGAGCCGACTTTGCAGCTTTCCTCTGCGGAGGGCGAAGATTTCCGTGACATGGATCTGATGCTGTTTACGAAAGCGCTGGTGTTTGACCATTACCGGCAGAAGCTGGTACTGATCACCGGAGTGGATACAAAAGATATTGATGTCTCTTATCAAAATGCAGAGAATGAGCTTGCGGAGATGGCGGCGCTTCTGAACAGCGGGGCAAAGGCAAGGTTCCGCCCGCTGAAACTAAAAGAAGAGCTGAAGCCGGATTTTTCCAGAGAGCGGTACACGCAGATGGTGGAGCGCGCAAAGCACTACATTCATGAGGGCGATATTTTCCAGGTGGTACTCTCCAATCCGCAGACCGCGAGGGCGGAGGGAAGTCTCTTTGACAGCTACCGGGTGCTTCGCACAAGCAATCCGTCGCCGTATATGTTTTATTTTTCCAGCGATGATGTGGAGATCGCAGGGGCGTCGCCGGAGACGCTGGTGAAGCTGGAGGACGGAAAGCTGTACACCTTTCCGCTTGCCGGAACAAGGCCGCGGGGCAGGACAGAGGAGGAAGATGAGAGCCTTGAAAAGGAGCTTCTGCAGGACGAAAAGGAGCTCGCGGAGCACAACATGCTGGTGGATCTTGGCAGAAACGATATTGGACGGATCAGCAGGCTCGGAAGTGTAAAGGTGGAAAAGTACTGCAGTATCGAGCGGTTTTCCTGCGTGATGCACATTGGCTCCACCGTATCCGGGCAGATTCGCGGGGACAGGGACTGTGTGGACGCTGTGGATTCTATTCTTCCGGCAGGCACGCTGTCGGGAGCGCCGAAGATCCGTGCCTGCCAGATCATACAGGAGCTGGAGGGCAGGAAACGCGGCATCTACGGCGGCGCGGTCGGCTATCTCGACTTTACCGGAAATCTGGATACCTGCATTGGTATCCGGCTGGTATACAAGAAAAACGGAAAAATCTGTGTGCAGTCCGGGGCGGGAATCGTGGCGGACAGCGTGCCGGAGAAAGAATACCAGGAATGCTGCAACAAGGCAAAGGCAGTGGTGCAGGCAGTTCTGACGGCGCAGGAGGGGCTGGAATGATCTTACTGATTGATAATTACGACAGTTTTTCTTACAATCTCGTGCAGTATATCGGAAGCGCAGAGCCGGATATGAGGGTGATCCGCAACGATGCCTGCAGTATCGCGGAAATCGAGGCGATGCAGCCAGAGGCAATCGTGATCTCACCGGGACCGGGACGCCCGGCGGATGCGGGCATCTGTATAGAAGTGATCCGCTATTTTAAAGATAAGGTGCCGATCCTGGGCGTCTGCCTCGGGCATCAGGCAATCTGCGAAGCTTTTGGCGGCGTAGTTTCCTACGCAAAAGAGCTGATGCACGGAAAAACCTCACAGGCAGAGCTGATCGGCGATTCGCCGCTGTTTGCTGGGCTGAAAGGTCACATAAAAGTGGCGAGGTACCATTCGCTTGCGGCGGAAAAAGACAGTCTGCCGCCGGAGCTTATGATTACCGCGCAGACGGCGGACGGAGAGATCATGGCAGTGCAGCACCGGGAGTATCCGGTTTACGGAGTGCAGTTCCATCCGGAGTCGGTTCTGACGCCGGACGGATTGAAAATCATACAAAATTTTGTGAACATAGCGAAAGGGAGGAAACAGGCATGATTAAAGAGGCAATTATCGCATTATCGAAAAAACAGGACCTGACGTATGAGCAGGCGGAAGCTGTGATGAACGAGATCATGAGCGGCGAGGCGACTGATGTACAGAAGGCGGCGTATCTGACTGCGCTCTCACTGAAGGGCGAGACGATCGACGAGATCACGGCGTCGGCGGCGGGAATGCGGGCACACTGCATCAAGCTGCTTCATGACCTTGATGTGCTGGAAATCGTCGGAACGGGCGGCGACGGTTCGAATTCCTTCAATATTTCCACCACAGCCTCGCTTGTGATCGCAGCGGGCGGTGTGCCGGTGGCAAAGCACGGCAACCGCGCGGCGTCGTCAAAGTCGGGAGCGGCGGATGTGCTGGAGGCGCTTGGCGTGAATATCACAATTTCACCGGAGAAGAGCGCGGAGCTTTTAAAGGAGATCGGGATCTGCTTCCTGTTTGCGCAAAATTATCACATTGCAATGAAATATGTCGCGCCGATCCGCCGCGAGCTTGGTATCCGCACCGTGTTTAATATTCTTGGACCGCTCTCCAATCCGGCGGGCGCGAATATGGAACTGATGGGTGTTTATGATGAAGCTCTGGTGGAGCCGCTGGCACAGGTTATGGCAAAGCTGGGAGTAAAAAAGGGCATGGTGGTGTACGGGCAGGAAAAGCTCGATGAGATTTCCATGTGCGCGCCGACCAGCGTGTGCGAGATCCGCGACGGCTGGTTCCAGTCCTACGAGATCACGCCGGAGCAGTTTGGCTATACGCGCTGCGACAAGGATGCGCTGACAGGCGGCACCCCGCAGGAAAATGCGCAGATCACAAAAGATATTTTAAGCGGAAGCGAGCGCGGCGCAAAGCGCTGTGCGGTATGCTTAAACGCCGGAGCAGCGCTTTACATTGCCGGGAAGACACAGACAATGGAAGAGGGCGTGCGCATGGCGGAGCAGCTGATCGACAGCGGAGCGGCATTGAAAAAGCTGGAGGAATTTGTGGAAAAGAGCAACGCGTGAAAATGCAGCATATGGAAAAAGTGGCATTTAAGGAAAGCAACGTATAGGATGTGAGAAATTCATGAATATTTTAGAAGAGATTGCGGCGAAAACGAGAGAGCGGATCGCAGAGGAAAAGCGCCATGTTTCCACTGAGACGATGCGCCGGGCGGCAGAGGATGCGCTGCGCAGGGAGCGCCAGGCGGCGGAAGATGCGCCATGCAGGGAGTGCCGGGCGGCAGAGGATGCGCTGCGCAGAGAGCGCCTGGCGGTGGAGGATGCGCCATGCAGGGAGCGCCCCTCGGCAGAGAATACGCCACGCAGGGAGCGCCCCGCGTTTGAGGCGGCGCTTGCCGCGGAAGGCATCTCATTTATATGTGAAGTAAAAAAGGCTTCCCCCTCTAAGGGAATTATCGCGCAGGAGTTTCCGTATCTGCAGATCGCAAAAGAATATGAGGCGGCTGGAGCTGCCGCTATTTCCTGCCTGACGGAGCCATACTGGTTTCTTGGAAAGGATGTTTACCTGCAGGAGATCGCATCGCAGGTGCGTATTCCGGTGCTGCGCAAGGATTTTACCGTAGATGAATATATGATCTATCAGGCAAAAGCATTGGGAGCTTCCGCGGTTTTGCTGATCTGCGCGATCCTGGATGATGAACAGTTAAGAGCATATGGTCAGCTTGCAGAGGAGCTGGGCATATCGGCTCTGGTCGAGGCGCACACTGAGGAGGAAATATCCCGCGCGCTGGCGGCGGATGCAAGAATCCTCGGCGTGAATAACCGCAACCTGAAAAACTTCCAGGTGGACATCGCGCAGAGCAGGAGGCTTCGCGCGATGGTGCCGGAGGATGTGCTGTTTGTTTCCGAGAGCGGCATAAAGACGCCGGAGGATATTGCGGCGCTGCGAAAAAACGGCACTGACGCCGTGCTGATCGGAGAGACGCTGATGCGGGCGAAGGACAAAAAAGCAATGCTGGATACGCTGCGGGGAGTGATGTGATGAAAATAAAAATCTGCGGTCTTAGCCGGGCTTGTGATATCACATATGTAAATGAGGCGCAGCCGGATTTTGCCGGATTTGTGGTGAATTATCCGAAAAGCCGCCGGAGCGTGACGCCTCTGCAGCTGTCGCGGCTGCGCGAAAATCTGGCGGAGACGGTACTTCCGGTCGGCGTGTTTGTAAATGAAAAGCCGGAGCTGGTTGCACAGCTTTTAAATGAAGGAATTATTTCCATGGCGCAGCTTCATGGAAGCGAGGACGAAGCATATATCCGGCGATTGCGGACACTTACGGACAGAGAGCTGATACAGGCGTTTACGATCCGCAGCGAAGCGGATGCTAAGCAGGCGATGAGAAGCGCGGCGGATTATATTCTGCTGGATAATGGAAAAGGTACCGGGAAGAGTTTCGACTGGAGTCTGGTTCGGGAAACTTCGCGTCCGTGGATACTGGCAGGCGGGCTTACGCCGGACAATATGAGACATGCAGCGGAAACGCTTCATCCGTGGGCGCTCGACCTGTCGAGCGGCGTGGAGACGGACGGATATAAGGATCGCGATAAAATACTTGCGGCGGTTGCCGGGATTCGGACACTGAGATAAAATTTGGAAAGCGGCATGTGAAATCTGTTGTACTGTGCACTGGGTAATGTGAGAGATTGAAATGCAGTGTATATGGGGCAGCATGAGATATAATGATGTGACAGAAATAGGGAAATATGATAAAGGAGAAAAAGATGAGCACAGGAAGATTTGGAATACACGGCGGGCAGTATATTCCGGAGACGCTGATGAATGCGGTTCTGGAGCTGGAAGAAGCCTACAATCATTATAAAAACGATCCGGATTTTCAGCAGGAGCTGACACAGCTTCTGAACGACTACGCGGGCAGACCATCGCGGCTGTATTTTGCGGAGCGCATGACGAAGGATCTTGGCGGAGCGAAGATTTATCTGAAACGGGAGGATCTGAACCATACAGGCGCACACAAGATCAATAACGTGCTTGGGCAGGTGCTGCTTGCAAAGAAGATGGGAAAGACCCGTGTGATCGCGGAGACGGGAGCCGGACAGCACGGGGTTGCCACGGCAACAGCGGCGGCGCTGATGGGAATGGAGTGCGAGGTGTTTATGGGCGAGGAGGACACGAAGCGCCAGGCGCTCAATGTGTACCGTATGCGTCTGCTTGGCTCGAAGGTCCATGCGGTCACATCGGGGACAGGAACCCTGAAGGATGCGGTTTCCGAGACGATGCGCGAGTGGACGAACCGTGTGGAGGACACGCATTATGTACTCGGTTCCTGCATGGGACCGCATCCGTTCCCGACGATCGTGCGGGATTTCCAGGCGGTCATCTCCAAAGAAATCAAACAGCAGATGCTTGAAAAAGAAGGGAAGCTGCCGGATGCGGTGCTTGCCTGTGTGGGCGGAGGCTCCAATGCGATCGGCGCGTTTTATCATTTTATTGAGGATAAAGAAGTGCAGTTGATCGGCTGTGAGGCTGCGGGGCGCGGCGTTAATACCGCGGAGACTGCGGCGACGATCGCCACCGGCAGGCTCGGCATTTTCCATGGAATGAAGTCATATTTCTGCCAGGATGAGTACGGCCAGATCGCGCCGGTATACTCCATTTCCGCCGGGCTGGATTATCCGGGCATCGGACCGGAGCACGCTGATCTCTACGATAAAGGACGCGCGCAATATGTTGCGATTACCGACGACGAGGCGGTGGATGCCTTTGAATATCTGGCGAAGATGGAAGGCGTGATCCCGGCAATCGAGAGCGCTCATGCAGTTGCCTATGCGCGCAGGCTGGCGCCGACGATGCGAAAGGATCAGATCATCGTCATTAACCTGTCCGGCAGAGGAGATAAGGACTGCGCGGCAATCGCCAGATACAGAGGGGAGGATATTCATGAGTAACATTCAGAAAGCATTTGAAAATGGGAAGGCGTTTATTCCGTTCATTACCTGCGGCGATCCGTCGCTGGATGTCACCGAGCAGCTTGTGTACGGGGCGGAAGAGGCGGGTGCGGATTTAATTGAGCTTGGCATTCCGTTTTCCGATCCGACGGCGGAGGGACCGGTTATCCAGGCGGCGAACCTGCGGGCGCTGACAAATGGGGTGACGACGGACGATATTTTTGAGATGGTGCGCCGTATCCGAAAAAAGACGGATATCCCGATGGTGTTTATGACTTACGCGAATGTAGTATTTTCCTATGGATATGGACAAATGTCACATAAAAAACAGCAGGATGGGGCGGTATGCGCCGGTCACGCAGAGCCGGGTGGACTGGAACGTTTAAGCCGCATGGAATCCGGTACAGAGCGCTTTATCCGCACAGCTGCGGAAATCGGTATGGACGGTCTGATTCTGCCGGACGTACCTTTTGAGGAAAAGGAAGAATTTGATACTGTATGTAAGAAATATGGTCTGGATCTCATCTCCTTAATCGCGCCGACTTCGCATGAGCGTATCCGGCAGATTGCGGCGGAAGCCAGCGGGTTTGTGTACTGTGTATCGTCGATGGGCGTGACGGGAGTGCGCGCGGAGATCACTTCGGATGTGGGAAGCATGGTGAAACTTGTGAAGGAGACGAAGGAGATTCCATGCGCGGTCGGCTTTGGAATTTCCACACCGGAACAGGCAGAGAAAATGGCGGCGCTGTCTGATGGAGCGATAGTGGGAAGCGCGATTGTGCGCATTTGCGGCCAATATGGGAAGGATTGCGTGCCGTATGTGAAAGAGTATATCCGCACAATGAAAGAGGCATTGTGAGATCTGGAAAAATGTCACATAACACAATGCGATATGAGGAGTAATGGATTATGGAAGGAATCATATACACAGAGGCGCCCACGGACGGGCGCCTTCCAAAGGAGATGGCGGTGTACCGGCTGCTGGATGCGCTTGGCATCAAATATGAGCGAGTGGATCATCCGGCTGCAATGTCAATCGATGATTGTCACAATGTCGATAAAATCCTGGGTATCCAGATCTGCAAAAATCTCTTTTTGTGTAACCGCCAGCAGACGGATTTTTATCTGCTGATGATGCCCGGAAGGAAGCCGTTTAAGACAAAGGATTTAAGTAAGCAGCTTGGCGTGGCGCGGCTTTCTTTTGCTGACGAGGGGCACATGGAGGAGTTTCTTGATATCACGCCCGGCTCTGTCAGTATCATGGGTCTGATGAATGATACACAAAATCGTGTGCGCCTCCTGATAGACGAGGACGTTTTTCATGATGAATATGTGGGCTTCCACCCCTGCATTAACACAAGCAGCATCAGAGCAAGGGCGGCGGATATCTGGGAGAAATTTCTGCCGGCCGTACATCATACGTACACGGTGGTGAAGCTGTAGCGGCAAGCCCCATTCGTGGAGCGAATTTAAAATGGATTTGCGAAGGGTACTGTGAACGGAGTGAGCAGTAACGTTAACGTCGCAAAATAAGAAGAATAGCAGGAGCTGGCGTCGCAAAATAAGAAGAACAACAGGAGTTGACGTTGCAAAATAAGAAGAACGGCAGGAGTTGGCGTTGCAAAATAAGAAGAACGGCAGGAGTTGGCGTTGCAAAATAACGTGTGACGTAGTAAAATAGATGCAGTAATCAAAGAAAGAGGTGTATGAAAAAATGGAACTGGCAATATTGCAGAAGGATATGATCGCGGCGATGAAAGCGAAGGATAAGCCGCGCAAGGATGCGATTTCCGCACTTGTATCAGCGGTAAAAAAGGCGGGCATTGACGCCGGCTGCCGTGAGGACATACCGGAGTCGATGGTAGATCAGGTAATCTTGAAGGAAATGAAGACGGTGAAAGAACAGATCGATACCTGCCCGGCGGAGCGTGCTGAGCTGAAGGCAGAGTATCAGTTCCGCTACGACGTAATTTCCGCTTATGCGCCGAAGCTGCTTTCCGCGGAGGAAGTGAAGGCGATTCTGCAGGAGAAATTTGCGGATCTGCTTGCGACGAAAAACAAGGGAATGATCATGAAAACGGTCATGGCAGAGTTGAAGGGCAAAGCGGACGGCAAGGTGATCAATCAGGTTGTTGCGGAGCTTTGTAAATAATGTTTGCGGCAGGATTTCCGCGAACCGGCAAGCTGTGAGGATGATGTTTGCAAAATAATTGATGGAGGCTTATTTGTCGGGCAGCTCAAAATATACAAAAAAGGACCAGGCGGATCAAAGGAGATCTGCACGGTCCTTTTTGCGTCAAAGGGGGATTTTTATGAGGATTTACACAGAGGCAGACCGTGTGAGCACGGGAAACAGGGGCATGGATGACGTAATTGACATGCTGCGCATGGGCGATAACGTGGTATGGCAGGTGGATGCGGTGTCGGACTACCGGCGTGTGGTGGCGCAATATCTGAAGCAGGCGAAGGCGGACGGGCGCGAGATTCACTATATGCGCTTCGGCGCGCATGAGCCGGTCATTCAGGAGACGGAGGGCGTGCAGGTGCACCGGATCCACGCGGAGCTTGGCTTCGAGCATTTTGCGATGAAGGTGCATCATATTATTAAGGAAATCGGCGTGGATGCGTTTTATATTTTTGACTGTCTGACGGATCTGGTGAAATACTGGTATTCGGATCTGATGATCGGAAACTTTTTCCGTGTGACATGTCCGTATCTTTATGAACTGAATACGGTGGCGTATTTTGCGCTGATCCGGGATTCGCACACGGAACACACGATTTCGCGTATCCGTGACACGACGCAGGTGCTTCTGGATTTGTACAACGTGGGCGGCAATTATTATCTGCATCCCTTAAAGGTCTGGCAGCGCAAATCGGATACGATGTTCCTGCCGCATTTGATTTCCGGGGAGACGGCGAAGACGATCACGTCAAGCTCGGAAACGGCGGCACTGTTTTCTCATTTCAGCCTGGACCGGAACCGCACGGATTATTGGGACGTGGTGTTCCAGGAGGCTTCCATGAAGCTGTCCGGCTCGGTGGAGGAGCAGAATACGGCAAAGGAGCTGCTGTTGCGGCTGCTTATCGGGGAGGACAATCCAATCGTGGGTCTGTGCCGGGAATATCTCTCATTGCGCGATCTGCTGGATATTAAATCGCGGGAGCTTGGAACCGGGCGCATCGGCGGAAAGGCGGTCGGCATGTTCCTTGCGCGCAAAATTCTGGAAAAGGATACCGAATACAATTTTTCGCGGCTGCTGGAGGTCCATGATTCCTTTTACATGGGAGCGGACGTTTTCTATACGTATATTGTACACAACGACTGCTGGCGCCTGCGCACCCTGCAGAAGTCGAAGGAGGGCTACTATGAGTACGCAAAGCCGCTGCAGGAGAAGATGCGGGAGGGAAGCTTTCCGGAGTATCTGGTGGAAAAATTCAAGGCGATGCTGGAGCACTTCGGACAGTCGCCGATCATTGTGCGCTCCAGCTCCCTGCAGGAGGACAATTTCGGCAATGCCTTCGCCGGCAAGTATGACAGCGTGTTCTGCGTAAACCAGGGAACCCTGGAGGAGCGCTACGAGGCGTTTGAAAAAGCGGTGAAGCAGGTTTATGCAAGTACAATGAATGAGGATGCGCTGAATTACCGCATGAACCGCGGTCTGTGGGATAAGGATGAGCAGATGGCGCTGCTGATCCAGCGCGTGTCCGGCGATTATTATGGAAAATATTTCTTCCCGCATGTGGCGGGCGTGGGAAATTCCTCGAATCTTTATGTCTGGGATCCGTCCATCGATATGGATGCCGGCATGATACGTCTGGTGTTCGGGCTCGGTACGCGGGCGGTAGACCGCATCGAAGGGGATTATCCGCGCATTGTCTGCCTGGACGATCCGGGACGTCCTCCGCTGATTTCTTATGGCGACGAGCGGAAGTTCTCACAGCATTATGTGGATCTGCTTGATACCGGAACGAACGAGTGGACGCACAGGGATGTGGACGAGATTCTTGCGATGGATATTAAAACAAATAAAAATCTGTTTTCGTCGTTGGATTTTGACACCATGCGCTGGCTGCAGGATATGGGCAGAAAAACGCGGAATCTTTACATATTAAATTTCAACCGGTTGCTGAAATATACGGATTTTCCGGACAATATGAGACGTATTTTAAAGCGGCTTTCCACTGTTTACGACTATCCGGTGGATGTCGAGTTTGCGGCAAATTTTGACAAAGAGGGGAATTACAAGATCAATCTGCTGCAGTGCCGCCCGCTGCAGACGCGGGGGCTTGGAAAGACGGTGGAGATACCGGAGATCACAAAAGAAACGGAATGCTTTTTTGCGACGCACGGAAATTTCATGGGTGGAAACGTGCGCATTCCGATTCAGTATGTGATTTTTGTAAAGGCGAAGGCATATCTGGCGCTGCCGGAGCAGGAGCGCTACACGGTGGCGCGCGTCATCGGAAAGCTGAACCAGATCTTAAAGGAACATCACGTATTGCTGGCGGGACCGGGGCGCTGGGGCACCTCGACCACTTCGCTGGGCGTACCGGTACACTTTACCGAAATCTGTCATATGAGCGCTATCTGCGAGGTGGCGTACCAGGAGGGCGGTCTGATGCCAGAGCTTTCCTATGGAAGCCACTTCTTCCAGGACCTTGTAGAATCTGGTGTGTTTTACTCGGCGATTTTTGAGAAGGATAAGGATGTGATCTTTAACGAAAGCTACGTACTGGAAAAAGAAAACTGCATCGCAGACTTTGTGGAGACGTCCTACGCGGGCGTTATCCACGTGGCAAAAACAGAAGGACTGGAGCTGTATTCCGATACTGTCAGCCAGCGGCTGGTATGCATGAAACGGCAGGCGACGGAGTAAAAGCAGCGGGTATTCTATAAAGAAACTGCCTTTCGCAGGAAAAACTGCGCGGGCAGTTTTTTGATTGTCCTGCAAAAAGAAACTCTGTGAGGTGAATCGCAGAAATCCATTGAGCCGCTGATATCGGTATGTTATACTGTAAAAAAACAACTATCCGGGACAGATTAGGAGGCAGGGTATGAAACTGATGCATTTATCAGACCTTCATCTTGGAAAGCGTGTAAATGAGTTTTCCATGATTGAGGATCAGAAATATATATTATCGCAGATCATCTCTTTGCTGGACAGAGAGGGAGCGGACGGAGTGATCCTGGCGGGAGATATTTACGATAAGCCCATCCCTTCCGTAGAGGCCGTGCAGTTATTTGACAGCTTTCTCACCAGACTTGCAAAGCGAAAGCTCCCTGTTTTTGTCATCAGCGGAAATCATGATTCTGTGGAGCGGGTGTCCTTCGGGGCACAGCTGATGGAGCGGGAAGGCATCTATATTTCTCAGGTATACGACGGAAAGGTGCAAAACATTGTCCTTACAGATCAATACGGAGAAGTATGCATTTATCTGCTTCCGTTTTTAAAACCCGCTTCCGTGCGTCATGTATTTGAAGAGGCAGAGATTTCCACCTATCAGGACGCCTTGAAAAAAGCGATCGGAGAAATCGAGATTGACAAAAGCAGGCGCAATGTCGTTGTAGCGCATCAGTTTGTGACTGGCGCCAGCAGGTGTGAGTCGGAGGAAATTCTGGTAGGCGGGCTGGATCAGGTCGATGCGTCTCTTTTCGACAGCTTTGACTATGCGGCGCTTGGGCATCTCCACAGTCCCCAGAGGGTAGGCAGAGAGACGGTCCGCTACTGCGGGACACTGTTAAAATATTCCTTTTCCGAGGCAGAACAGGAAAAATCCGTCACCATTGCCGAATTGAAGGAAAAAGGAAATATCGAAATCAGAACCATTCCCTTAAAGCCCCTTCGGGATATGCGCAAAATCCGGGGAACGTATCTTCAGGTAACGGAAAAGTCGTTTTATGAGGGGATAAACACGGAGGATTACTTACAGATTACTCTGACCGATGAGGAGGACATTCCGGACGGAATGCAGAAGCTTCGCATTATTTATCCCAATCTTATGCGGCTGGAATATGATAATCAAAGAACACGGGAAAACCGCAGTGTAGAGGCTGCTGAGGCTGTAGAGCAGAAGTCGGAAGCAGAACTTTTTGAGGAATTTTTCGAGTTGCAGAATAACAGACCGATGAGTGAACAGCAGCAGATTTTTGTCAAAAGGTTGATTCAAAAGCTTCAGGAAAAGGGCTTTGATAAGTAGGGAGGAACGATATGAAACCACAAAAGCTGATCATCAGCGCTTTCGGTCCCTATGCGGGAACGACAGAGATTGATTTTGAAAAGCTGGGAGACCACGGGCTTTTTCTCATTACCGGAGATACGGGAGCAGGAAAGACTACGATCTTTGATGCCATTACGTTTGCCCTTTATGGAGAAGCCAGCGGTGAGGTTCGCGATTCCGGAATGTTCCGCAGCAAATATGCAAAGCCTGAGACGCAGACCTACGTGGAACTGCGATTTTTGTATCAGGGGAAATCCTATACGGTGGTGCGCAATCCGGAATACCTGCGCCCAAAGGGAAGGGGCACCGGATTCACTATGCAGAAGAGCGATGCCAGGCTTGTCTATCCGGACGACCGCCAGCCGGTTACAAAGTCCAGAGAAGTGACAAAAGCGGTAACGGAATTGATCGGGCTGGATTATCGTCAGTTTACCCAGATTGCCATGATCGCCCAGGGGGATTTTTTAAAGGTGCTCTTGGCTGGAACGGCACAGCGCAGCGAAATTTTCCGGCAGATTTTCCACACGGGAATGTTTCAGGAGCTGCAGAATTGTCTGCGGGATGAGGTGAAAAACCGTTGGAGGGATTATGACGAGATCCGCAGGAGCATTAACCAGTCTTTAAGCAGTGTGACATGTGAAGAAGATTCTCCCTTCCTTCCGGAGCTGGAGCGCCTGAAAAAGGAAGGATTCGAGGGAAATGTAGCGCGCGGGCTGGAGCTTTTGGATGAGCTTTTGCAGCAGGAGAAGCAGGCGCTCGAAGAGCTGAATCAGGAGATCGGCAGTCTCGAAAAAGAAATCGCGGGCGACGACCAGCTTCTCGGAAAAGCAAGCCAGAACCGCCAGCGTCAGGAAGAACTGGAAAAGTGCAGAGAAGAGTTAGCGGCATTGCTGCCAGAGCTAAAAGAAAAGGAAGCTTTATGGGAAGCGGCAAAGTCTGCTTTGAAGAAAACAGGGCAATTGGATGAACAGCTCCGCTCCTGCAGCGAAAAAATGGAAAAATATAAAAATCTGGAGGAGACACAGGCGCTTATACAAGGTGCGCAGGAGCGTATAGACAGCCTCTGCAGCTCCAGAGAAGAAACGGAAAAGGAAAGACAGGAGCAGGGACGGCAGCTTGAAGAAGCAAAGCAGAGTCTTGCTGCTTTGCAGAATGCAGGGGAAGAAAAAACAAGGCTCCTTTACCGCAGGGAAAAACTGGAGGAGTGCCAAAAGGAGCTTGCGGCCGCAGAGCAGGCGTTGGCAGATATTGCGCAGACGGAAGAAGAACAGGGGAAGGAGCTTGAAAAGGAGAAGCAGACGGAGACGGAGCTTCAGGAGGAGATCCGCAGGCTGGAGGGGGAGATCGCACAGCGAAAGGATCGCGATGGTGTTTTGATTTTCCTGCAGGGCAAACAGGAAACGTATCTTTCCTGGAAGAACAGCCTGCAACAGTACCAATCAGACTGGTCGTCGGCAGCAGGGCAGTATCAGAACCGGAAAAAAGCATTTGATGCTTCGGAGAAGGACATTTCTGCTTTGAAAAAGGCGTTGGAGGAGCTTGGGGAAAAGCTTCTGGAAGTGGAAAATGCCGGTGAGGCGGAGCTGGAATGCAGCCATCGCCTTACAGAACTGGAGGGCAAAAACAGGGAGTACAAAGGCTTTGCAAAGGCGCTGTTGACTTTGGAGAAAGCTTCAAAAAAAGCAGCGGAAGAAATGGAAAGGCTTTCTGCGCAGGAAGAGGCGTGTCAGAAGGAATATCAGAAACATAAGGAAGAATGGGAGAATGTGAAGGGGGCGGATCTCCGGCTGCTGCATCTTTCCAGGGAGCAGGATTCTGTTGAACAAAAAAAGGAAAAGCTGCAGGAACTGGAGCAGAAAGTAAAAAAGCTATCTGAATCGGAAACACAATATCAGCAGATGCTGGTCCGGTATGAACAGGCATTCCAAAAAACAGAGAAATTGAGAGCAGAGTATCACGGTCTGGAAAAACAGTTTCTAGATGAACAGGCAGGGGTGCTGGCACAACATCTGAAGGAAGGAGAACCATGCCCTGTGTGCGGAGCCGTTCATCATCCATCCCCGGCACGGTTATCGGGGGAAGCACTGAAGGAGGAAGAGCTGGAGGTCAAAAAGAAAGTGCTTTCCGTTTCGGAGGAAGCAACCCATCGTCTGAGCAGTGATGCAGGTCATAAAAGGGAGCAGATTGATGATGCAAAGGCAGAAATTCAGGAAGCAGCAAAGGCCTTTTGGGAGCGCATTTCACTGGAACAGATTCGCACAGAAATTGCTGCGAAAAAAGAGGCGCTGACGCAGGAAGAACAGAAGCTTGTCCTTGCGCAGGAAAAAGCGGATGCGGAAAAAAACAGAGAGCAGGAATTAACGGCGCTGCTTGAACAGGAAGAAGCGGAAATACAAAACCTCCGGCAGATGCTTCAGCAAAAACGGGAAGAGCAGGCAAGTGCAGACGGACAGAAGCTGGAAAAGCTGTCGCAGCTAAAAAAAGCAGCCCTGGAGCTTCCGGCGAAGGAGGCGGGATTTGAGGAAGAGCTTGCTGTTTTTGAAAGCAGCGGGGAAGCCGTACCGGAAAAAGGGCTTCTTCAGAGAATCGGACAGAAGCTGGATAATTATGAAGTGCAGCTTTCCAATAACCTGAAGGAGGCGGAAGAAAGAAGACGAAATCAGGAAGCGTGGAAAAAGCAGGAGCAGAAGCTTAAGAAGGAACTGGAGCAGGCAGAGAAGGAAAACACAGAAATCCGACGGGAAGCGGACGATCTGGCAGGCAGAAGCCGGGCGCTTGAGCAGCAGATGTGTAAAGAGGCAGAACGGATTCTGCATCTGGACGAGATCCGGGATGCCTTTACGCAGGCGGAAACGCATATCGGGGAGCCGGCAGATTCTGCCGGAACAACAGAAAATGCCCTGCTTGGGCTTGCGTCCCTGATACAGGAAAATGAAAGACAGCAGAGGGAAACGGAGAAGGAAATCGGGCTTCGCAAGCAGGCGGAAGAAAGAAAAGCGGCATCGGAAAAACGTCTTTCCGGCTGCAGAGAGAGACTGCAGGAGCTGCTTAGTTCCCTGGAGGTTCAAAAAAGCAAAAAGGCAGAAGAGAAACGGAAACAGGTACGCTGTCTTATGCGAAGGGACATGCCCTGGAAGGATGCGTTTCAGATGGCAGCTTCGGAACCGGAGGAGCAGCAGGCGCAGTGGATGATGCAGGCAGTCCGGATGCTTGGCGAGGCTTTGCAGGAGACAGAGGCAGAAATCGGTATAAATGAGCGGAAGCTTCAGCAAAAGGAAGAGCTGGAGCAGCAGATTCCTGCCAGAGAGCGGAAAATCGCAGAGCTTGGAGATGCTATCCAGCAGCTCGGTCTTACTCTGGCTGGTCTGAAAGCAGATCATGTAAAACTTATGCAGCAGCGTGAGGAGCTTCTCTGTGCTCTTGACGGGCGTTCGAAAGAGGAGATGGAGCAGCAGATTACGGCGTTGGAAAAACAGAAAAAACAGATCGAGGAGGAGGCCGGGGCGGCGGAGGAAAACTGGCGGGAGGGCAAGACAAAAGAGACGCAGCTTCGCGCCGCAGAAAACACTCTTTTGGGTCAGCTTGAGGCAGCGGAGCGGCTGGATGAGAAGGCGATTTCCGAAAGAAGGCAGCAGCGTCTTGAGAAAAAGATGATATTTACGGAAAAGCGCACAGCACAGGATGCTGCAATCCGGAATAATCAGAGAATTTTGCAGGAAGTTCAGGGCAGGCAGGAAGCTATGATAGCGGTGGAACAGGAGTACATGTGGGTAAAATCGCTGTCCGATACGGCAAACGGAGCTCTCGGAGGCAAACGAAAGATCGAGCTGGAAACCTATGTGCAGATGGCGTATCTGGACAGGATCTTACGCAGGGCAAACCTGCGGCTGATGACGATGAGCAGCGGACAGTATGAGCTGAAACGGCAGGAGGATGGCGAAAATAAAAAGGAGAAAGCCGGATTGGAGCTGAATGTTATCGATCATTACAATGGATCGGAGCGAAGCGTCAAAACCCTTTCCGGCGGCGAATCCTTTCAGGCATCTCTGTCACTGGCGCTGGGGTTGTCCGATGAAATCCAGTCTCACGCAGGAGGGATCCGGCTGGATTCCATGTTCGTGGATGAAGGGTTCGGTTCCTTGGACGAGGAGGCTCTGGATCAGGCGATGAAAGCGCTTGGAGAGCTTTCGGAAGGAAATCGTATGGTAGGAATTATTTCCCATGTGGCAGAACTAAAAGAACGGATCGACAAAAAGATTATCATTACCAAGAAACGCGGTGCGGAAGGTACCGGAAGCAGTGTGACAATTGAATAAGCAGTAACATTTTGGGACTGAAAATGTGAAAAAAGATATTTGAGGAATATTGCATTTTAAAACGGTATATGCTATAATGCCAGCAGGCAAAAAGATAAAGCGTTACTCCATGCAGAGTGACAGACGAAAATCCCCCGGACGGCTATCCGGAGGATTTTTTGATTGTCTTGCGAAAAGCATTTTTACATGTTAATCTATCAGTAACAAACCTGTTACAAGGTATGTGGACAGTACAGGAGGAGGGATCATATGCAGAAAACTGGTGCGTGGTTTTATAAATACAAAAATATTCAACAAAAATCTATAAAACACAACTTGTCCTTTGCACTCCTTTTGGTGTATACTGGATGATATCAAATTATGCTTACAGGAGGGTTAAAATGAAAGCGGCAAAGGATTACAAGTTTTGGTTTTGTACAGGTTCACAGGATCTTTATGGTGATGAGTGCCTTGCACATGTGGCGGAGCATTCCAGAATTATCGTAGATGCATTAAATAAATCGGGGGTGCTTCCGTATGAGATCGTCTGGAAGCCGACGCTGATCACCAACGAGCTGATCCGCAAGACGTTCAACGAGGCGAATGCGGATGAGAGCTGCGCGGGCGTTATCACCTGGATGCACACGTTCTCCCCGGCGAAGTCCTGGATCCTGGGACTGCAGGAGTTCCGCAAACCGCTCATGCATTTCCACACGCAGTTCAATCGTGAGATCCCGTACGACACGATCGACATGGATTTCATGAACGAGAACCAGTCGGCGCACGGCGACCGCGAGTACGGTCACATCGTATCCCGCATGGGAATCGAGCGCAAGGTGATCATGGGCTACTGGGAGGACCGCGACGTGCAGGAGCAGATCGCGTCCTGGATGCTGACGGCGATCGGTATCATGGAGAGCAGCCACATCCGCGTGTGCCGTATCGCAGACAATATGAGAAATGTTGCCGTGACGGAGGGCGATAAGGTAGAGGCGCAGATTAAATTTGGCTGGGAGATCGACGCTTATCCGGTGAACGAGATCGCAGAGTATGTGGCGGCGGTACCGCAGAACGAGATCGACGCGCTGGTTGAGGAATACTACAGCAAATACGACATCATCCTGGAGGGCAGAGATCCGAAGGAATTCCGGGAGCATGTAGCGGTGCAGGCAGGCATCGAGATCGGTTTTGAAAAATTCCTGGAGGAGAAAAACTATCAGGCGATCGTTACGCATTTTGGCGATCTTGGCGCGCTGAAGCAGCTTCCGGGACTTGCTATCCAGCGTTTGATGGAAAAAGGCTATGGTTTTGGCGGCGAGGGCGACTGGAAGACCGCGGCAATGGTTCGCCTGATGAAGATCATGACGGCGGGCGTGAAGAATCCGAAGGGTACCTCCTTCATGGAAGACTATACATACAATCTGGTGCCGGGCAAGGAGGGCATCCTGCAGGCGCATATGCTGGAGGTTTGCCCGTCTGTTGCAGACGGTCCGATCGGCATTAAGGTGTGCCCGCTTTCCATGGGCGACCGCGAAGATCCGGCGCGTCTTGTATATACCTCCAAGACCGGTCCGGCGATCGCAACATCACTCATTGATCTCGGCAACCGCTTCCGTCTGATCATCAATGAAGTAGAGTGCAAGAAGGTGGAAAAGCCGATGCCGAAGCTTCCGGTTGCAACCGCATTCTGGACGCCGCAGCCGAACTTAAAGACCGGCGCAGAGGCATGGATCCTTGCAGGCGGCGCGCATCACACCGCATTCAGCTACGATCTTACGGCGGAGCAGATGGGCGACTGGGCAAACGCGATGGGCATCGAGGCGGTTTACATCGACAAGGATACCACCATCCGCAACTTCAAGCGCGATCTGCAGCTTGGCAGCATCGTGTACAGATAGGAGGAAACGAACATGAGCAGAGATATCAATCTGATTAAAGAAGATATACAAAACGCAAAGACAGCGCTCGGTATCGAATTCGGCTCCACCAGGATCAAGGCGGTGCTGATCGACTCTGAGAGCAACCCGATCGCGTCAGGCAGCCACGAGTGGGAGAACCGTCTGGAAAACAATATCTGGACCTACACGCTGGATGACATCTGGACAGGTCTGCAGGACGCCTACGCAGACATGGCGGCGGATGTAAAGAAGCAGTATGACCTGGAGCTGACTAATATCGGCGCGATCGGCTTTTCTGCGATGATGCACGGCTATATGGCGTTCAATGAGAAGGACGAGCTGCTGGTGCCGTTCCGCACCTGGAGAAATACCATGACGGGCGAGGCGGCAGGAAAGCTGTTTGACCTGTTCAACTACAACATCCCGCAGAGATGGAGCATTGCGCATCTCTATCAGGCGATCTTAAACGGTGAGGAGCATGTAAAGGACATCACATATCTTACCACGCTGGCGGGCTACATTCACTGGCAGATGACCGGCGAAAAGGTGCTCGGCGTGGGCGATGCTTCCGGTATGTTCCCGATCGACCCGAAGACGAAGGATTACGACGAGACGATGGTGCAGAAATTCGACGCGCTGGTGGCGGAGAAAAACTTCCCGTGGAAGCTGCGCGATATTCTGCCGAAGGTTTTGGTTGCCGGTGAAAACGCAGGCGTGCTGACCGGGGAAGGCGCAAAGCGTCTGGACGTGAGCGGAAAGCTGCAGGCAGGCATTCCGGTGTGCCCGGCAGAGGGCGACGCGGGCACCGGCATGGCGGCGACCAACAGCGTAAAGCAGCGCACCGGAAATGTTTCCGCAGGAACCTCTGTTTTCGCGATGGTCGTTCTGGAGAAGGAGCTTTCCAAAGCGTATCCGGAGCTTGACCTTGTCACCACGCCGGACGGCAGCCTGGTGGCGATGGTACACTGCAACAACTGCACTTCCGATCTGAACGCATGGGTAGGGCTCTTCCGCGAGTTTATGGAAACCTGCGGTATGGAGGTCGACATGAATAAATTATTCGGCACGCTGTACAACAAGGCGATGGAGGGCGACAAGGACTGCGGCGGCCTGCTGTCCTGGTGCTACTTCTCCGGCGAGCCGGTGACGGGCTTCGACGAGGGACGTCCGCTGTTTGTGCGCACGCCGGATGCGAAATTTAATCTGGCGAACTTTATGCGCACCCATCTGTACAGCTCGCTGGCAGCGCTGAAAATCGGTATGGATATCCTCTTTGAGCAGGAGCATGTTGCGCTGGATGAGCTGATGGGACACGGCGGTCTGTTCAAGACAAAGGGCGTCGGCCAGAGCATCATGGCGGCTGCGGCAAACGTTCCGGTTACCTGCATGGAGACGGCAGGCGAGGGCGGCGCATGGGGTATCGCGCTTCTGGCTGCCTACATGAAGAACAAAGAAGAGGGCGAGACCCTGGATGCATACCTGAACAACAAGGTATTCGCGGGGCAGAAGGGCGAGACATTGAGCCCGGATCCGGCGGATGTGGAAGGCTTCAACAAGTTTATTGAAAACTACACCAAAGCGATGGCAGTAGAGCGCGCGGCAGTGGAGACGGTATAAAAATTCAGACGAGGTGGAAAAATGTTAGAGGATCTGAAAAAACGGGTATACGAAGCAAATATGCTGCTTCCGAAATATGGACTGGTGACCTTTACCTGGGGAAATGTCAGCGAGATCGACCGCGAGATGGGGATTTTCGCGATCAAGCCGAGCGGCGTGGATTATGACAAGCTGACGCCGGATGATATGGTTCTGATGGATTTAAACGGAAATAAGGTGGAGGGAAAATATAATCCCTCCTCCGACACACCGACGCACCTGGAGCTTTACAAGGCGTTTGATAAGATCGGCGGCGTGGTACATACGCACTCCGCATGGGCGACGAGTTGGGCGCAGGCAGGACGGAGCATTCCGTGCTACGGCACGACGCACGCGGATTACATTTACGGAGAGGTGCCGTGCGCGCGCTGCCTTACCGGGGATGAATTTAAGCAGTATGAAAAAAATACCGGTCTGCTGATCGTGGATTTCTTCAAAGATAAGGATTACGAAGCGGTTCCGGCGGTACTCTGCAAAAATCACGGACCGTTTACCTGGGGCAAGGATGGGCACGAGGCGGTGCACAATGCCGTAGTTCTGGAGGAAGTGGCAAAGATGGCGGCGCGCTGCGAGATGATCAATCCGCAGGTACAGCCGGCTCCGCAGGATCTGCAGGACAAGCATTACTACAGAAAGCATGGGGCAAACGCGTATTACGGACAGGGAAAATAACAGATGTTAAAAGTATTTTTGGTAGAAGACGAGGTAGTTATGCGGAATGGTATTAAAAATAACATTCCGTGGGAAAAAGAAGGATTCGAATTTGTAGGAGAGGCCAGCGACGGAGAGCTGGCCTATCCGCTTATAAAGAAGGAAAAGCCGGATATTCTGATCACCGATATTAAAATGCCGTTTATGGACGGTCTGGAGCTGAGCCGCATCGTCAAAAAGGAACTGCCGCAGATCAAGATCCTGATCCTCAGCGGCTACAATGAATTTGACTATGCCAAGCAGGCGATCAACATCGGCGTCACGCAGTATCTTTTAAAGCCGATCAGCTCCGCAAAGCTTCTGGAGGCGGTGAAGGAGGTCGGCGCGCTTATTGAAAAAGAGCGCGAGTACGAGCGCATGATGGAGCGCTACAAAAAGGAGATGGAAGAAAACGTCCATCTGGAGCAGCAAAAGCTCTGGAACGCGCTGGTAGCGAACAAGCTGACGACGGCGGAGCTTCTGGAAGGCGGTCAGAAGGTCGGGATGGATTTCACGGCATCCGCCTATCTGGTATTTCTCTTTAAGATCATGCAGGGCGGGGACTCCACCGGCTGCTCGAAGGATACCATCGAGGTCTCGGATAAGATTCTGGAGATGAGCGCCGGATGGGAGAATGTGCTTACCTTTGAGCGAAGCTCGGAGGGCTGGGTATTCCTCATCAAGGCACAGTCGGAGGAGGAAGCCCAGGAGTGCCTGGAAACGTGCAGAAGAGAGCTGACGGAGCTGGTGGACGGCTATCCGGATCTGGAATATTTTGGCGGTATCGGCACGGTGGTGCGGCGTCTCGGCGATATTCCGCTCTCGTACCGGGAGGCAGGAAAGGCGTTTGCCAGCCGCTTTTTCACAGAGCCGAACCAGATATTATACTCCACCGACGTCGTCCGCCTGCACAGCGGGGAGGAAAACCGGATCGACGTCAGCAATATCCGCTCAAAGAAAAAAGAGCGGGAGCTGGTCGATAAATTCCTGCGCAGCGGCACACTGGAGGAGGTCGACAACTTCCTGGACGAGTACTTCCTGGACATCGGCGAGCAGAATTATCAGTCGATGCTTTACCGTCAGTACGTGGTGATGGATCTTTATTTTATGACAACGGACTTTCTGGCAGGGCTGAAGATCAGCACGGACGATATGCCGGAAAGCTGCCGGGACATCAATGAGATCGTGGCGATGGCAACCTCGCCGGAGAGTATGCGCGAGCAGGTGAGCCGTTTATTTGTGGAAACCTTAAAGCTGCGCGACCATCATTCCATGAAAAAATACAGTGCAGTGCTGGAGGAGGCGCGCAAATTCATCCAGGAAAATTATCAGCGGGAGGATATGTCCCTCAACACGGTGGCGTCCCAGGTGAATATCAGCCCCAGCTACTTCAGTGCGATCTTCAGCGCGGAGATGGGGCAGACCTTTGTGGAATATCTGACGCAGGTGCGTCTGGACAAGGCGAAGGAGCTGCTGATGTGCTCCAGTATGCGCACAGCGGAGATTGGCTACGAGGTGGGCTACAAGGACTCTCATTATTTCAGTTACATTTTCAAGAAAATCGTGGGCTGCAGCCCGAAGGACTATAAAAACCGCAGAAAAGAGTAGGAATTATGATGCACAAAGGCTCTTCACTCAACAAACGTATCAATGTGCTGCTGGCGGTCTGCTTTGTGCCGCTGACGATCGTGGCAGTGTATTTGCTGTCTCTTGTGCTGCGCTTTTCGGACCGCTACGATGCGATCGTAGCGAACATCACACAGGCAAATGTGTACAACATCAGCTTTAAGGAGGATGTGGACTACACGATGTATGTTATCGTGGCGAATTCCGAGCGCGCGGCGGAGCTGGTGGATACGGAGCTTCCGAACCGACTGATCACACAGGCGCGGGAGGCATTTCAGGATCTGGCGGAAAAGGCGGATGGCGACTATGCCAGAAATCAGCTCGCCAGGCTCGTGAAGTCGCTGGACACCCTGGAGGACCGGGTAGTGGAGATCAAGCGGGACGCGCAGATCAGTGGCATGTACGATAAAAATATGGAGCGTCTGGATCTGGATATCCGCATTCTCACGCAGCTTATCCAGGAGCAGGTGCAGGAGTACATCTACTATGAGGCGACGAACCTGGAGGCGCTGCGCGAGGGCGTGCGCGCGGATGTGTCGCGGGCGGTGAAGATCAGCATTGTCATCAGCGCGGCGGTGCTTATTGGCGCACTGTTTCTGGGCGGTAAGATCACCCATCACCTCACGAATGGCATCCAGCAGCTCCGTACGGTGACAAGAAAGGCGGGGCGCGGGGACTTTACCGTGCGCGCCGAGCTTGAAGAGAGTGATGAGGAGCTGGCGGAGCTGGGCGAGGGCTTCAATCAGATGGTCGAGCGCATCGGCAATCTGGTCGAGGACATCCGCGTGGAGCAGCTTAATCTGCGATCAATGGAGTTGAAGCTTCTGCAGGCGCAGATCAATCCGCATTTTCTCTACAATACGCTGGATACGATCGTCTGGCTGGCGGAGGCGAACCAGACGGAGCAGGTGGTCATGATGGTGACGGCGCTCTCCGATTTCTTCCGCACGACTTTGAGCAAGGGGCGCGACTACATCACGGTGCAGGAAGAGGAGTCGCACATCCGCAGCTATCTGAAGATCCAGCAGTTCCGCTATCAGGATATTCTGGACTACGAGATCGATATTCCGGAGGAAATGTACCATTATCAGATTTTAAAGCTGACGCTGCAGCCGCTTGTGGAAAACGCGCTCTATCACGGCATCAAAAACAAACGCGGCAAGGGACGCATCCTGGTGACCGGCTATCTGGAATCCGGCAGGATGGTGTTTCTCGTGCAGGACAATGGGCAGGGGATGACGGGCGAGCGCCTGGCGCAGGTGCAGCGCGAGATGAACAAAAACGAGGCGGACAACGGCGATCCCTCCGGCTTCGGGCTGTTCAACGTGGTCCAGCGCATCAAGCTCAACTATGGTGCACAATACGGCATCTGGATTTCCAGCACTTTTATGGAAGGAACCGAGGTGCGCGTGGAGCTTCCCGCTATAAAAAACTAACTTTTATCTAAAAAAAACCAACTTTGGAAGAAAAAACATACAAAATCACCAAAAAATATTGTACGAATTTAGAAAATCCTTCTGTTTCTTTTTTTAGCCGGACGGTGTAAACTACTATCATAGCCGGAAGGGCTGGAGAACGAAAAAAAAGAACAGGAGGATTTTTCAAATGAACAAAAAGGTTTTAGGTATGTTAGCTTGCACAGCAGTTGTTGCTTCTATGGCAGTTGGTGTATCCGCAGAGGGCGACCTGATTACGATCGGTTACGCACAGGTAGGACATGAGTCTGACTGGCGTACAGCAAACACCAAGAATTATGAGGATGTTTTCTCAGAGGAAAACGGATATGAGCTGTCTCTGATTGACTGCGACAATGACAACGCAAAGCAGCTGGAAGCAGTTCGTAACTTCATCACACAGGGAATGGACTACATCGTTATCGCTCCGATCCAGTCCGCAGGATGGGATACGGTACTTCAGGAAGCACAGGATGCAGGTATCCCGGTTATCATCGCTGACCGTGAGATCGAAGCAGACGCTTCCATGTATGACGCATGGGTTGGAACCGCTCCGTATGATGAGGGCGTTACAGCAGGAAACTGGCTGGCAGAACAGCTTGACGGCGCAGAAGCAAAGATTCTTCAGATTGAAGGTTCTGTAGGCGCATCCGCAGCGATCGGACGTACAGATGGTTTCGCAGAGGTTATGGCAGAGCATTCCGAGTGGGAGCTGCTGGATTCTCAGTCCGGTGATTTCACACAGGACGGCGGACAGGCTGTTATGGAATCCTTCATCAAGACCTATGAAGGACAGTTCAACGTAGTTGTTTGCCAGAATGATAACGAAGCATACGGCGCAATGGATGCAATGGATGCTGCAGGTATTACATATGGTGTTGGCGGCGATGTTATCCTTATCTCCTACGATGCTACACATGACGGACTTCAGTACACACTGGACGGCAAGATCAACCTTGACGTAGAGTGCAACCCGATTCAGGCTGAAACAGTTAAGGGCGTTATCGAGCAGATGGAAGCTGGCGAAGAGTTCGAAGCAACCACACTTATCACAGATGAAGCTTTCTGTGCACCGGGTATCGAGAGCGAATTCGCAACAACGATGACAGAAGAGATCCTGGCAGGTCGTGCATACTAATTTCTGCTGACTGATTCAGATTAAGTGAAAGAAACGGGAGGGGAGAGCATCCCAGTAAATGGGTACCTCCCCTCTTTTTTATGGTGTAGGAAGGAGGAAGTGTGTTGGAAGCTGGTGTAGTATTAAAAATGCAGGGAATCTGCATGACATTCCCTGGCGTAAAAGCGCTTGACCACGCCTGCCTTACTTTGAGGAAAGGCGAAATACGTGCACTGATGGGTGAAAACGGAGCCGGCAAATCGACGCTTATCAAGTGTCTGACCGGTGTAAATAAATTTGAAGCCGGAGAGATTTATCTGGACGGTTTTGATAAGCCGATTGTAAATAAGGACACGATGGATGCACAGAATAAAGGAATCGCGACCGTGTACCAGGAAGTAAACCTGTGTCCGAACCTTTCTGTTGCGGAAAATCTTTATATCGGCAGAGAGCCGCTGACAAAAATCGGTACGGTAAACAGAAAGGCAATGAACAAGCAGGCGGAAGAGCTCATGAAAGAGCTGGAGCTTGACGTTGATGTGACGAGAAATCTGGAAGATTATTCACTGGCGCTGCAGCAGATGATCGCAATCGCGCGTGCGGTGGATATGGACAGCAAGGTGCTGATCCTGGATGAGCCGACTTCTTCTCTTGATGACCGTGAAGTGGAAAAGCTGTTTGTGATGATGCGCCGTCTGAAAGCAAAAGGGGTGGGCATCATCTTCGTTACCCATTTCCTCGAGCAGGTGTATGCAGTGTGCGACGCAATCACGGTGCTCAGAAACGGACAGCTTGTCGGTGAGTATGACATTGCAGATCTGCCGCGTGTAAAGCTGGTAGCGGCGATGATGGGTAAAGACTTTGATGACCTTGCCTCCATTAAGAAAGAGGGAAGCGGCGACAAACATAAAGAACCTCTGGTAATCGAGGCGAGGGGAATGAGCCATGCCGGAACGATTAAACCGTTTGACCTGGATATCCATAAAGGAGAGGTTATCGGTCTGACTGGTCTTCTGGGCTCCGGGCGCAGCGAACTGGCGCGCGTTATCTACGGCGCGGACAGAAACCAGACCGGTACGCTGAAGGTAAATGGAAAAGAAGTAAAGATTAAAAATCCAATTGACGCCATGAATCTGGGCATGGGACTTCTCCCGGATGACAGAAAAGCGGAGGGCATTATCGGAGATTTGTCTGTGCGTGAAAATATCATTCTGGCGCTCCAGGCGAAGGCGGGCATCATGAAGCGCATTCCGATGGCGAAGCAGATTGAAATTGCGGATAAGTATATCGATCTGCTGCAGATTAAGACAGCAAGCCGTGAAACGCTGATCAAGCAGCTCTCCGGCGGTAATCAGCAGAAGGTAATTCTGGCGCGCTGGCTGGCGACGGATCCGGATTTCCTTATTCTGGACGAACCTACCCGCGGTATTGATATCGGAACAAAGACGGAAATCCAGAAGCTGGTTCTGAAGCTGGCGGACGAAGGAAAGAGCCTGATTTTCATCTCATCGGAAATTGAAGAAATGCTCCGTACCTGCAACCGTATGGCGGTTCTGCGCGATGGCGTCAAGGTAGGAGAGATTGAGGAAAGGGATATGAACCAGATGAATGTCATGAAAGCGATTGCAGGAGGTGACAGTAATGAGTAGTTTGAAAAAGATAACGCAGAAGCGTCTGTTTCTTCCGATTTTCAGTATGATTCTCGTTATGCTGATTAACGTGGTCTACGATGTGGCATGTGGAAACCCGCCGCTTAATTTCTTTACGATTACCATTAAAAACGGAGTGCTGTACGGCCGTCTGATCGATATCCTGAACCGCGGAACGGAAGCGGCGATCCTGGCAATCGGTATGACGCTGGTAGTATCTTCTTCTGCAGGAACAGATATTTCGGTAGGTTCCGTTATGAGTCTGTACGGCGGTATGTGCTGTATGCTGCTGGCAGGATACGGAAATACCAATGTTTCCAATTATGCGGTTCCGCTGATTGTCGGTATTGGTGCAGGTCTTTTAACTGCCTGTGTCTGCGGTCTGTTTAACGGATTTCTGGTTGCCTATATGAATATCCAGCCTATGGTGGCGACGCTGATACTATGGTCGGCAGGGCGAGCCATCGGTCTGCTTCTGTGTAACAGCCAGATTGTGTATGTGCGTGTGCCGTCCTTCCAGAGAATCGGCGGTTACGTGGGATTTATGCCAACCCCGATTATTATTGCGGCGGCATGTATTCTGGTCGCGGCGCTGGTACTGAAATTTACAGCGCTTGGCACGTATATCCAGAGCGTCGGCATCAATAAGAAGGCTTCCCGTATCGCCGGATTTAATTCTGCAAAGATTATTCTTCTCTGTTATGTTATCTGCGGTCTCTGTGCAGGTCTGGCAGGTATGGTGGCAACCTCCCGCATTTATTCCGCCGATACAAATAACATCGGTCTGAATATGGAGTTGGATGCGATTCTGGCAGTTGCACTCGGCGGCAACAGCCTTGGCGGCGGTAAATTTAACCTGGCGGGCTCTCTGATCGGTGCCTACACGATTCAGGCAATTGATACGACGCTGCTGGCGCTCGGCGTATCCACGGCGCAGTCCCCGGTATTTAAGGCAATCGTCGTAATTCTGATCGTTGTTATCCAGTCGGAACCGGCAAAGGATTTCTTTAAGAGACTGGGCAAAAAGAGAGAAATGGCAAAGGGGGCGACACAGGCATGAAGAAAAAGATAAACAGCAATAGTCTGTTGCTGCTGATTACCGTTGTGCTGTTTATAGTGATGTACGCAGCGGGCTGTATCGTTTATGCGTCCAAGGGATTTACCCATTTGCAGACGTTCCTCAATATTCTGATTAACAATGCCGGACTTATCTGCGTCGCCAGTGGTATGACCTGCGTCATGCTGACGGGAGGTATTGATATCTCGGTTGGTTCTCTGGTTGCGATGGACTGTATGATTCTGGCGGTCGGCATTGAGCAGTGGGGCTGGAGCAGCCCGGCGCTGATGCTGCTTGTTCTGGCAATCGGTCTGGTTTTCGGTCTGGTACAGGGCTTCTGTATCGCTTATCTGGATATCCAGCCGTTCATCGTTACGATGGCGGGTATGTTCTTTGCCAGAGGTATGACGGCAGTAATCTGCAGAAACCAGGTAAGTATTGTTTCGGATAAGATTTTTACCACGCTGTCAAGTCTGAAGATTGAGCTTCCGTTTGGCGGCTATGAGAATAAGAAGGGTATCATGCAGATGCCGTATCTGCGTGTAACGGTTATCGTTGCACTGATTGTGGTGGTACTTGTTTACCTGATGCTGAAATATACAAAGTTCGGACGCAGCATCTATGCAATCGGCGGCAACCAGCAGTCCGCTACACTGATGGGACTGAACGTAAAGAAAACAAAGCTGAAGGCATATGTTCTTTCCAGCTTCCTCACTTCGATTGGCGGAATCTGCTATTGTCTGAATACGATGGCCGGTACTACGCAGCAGGCGCAGGGTCTGGAGATGAGCGCGATTTCCTCGGCGGTTATCGGCGGTACGCTGCTGACGGGCGGTGTCGGAAACGTGTTCGGTTCTCTTGTGGGTGTGCTGATTAACGGTACCATTTCGTCGCTGGTTAAGACGAACGGTAAGCTGATTAGCTCGTGGTCGAATATTATTACGGCAATCCTGCTTTGCTTCTTTATCATTTTGCAGAGTGTTTTTGCGAAAATTAAGGACAGCAAGAAATAACATATGAAAATTTTTGGGCGAGGAACCGCGGTTAGCGGTTCCTCTTTTTGAAGGTAAGAAAGTGATACAGGTGTGAGCAAATCCCATTCGCGGAGCGAATTTTAAATGGATTTGCGAATGTTACTGTGAACGATGTGAACAGTAACTTTTTCGTAAACTGCCTGTAAGTCTGGAAATATGATTTTTTGACACCCTTATCGGGATATGTTATGATGGAGAAAATGCGAAACAGGAAGGATTTTAGGAAAAGGATGCGGATGAAAAGAGGAATCGTGGCAGGAGCGGCATTGCTGCTGTGCGGAGGATGCGCGGCGGGGAATATGCAGCAAAAACAGCAGTATACGGGAATGCAGGAGATTACGGAGGTTGACGAAAATCTGATTGTAGTAGGGTTTTCACAGGTGGGTTCGGAATCGGACTGGCGCAATGCTCATACGCAGTCCGTGAAGGAGGCGCTGACAGAAGAAAACGGGTTTTATCTGATTTTTGAGGATGCGCAGCAAAAGCAGGAAAACCAGATTAAGGCGCTGCGTAGCTTTATTCTGCAGGAAGTGGATTATATTGTACTTGCACCGATCGTGGAGACTGGATGGGAAGCGGTTCTGCAGGAGGCGAAGGATGCCGGAATACCGGTGATTATGGATGACCGTATGGCGGATGTGGACGAGGAACTCTACACTTGCTGGCTCGGAACCAACGCGGAAAAAGAGGGCGAGGATGCCGGGCTGTGGCTGGAGGCTTATCTGGAGAAAGAAGGAAGAGCTGAGGAAAAGATACGGATTGTCACGATACAGGGAACTACGGGAGCGACGGCGCAGATTGGACGCACAAATGGCTTTGACAAGGTTCTCAGACGGCACGATAACTGGGAAATGCTGGAGATGCTGGACGGCGATTTCACACAGGCGAAGGGGCAGGAGGTCATGGAGACGCTGCTCGAAAAATATGCGGATATCGATGTGGTAGTCTGTGAAAACGACAACATGGCGTTCGGCGCGGTCGACGCGATCAAGGAGGCAGGCAGAACCTGCGGACCGGACGGAGACATCATCATCCTCTCCTTTGACGCGGTGAAAGCAGCCTTTGACGCGATGATAGCAGGCGACATCAACGCGGTGTTTGAGTGCAATCCGCTGCACGGACCGAAGCTGCAGGAAATCATCAATTCCCTGGCGGCGGGAAAGCATGTGGACAAGATCCAGTATATGGAAGAGGCGTACTTCGACACCACGATGGATCTGGAGAGTATCCGGGAGACGCGGGCATATTAAGGTATATGCAAAATATGCATTGCAGCATATAGTTATATGAATTTGACGCAGCGCCGGGAACGTGTTAAACTATCGTGGGATAAGGATGAAAAGCCGGATACATAGTTTCCGGCTGGAAAAAAGGAGATTTAAGGATATGAACAAGATCAGAATTGGAATTGTAGGCTACGGCAATATCGGACGCGGCGTGGAAGCCGCTATCAAACAGAACGAGGACTGCGAGCTGGCGGGCGTGTTCACACGCCGTGACCCGGCTTCGGTGAAGATTTCTACGGAGGGCGCAAAGGTCTATGCTTATGACGAACTGGCGTCGAAGAAGGATGACATCGATGTTTGCATCATCTGCGGCGGCAGCGCGACGGATCTTCCGAAGCAGACGCCGGAGATCGCAAAGCTGTTCAACGTCATCGACAGCTTTGATACGCACGCAAGAATCCCGGAGCATTTTGCAAATGTGGATGCAGCGGCGAAAGAGAGCGGTCATGTCGGCATTATTTCCGTTGGCTGGGATCCGGGACTGTTTTCCCTTAATCGTCTGTACGGCAATGCGATCCTGCCGGACGGAAAGGATTATACCTTCTGGGGAAGAGGCGTCAGTCAGGGGCATTCCGACGCCATCCGCAGAGTGGAGGGTGTGCTGGATGCAAGACAGTACACGGTTCCGGTGGAAAGCGCAGTGGAAGCAGTGCGAAACGGAGAAAATCCGGATCTGACGACCAGACAGAAGCACACCAGAGAGTGCTTTGTAGTTGCCGAGGAGGGCGCGGATCTGGCGCGCATCGAGTCGGAGATCAAAAATATGCCGAATTATTTTGCAGATTATGATACAACGGTGACGTTTATCAGCCAGGAGGAGCTTGATAAAAATCATAAGGGGATCCCGCACGGCGGTTTTGTCATCCGCAGCGGAGCAACCGGCGACGGAACCAACAAGCATATCATTGAGTACCGTCTGAAACTGGATTCTAATCCGGAATTTACCTCCAGCGTGCTGGTGGCGTATGCGCGCGCGGCAAAGCGTCTGGCGGATGAGGGCGCATGTGGATGCAAGACGGTGTTTGACATCGCACCGGCGTATCTCTCCCCGAAGAGCGGCGAGGAATTAAGAGCGCATCTTTTGTAAAAAATAAGAGCGCATCTTTTGTAAAAAATACTTGACGAAAGCGCGGTCAGATAGTATACTATGGAAGTGGACAGGTTTTGTCCGCTTCCTGTGGGATCTTAGCTCAGCTGGGAGAGCATCTGCCTTACAAGCAGAGGGTCATAGGTTCGAGCCCTATAGGTCCCACTTTTTATGTGTACACCATCGGAAAGGTGATGCCACATATAATTAAATATGGCGGAATAGCTCAGTTGGCTAGAGCACACGGTTCATACCCGTGGTGTCGAGAGTTCAAATCTCCCTTCCGCTACTGAAAACTCTGGTAAATGCCAGAGTTTTTGTTTTCGGATGAGAAAGGAGAATTGTATGACGCAGGCATTTAACCCCTATCTTCCAGGATATGAATACATCCCGGACGGGGAACCATACTTGTTTGACGGGCGTGTGTATGTCTACGGCTCGCACGACCGCTTTGACGGACCGATGTTCTGCATGAATGATTATGTGTGCTGGTCGGCTCCGGCGGATGATCTGGGCAACTGGAGATATGAGGGCGTGATTTACCGGAAAAGCCAGGATCCGAAGAACCGTTCCGGACTGCGGCTCCTTTTTGCGCCGGACGTGGCGAGGGGCGCGGACGGCAGATTTTATCTCTATTACGCCTTTGATTTTATGGGAATGATGGGCGTGGCGGTGGCGGATCATCCGGCGGGACCGTATGCATTTTACGGGCATATTCACTATCCGGACGGAACGATCTGGGGCAGAAAAAAGGGCGATTCCTTCCCGTTCGACCCCGGCGTGCTGGTTGACGACGATGGAAGCGTATATCTGTATTCCGGATTTTATACGCCTGTTCCGGCGGCGGTCACGGGATTTTGCGCTCTGAAATTTGACGGCGGCTATGTGCTGGAGCTGGAACCGGATATGACGACGATCAAAACGCCGCAGAAGCTGCTGTTTCCCAAGCAGGGACCGGGTTCGTTTGCAGACCACGAATTTTTTGAGGCGAGCTCTATCCGTAAATATGAGGGAAAATATTATTTTGTGTATTCATCCAGGCATAATCACGAGCTTTGCTATGCGGTAAGCGATTATCCTGACCGGAGATTTTCCTTCGGCGGAACGCTGATCAGCAACGGCGACGTTTTTCTGGACGGCATCGCGGACGAAAAACATGCGCGCAATTTTACCGGCAATAATCACGGCGGGATGCTGTATCTGAACGGACAGTATTATATTTTCTATCATCGGCATACGCACCGCAATTCCTACGCGCGGCAGACCTGCGCGGAAAAACTAAAGCGCAGAGCGGACGGAAGCTTTGCGCAGGCGGAGATGACAAGCTGCGGTTTAAACGGCGGACCGCTCAGAGGAAGGGGCGTCTACGAGGCGCGTATTGCCTGTAATCTTCGTGGAAAAGAGGGAGTCGGGCGATATGACATCAGGAATACCCGAAAAGTTTATGAGGCATATCCCTGGTTTACACAGGACAAAAAAGATGGAGACCGGACGGCGCGCCAGTACATCGCTAATATGCGGGACGGGGCGGCGGCAGGTTTTAAATATTTCGATCTTCAAAATCCGAAGGGCATTGCCGTAAAGGTGCGCGGAAAAGCAGGGGGCAGCCTGATCGTGAGTACAGATGAACAGGGAAAACAAGCGATTGCACGGATCCCCGTCCGCCTTTCCACAAAAAAATGGACAGTGCTGCGAGCAGAGCTGACGCCGGTGGAGGGAATACAGCCGCTGTATTTTCATTATCACGGAGCGGGGCAGATTGATCTGATGGCATTTGCGTTGAGATGAGTAGAAAACATCCCGAAAAATGCTGAAATTGCAGCGCTGATAGCGCGGTATTGTTTGTAAATATAGAGAACGCGATTGCTAATTTATACTTTTTGCATAATTTTTCACGAAATCTTCACAAAATCTTATGATTCTGAATATTGTTTTTTCAAGAATATATGCTAGAATATCATACGTAATAAAGAGGTATGCAGTTTTTGGATGCATTGAATTTTGAGGAGGATTTTGAAATGAAGAAGAGAAATGTAGTTACATTATTAGCAGTAGCAGCAGTAGTAGGTATGGTAGCAGTTGGATGCGGCAGCAAAGATGCTGAGACAGAAGCTCCGGCAGCAACTACAGAAGCAACCACAGAAGCAACCACAGAAGCAACCACAGATGCTCCGGCAGAAGCTGAGACAACGGAAGCTCCGGCAGAAGACGAGACAGACGCTCCGGCAGAAGCTGAGACAACCGAAGCTCCGGCAGAGGAAGAGACAGAGGCTTAATTGTTTCTGCAAGATCTGCGAACAGGAAAACATGAGAAGCACCGTAGGGATAGCCTTGCGGTGTTTTTTATTTTGTGGTAATGTGGAAGGGAAAACAGCACCCGGCTTCGGAATTGCTTCCGGGACGTATTATGGAGATTGCGGAGGCGGGGGTCACGATAAAGAAGAAAAGGAGCGGCGGATATGAGAGTTGGAATGGGATATGATGTGCATCGGCTGATGGAAGGCAGGAAACTGATTTTGTGCGGAGTGGAAATACCATATGAGAAGGGGTTGCTTGGGCATTCGGATGCGGATGTTGCGGTTCATGCAATTATGGATGCGCTGCTTGGAGCGGCTGCGCTTGGGGACATCGGCAAGCATTTTCCGGATACCGATCCGAAATATGAGGGGATCTCCAGCATTCTGCTTCTGAAGCATGTGGGAGATCTTCTTGAGGAGCATAATTATGTAATTGAAAATATTGACGCGACCATTATCGCGCAGCGTCCGAAGCTGCTCTCCTACATGCCGCAGATGGTAAAGAACGTTGCGGATGCGCTGGGTATCGAGGAGAGTCAGGTGAATATCAAGGCAACGACGGAGGAAGGCCTGGGCTTTACCGGAAGCGGAGAGGGTATCTCGGCGCAGGCGATCTGCCTGCTGATGCCGTTGGTGGATATTTCGCAGATGGAATATGATTATATGAGCGCGGGTGGTTGCGGCGGAGGTTGTCAGAGCTGCGGCGGCTGCGGACAGGGTGTCTGATATGCATAGCAGACGGAAGGTGGACAAGGTGTCTGATATGCATAGCAGACGGAAGGTGGACAAGGTGTCTGATATGCATAACGGGCAGAAGGTGGGTAAAGCGGCTGATATGCATAGCGGGCAGAAGGCGGGCAAAGTGTCTGATATGTATAGCGGGCAGAAGGAGGACAAAGCGTCTGATATGTATAGCGGGCAGAAGGAGGACAAAGCATCTGATATAGATAGTTCGCGGAAGATGGATGGGATATCTGGTGTGTGGAATACGCAAAAAGTGAAAAGTGCGAGCCGCGCCCTCTGGGAGATGGTCTTTGAGGAGGATACACAGCAGTTTCTGGATTATTATGATGCATATGTGGCAGATCACAATAAAATCTACACGGATTGGGAAAACGGACAGGCGGTCTCTATGCTGCACCGCAATCCCTACCGAATCTGTGTGGGAGATATGCAGGCGGACAGCTCCTACATTGTAGCGGTTGCAACAAAAGAGGAATATCGTCACCAGGGACGTATGAAGAAGCTGCTGCTGGAGGCGTTTGCTGATAGCTTCAGGGAGGGTGAGCCGTTTGTTTATCTGATGCCGGCGTCGGAAAAAATTTATCTGCCGTTCGGATTCCGGACGGTCTATTATCAGAACATACTGACGCTTGGGAGTGTGTTTGGCCCGGCGCGGACGGAAGAGGAAGCGGTGGAAGTGCGCGCTGCATCGCTAAAAGAATCTGATATGGCGGCATACGGCGGAAAAGCTTCCGGGGGCGCCGGGATCCAGAGCAGGCAGAAAATCACCGGTACCGGAAATTTACGCGGGCAGAGAGCTTCCGGGGGCGGAATTATCTGCAGGCACGCAAAGTATTCACAGCTTGCAGAGCTGGCAGATTTTTCGGAGCGCGTGCTGTCGGAAAGCGGCGTGATGCATACGAAACGCGATACCGCATACTATGAGAGAATCTGGAAGGAGCAGGAGGCGGTCAACGGCGGGATCCTCTTGTTTTACACAGAAGAAGAGCCGGGAGAGGCGTGCGGTAAAACCGACGGGGTGGCATATGCGGAAACCGGCGAGAGTAATTCCGGGAAAAAGCTGCGCCTGTGGGGCTGGTGTTTTACCGGTCTTGAGGATGCAGCGGAGGTCTGGGAGCTGGTATTGGATACAAAAGACCCACTCCTGTATGCGCAGGCGCTCCGGACAGTGACAGAGCACTTCCGGGAGGAGCTGCCGGTAAAGGTGAGCGGATTTGTTCCCGGCACCGAAATCAGCGGAGTTTCCGGCAGGGAATACTCCTGGCGTCCGATGACGATGGTACGCATCACAAACCTGTTTTCAATGGCGAAATTGCTTCGCGCGAACACGCCTTTTGCGTGCTGTCTTCATATAGAAGATAAATGGATAGCGCAGAACAACGGCTGGTTTTATCTGCAGGTATCCGGAGACGGAGGCAGGCTGGAGCGGGTTGAAAATCCCGGCTCCGGTGAGGCGGCACCGGAGCAATCTGTGATTTCCAATGAGGCGGTGCCAGAGAAATCTGTGATTTCTGGTGAAGCGATGAGCCGGCAGTTTCAGAATCTGCCCTGTCTGGAAATGACGATACAGGAGCTGACGGACGCACTCTTTGGCATTCGTCCGCATCCGGTGCTGGAGGCGGCAGGGATAGGGCCGCTGCATCCGCTGTATTTCAATGAATTAGTGTAGGGGCCGTTCCATCAGTTGACAAAACCGGAAAAATTTAATACACTAGGGAAGACAACGAAAACTATATACAATACGGAGTCTGGACTATGAAAATATATAACACGCTTTCAAAGCAAAAAGAAGAATTTGTGCCGCTGGTGCCGGGGAAGGTGAGCATGTATGTCTGCGGGCCGACGGTCTATAACTATATCCATATAGGCAACGCGCGCCCGATGATCGTGTTCGACACGGTGCGCCGTTACATGGAGCACAAGGGCTACGAAGTAAACTTCGTGTCGAATTTCACGGATGTGGATGACAAAATTATCAAGAAGGCAATGGAGGAGGGCGTCACGGCGGACGAGATCTCCCAGCGCTACATTGCGGAGTGCAAGAAGGACATGGAGGGTATGAACGTAAAGCCTGCCACCACACATCCGCTTGCGACACAGGAAATCGACGGGATGATCGAGATGATTTCCACTCTGATTGAGAGGGACTATGCTTATCCGGCGGCAGACGGCACAGTCTATTTCCGTACACGCAAATTCAAAGAATACGGAAAATTGTCACATAAAAATCTGGACGACCTGCGCGGTGGAAACCGCTCGCTGCTGGTGTCCGGAGAAGAGCAGAAGGAGGACCCGCTGGATTTCGTGCTCTGGAAGCCGAAAAAAGAAGGGGAGCCGTATTGGGAATCCCCGTGGTGCCAGGGACGTCCGGGCTGGCATATCGAGTGCTCCGTGATGGCGAAAAAATATCTCGGAGAAGAAATTGACATCCATGCGGGCGGGGAGGATTTGATTTTCCCGCATCACGAAAATGAAATTGCGCAGAGCGAGTGCTGTAACGGAAAGATTTTTGCGCGTTACTGGATGCATAACGGCTTTTTGAATATTGACAACCGCAAGATGTCCAAATCTCTGGGCAACTTCTTCACTGTGCGTGAAATCAGCGAAAAATATGACCTGCAGGTGCTGCGCTTCTTTATGCTCAGCGCGCATTACCGCAGCCCGCTTAATTTTAGCGCGGAACTGATGGAAGCGGCAGGAAACGGTCTGAACCGTATTGTCAATGCAGTGGAAAATCTGAAATTCCTCGCGGGTAATGCGTCACAGGAGACGCTCACGGAGTCGGAGGCAGAGACGCAGAAGGCGCTTGCGGAATATGAGAAGAAATTTGACGACGCGATGGATGATGATTTTAACACAGCGGATGCGATTTCTGCGATTTTTGAGCTGGTAAAATTTGCCAATACCAATGTGACAGAGAACAGTTCGAAGGCGCTTGCGGAAGTTGCGAAGGATAAAATCGTGGAGCTTTCTGATATTCTTGGCCTGATCGTTGAGAGAAAAGAAGAAATGCTGGATGCAGACATTGAAGCGCTGATCGAGGAGCGCCAGGCAGCGAGAAAAGCAAAGAATTTTGCGCGCGCCGATGAGATCCGCGATATTCTGTCAGGCAAAGGTATTATCCTGAAGGATACCAGAGAAGGTGTAAAATGGGAGAGAGCGTAGATTTTCTTGCTTACCTTGACGAAAAATTAAAACTCCCGGAGGCTGACCTCCGGGAGTATTCTCCGTTGGTGCTGGCGTATATCGGGGATGATATTTTTGATCTGGTTATCCGCACGATACTTGTCCGTCAGCATAACTGCCAGGTGCAAAAGCTGCACAAAAAGGCGAGTATGCTGGTGAAAGCCTCCGCCCAGGCGGCAATGATCGAAAGAATCATGCCGCTTCTGACAGAGGAGGAGCTTGCCATTTACCGGCGAGGGCATAACGCAAAGCCGCACACGAAGGCGAAAAATGCCACCCATTCCGATTATCACAAGGCGACCGGGCTGGAGGCGCTGATGGGCTACCTGTATCTGAAAAAGGATATGACGCGGATTGTCGATCTTATGCAGGTCGGACTGCAGACAGAAAAGGGCGGTCCGGAAAACTGTCCGGACAACGGTGCAGATTAGCGGCGCGGCAGTCTGCCTGGAATATTGCGAAGATGAGAGGCGGAGCAGTCTGCCTGGAATATTGCGAAGATGAGAGGCGGAGCAGTCTGCCTGGAATATTGCCAAGATGAGGGACGGAGCAGTCTGCCGGAAGCTTTACGGAGACTGACGGCGGAGCTGCCTGAAATATCGCGGAAATGACATACAGTGAGGGAAACATATGAGATATGAAGAATTGACGATAGAGGGAAGAAATGCGGTGATCGAAGCGTTTCGTTCCGGCAAGCCGATTGACAAGCTGTTTGTGCTTGACGGCTGCCAGGACGGTCCGGTGCGCACGATTATCCGGGAGGCGAAAAAGCATGACACTCTTCTGCAATTTGTTGCAAAAGAACGTCTTGACCAGATGAGCGAGACGGGCAGGCATCAGGGAGTGATCGCCTGCGCAGCTGCGTATGAGTACGCGGAGGTGGACGATATTCTGAAAATTGCAGAGGAAAAGGGCGAACCGCCGTTTCTGTTCCTGCTGGACGGCATTGAGGATCCGCACAATCTGGGTGCGATCATCCGTACCGCGAACCTTGCGGGCGCGCACGGCGTGATCATTCCAAAGCGTCGGGCTGTCGGACTGACTGCCACAGTGGCGAAAACCTCGGCGGGGGCCTTAAACTATACGCCGGTGGCAAAGGTGACAAATCTTGCCAAGACCATTGAGGAGCTGAAGCAGAAGGGTATCTGGTTCGTGTGTGCCGACATGAACGGCACGCCGATGTATGATCTTGATTTAAAGGGACCCATCGGACTTGTGATCGGCAGCGAAGGCGAGGGCGTCAGCCGCCTCGTGCGGGAAAACTGCGACTTCATCGCCTCCATACCGATGAAGGGAGACATCGACTCCCTCAACGCATCGGTGGCAGCGGGCGTGATGGCATACGAGATCGTCCGCCAGAGAAGATAGATCTGCCGGATGATTTATATGCATCAGTGAATGACAGACAAAAATCCTCATCGGAAGATGGGGATTTTTTGTTGCCATGCATACGACAAAAACGTGAATAAGTTGGTTTGAAAGAATCTGCTGGAAATGCTATAATGAAAACCGAAACATCTGAGAAATAAATTTGAGGTGGTACGAATGAGAAAGTATCCGTTTCATATAGCTGTCTGTGATGATGAAGAGGCGGACAGAGAGCAGATCCGAAAAATGGCAGAAGAAGTGTGCCGGGCAGAAAAAATCCGGGCGGAAATCGTCTGCTATGGGACGGCAAAAGAACTTCTGGAGGAGATACAGAACGGGAAAGAGTATGCGCTGCTTCTGCTGGATGTGCTGATGCCGGCGCAGGATGGAATGGAACTGGCAAGAGCGCTGAGAAACCAAAAGGTTGAGACAGAGATTGTGTTCATATCCAGTAACCGGGAGATGGCTCTGCAGGGTTATGAAGTGGCTGCCGCAAGGTATCTGGCAAAACCATTGGAAATAGAAAAACTTACGGAGGCAGTGCGTTTCTGTTATGGGAAACTGCGCAGCTGTAAAGAGCTTCTTCTTCCGGCGGACGGATACATGAGGAAGATTGCGCCGAAAGAAATTTATTATATTGAAATTATCGGAAGAAAAAGCAGAATCATGCAGGAAACACAGGAATGGGATACCAGTCTTTCTATGAAGGAACTGGAGGAAATGCTTTCGGGGCAGGGGTTTGTACGGTGCCATCAGAGTTTTCTCGTAAACTTCAGCCATGTAAAAAATTTCCGCACTTCTTCGATGGAACTTACGGATGGCCGGAGCGTTCCGGTCAGCAAGCACCGTGTAAAAGAAGTGCGGCAGGCTTTTTTTGATTATATGAAAAGCTAGAACCATATCGAAAGGTAAAAACGGAATCAGAGAGGAATCACTGCCGTAATCCGGTAGATGTTTCCGGTCTGCTCAATGGAGAGCATATTATCTCCGAAACGCTTCATAATCTGGCGGATGATTTTCAGACCATACCTATGCTCCGGTGTGGGTGTTTTTATATTGTCAGAAGTTTTATCCGGCACAGAGTTTTCACAGGAAAAGACAAAGTGCTGTGCTTTACAATGGAAATCCAGCCGGATCAATGGCTTTTGGGAAACTGAGGCGGCGTTTATGGCATTGTCCAGAATATTCAAAATAAGGGAGCAGAGCTCCGGCTCGGAAAGCGGCAGCTTTTCCGGCGCATCGCAGCGGTCAATTTCTGTTTCAATTCCTTTTGCCTTTGCCATGCCCAGTTTTCCGTTCAGCAGGATATTCAGCGTCTGGTTCCGGCAGGATATGACAGGGCGTATCCGCTTGGTCTGCCCGATCAGCTCCTCCAGATAACCGGAAACCTGTTCCGGATTTTCTTTTATCATGGTGTGCAGCAGCGTATAGTGTTTCACAGTATCATGGCGCAGCATCATAACTTCTTCTGATTGCAGGCGCAGGTTCTCATAACTTTCGAGTGCGAGACGGTTCTTGGAGGACAGCACCTCAAGTTCGGTGCGTCGTCTGGACACCTGTTCGATAAAATCAAAAAGCACTGCGGCAAGACCGGAAAGCAGGCAAAGATTCCACAGCAGGGTTAAAGCAAATTTAGGAAGGAGCATGATCACTCCCTGTGCCAGACGTGTAAACACACTGGCGGCATAGTCCGGCAAAATGGGGATGCTGACAGCGAGAAACAACAGATAGCCAATCATGAGAAACAGGGCAGTCTGCCCCATATGACGGAAAAAAGGGACTCCACGTTTCCAGAGAATAAATGTTCCGGTAAGAGCAGCCGCCAGTGCAAGAAATCCTGTAATCTGTGGAAGATTCATAAAAAACACATACAAATCTCCATATTCCAGAAATTTTCCTGTCTGTATGGAAAAAGACAGCAGCACGCTGATCCACTGCAGGAGAGTGGCTGCGGCAAACAGCAGGCGCAGCCGGGAAGCATACAGGGTGAGAAACAGCAGGAACGCCCCGACAGAAAAATGGAAAAACATATCTGTCAGATCAATGGGGAGCGTACCAAAATACTGGTAAAAGAAATCGGCCTCCGACAAAATACCACACATCTGAAACAGGACGGCAAGGGCAAAGACCAGCGGCTTTGCCGTAAACGCGCCCTGTGAAGCATTCCAGATAAACACTGCAAGCAGGAAAAGGAGCAGAGAAAACAACAGCACGGCAGGAATCATTGTCCGGGCGCTGGAAGCAATCAGACCGCTCTCATAAGCGTATCCGCAGTACAGAGTGACCTCGCAGGGCCAGACGGTTCCATCATCTCCCTGCTTTTCCGAGGCGGCTGTGGATTGTGCGATGGTCAGAGTTTTCCCATGATAATCCGGAGGCAGAGAGACGGTAACAGGTTCCGACCGGTCATACTCCATCATGGGAAGCGCAAGATATCCGATCCGGTTATCCAGTTCGGGACAGTCGGTGTAGATTATTTTCCCGTCAAGAAAAACGCTGACCGTCCGGTTGGCGGCGTCTATTTTCAGCATAGGGCTGTCGGATTCTTCCGTCAGTTCTTTTGAATAATAAAAAGTCTGCCCGGAATAAGCAAGTCCCGTATAGCCTCCGATGCCATTAGCGACCAGTTCCGTCTGTCTGCCTGCTTCTTCCGTATAAACAGTCCATCCGTCTCCGCCATTCCAATATTCTTCGCCATCGTCAGCAAACTGGAAAAGCTCGTAAGATACATCTTCCATCGGCTGTGTGTAATAAAAAACCGCAAAAACGGCGGGGATACAAAGCAGGACAGCGAGAAATAATGCAGCGATCAGTTTCGGTAATTGTTTCATAAAAATCTCCCATTCGTTCATCTGTTTATAGTGTAACAAGCAGGTTTGCCGGATGTCAATGGATATGGGGGAATTCGGGTTGCCCAGTTTTGTCGCATTTTTGCCCAGCTTTGCAAAAGTGCTGATGCAGGATGAAGTCAAAAATGTAAAAAGGAAATTGGTGTGGATAAAGATGCCGCAGCCGCATAAAATCAAAATATCCTTGCGAACAGAAATAAAACGGCGTATAACTAAATCGGAAGATGCGAACAAAACAAAAGTGTTCGCAGAAAAAGAGAGGATTATAACGATGGAATTTATGACGGCGAAGGAAGCAGCAGAGAAATGGAATATATCTGTACGGCTTATTCAAAGATATTGCGCCCAGGGGCGGATTAAAGGGGCGAGGAAATCCGGTATTGCATGGGAGATTCCTTCCGGTGCAGTGAGGCCGGAAGACCCCAGGAGAAATGGGAAAAAGCAGACAGTTACCAGAAATCCGTCCTTTCAAAATCTCATGCCGCTGATGAACACGCCGTTTCAGCCGGGAAGCTGCAGGGAACTGCTCGCAAATATGAAAGACGGAGCAAGAAAAGATATTGCATTTGCGGAATATTATTACTTCAGTGGCCAACCAGAAAAGGCGAAACAGAAGGCAGAAGAATATCTGATCTGTAAAAATATGGAGCTGCGTCTTTCCGCCTGTATGATCTGTGCTTTTGCAAATCTGTCTGTCGGGCAGATCGACAAGGCAAAACAGGTGTTGGAGGAAATCCGGAATTCATTGAAGGAGGATCAAAAGAGAAACCCGCAGGCAAAGGTGATCGGCGCTTTCATTGCGGCTGGAGCGTCTGTCCTTTTGCATCTGCCGCTACCGGAAGAAATGCCGTCTGCACAGGAATTCCTGTCCCGCCTGCCCCTGGGACATCGGGCCTGGGCATTGTATGTAGAAGCTCATTTCTCTTATTTGCAGAAAAACTATGAAAGAAGTATTGGAATCATAGAGTGTGCACTGGCTATGGGAGCGGAGCAGTATCCGATACCCGCCATTTATCTGCATCTGGCAGCCGTTATGGATTATATGAGCCTGAAACAGCCCCAAATGGCAGAAAGGCATCTTCTGGATGCGTGGGAACTGGCACGCCCGGATGATCTGATCGAAGGATTTGGGGAGCATCACGGGCTGTTAGGAGGAATGCTGGAGAGCGTGATCAAGCAGAAATGGCCGGAAGATTTTAAACGGATCATTAACATCACCTACGAATTTTCTGCCGGATGGAGAAAGGTCCATAATCCCGAAACCGGGCATGAGGTGGCAGATGATCTCAGCACGACAGAGTTTGCCGCCGCCATGCTTGCTGCCAGGGGTTGGACGAACGCGGAAATCGGCGAACACATGAATATATCGGCGAATACAGTGAAACACCATATCTCCCAGGCAATGAAAAAGTTGGATATAGATAACAGAAAAGACTTGAAACAGTATATGCTGCAATAAAAATACCCGCAGAGACGTCTGCGGGTATTACCCATTTCAGGGGGTAAAACGGGTAATAGAAATTTCCCTTTTTTCTCAGTATAATAAAGATACAATTACCGGCAGACGAGAGAAATTTTGCCGGGAAAGAGGATTTGGGTGCCCAGTTTTGCCGCATTTTTGCCCAGCTTTGCAAAAGTGCTGAAAAAGAGAAAAAATTTTGTTATACTGCATGAAAATCAGGCAATTATGAAGCGATTTTATAACAAAAAATCCTGAATTTATGCCGGTTCAGGCGTTTCGCAAACGCCTGGAAAATACAGAGGATGAGAGGAGGAGTACCATGAATACGGTATATCGGAAGGAATTGAAATTTCCCGCATCGATGTATGATTTTGCAAGGGTGGACAGAATACTTGCGCTGCAGCTTCAGCGGGACGCGCATTGCCGGGACACGCCCTACCGCGTCCGTTCGCTGTACTTTGATTCGCTGCATGACAGAGATCTGGAGATGGGACTTGCCGGAATGTACCGGAAAGCGAAAGTGCGGCTGCGCGTTTACGCTCCGGACATGTCGCTGATTAAGCTGGAACACAAGCGAAAAGCCGGCAGCGACCAGATTAAGCATAGCTTTACACTCAGCCGGGAACAGGCGCTGGAGGTGATAAGAGGGAACTTCAGCGTGCTCCTGGATATGCAGGAGGAGAGGCTGAATGAATTGTATCTGGAGCTTACGCTTGGCGGATATCGCCCGAAGGTGATCGTGGAATATGAGCGGCTCGCTTATCTCTATGATATGGGCGACATCCGGATCACGTATGACTGGAATGTCCGCGCGGCGCAGTATACGGGGCAGTTCTTTGATGAAGAGATACATGGCGTTCCCATTCAGGGCAGCGACAGCGGAGTGCTGGAGGTAAAATATAATCAGTTTCTGCCTTCTTTTTTGAAGGAGACGCTGAAATCGCTGGATAAACTTCAGACTGCCAACAGTAAATACATAATATCAAGATTAACCTGTTAAGGAAAGAGAGGAAATTCATGAAAGACTATATCATCGAAAACTTCAGCGGAGTGATGAGTCTGGGGGACCGCACTGCCGAAAGCTTTTTTCTGAATATTATCGTGGCGCTTGTGATTGGCATGGTTATTTACATTGCCTACCGGGCGACTTATACAGGGGTGGCATACAGTAAACGTTTTAACATTTCTCTGGTTATGATGACGCTGATTTCTACAATGGTAATGACGGTTATCAGCAACAATATTGCGCTGTCACTCGGTATGGTGGGTGCATTGTCCATCGTCCGGTTCCGCACGGCAGTCAAGGATGCAAGGGATACGGCATTTATTTTCTGGACTATTGCCGTAGGAATCTGCTGCGGGGTATCCCAGTATACGATCGCGGCGCTCGGAACGATTGTTCTGCTTCTGTTTCTTATCATTATGGGGCAGGTACATGAGGACGGAAAATATATGCTGATTATCCGCTGTACTTCTGCCAGCGTGAAAGCGGCGGAATCTGTGGTATTCAATTATATCAGACGGCCGCAGCTCAGAGTGCGCAACGAAAAACAGCTTACGGCGGAGCTGATTTATGAGATCGGCGCCAGACCTCTGAAAAAAGCGCTGGATGCAAACGAAGAGCATCTGCTGGACAAGCTGCTGGCGATAGAAGGCGTGGAGACAGCAAACCTTGTTTCCCAGACAGACGATTTCAGTCGTTAAAGATTCCGGCAAAGAATAGAAACAAAAGCGCCATGAAGGCTGCTGACAGGAGACGGCAAAGCGGACGGGAGATAAAACATTGAAGAGAAAAGTATACTGCATGATTCTGCTTTTCTGCACAGCCCTCGTAATTCTCTGGGCGAATGGGGAGAAAAGCCGGACGATCACACAGGAGACCCGTATACATCAGCATATGGAAGACAGTGCAAAAGAGGTTCCGGAAGATTACAATGAGCGGTTTTCTACACACCTTCCACTGGTGCTGATCGATACGCAGGGAAATGAAATTATACAGGAAGAGACGGTGGACTGTAAGATTTCCATCATTAATAATGAGGACACCTACAACTATCCGGAAGATACGCCGCAGGTGGATACATGGGCAAAAATCAGAATCCGCGGAAACAGTTCCAGTCGTTTCGATAAAAAACAGTACCGTATTACTTTTGTAGAAGAAAAAGGCTCTGATAAAGAAGCAGATTATCCGGTCATGGGAATGAAGGCGGAATCTGACTGGGTTCTGAATGCGCCGTATCTTGATAAAACGCTGATGCGGAATTATATGATGTACAACATTTCGGGAGAAATTATGGACTGGGCGCCCAATGTGCGGTTCTGTGAGATGATGCTGAACGGAGAGTATATGGGACTGTATCTGATGATTGAGAAGATCAAGGTCAGCGAGAACCGTCTGAACCTCACGGAAATAGAAAAGGGACAGACGGAGACCAGTTATCTGATATCCAGAGAACGTGAGGGGCAGCAGGAGGTTCCGCTGAACAATTTCGGTACCTATACGGCAAAGACGGCGAACGAAGTGGGCATCAACTATCCCTCTGCGGGCAAACTGACGGACGTATGGAAGGAATACATCCGGGATGATCTGAGCGATATTGAAAAGGCGCTGTATTCCCTGGATTATGATGAGTGGGACTACGGCTATGCCAGGTATCTGGACGTCGATTCCTTTGTGGATTATTTTATTATCAACGAGTTTTCTATGAATATGGATGCGGGAGTGCTGTCTACTTATGCCTATAAGGATCTGCGCGGAAAGCTGACGATGGGACCGGTGTGGGACTTTAACAACTGCTTTGATAACTTCAAGGCAAAAGCCTTTCCGGTGAATGATTTTAATATGAAGAGTTATCCGTGGTTTGTCATGCTCTGCAGGGATGAAATTTTTGTGGACCTTGTGATCAAACGCTACCATGAGCTTCGGGAGAGTGTGCTGAGTGAAGAATACCTGATGCAGTATCTGGATGATACCAGAGCATACCTTGGAGATGCGATTGACAGAAATTTTGAGGTATGGGGCTATTCCTTCCAGAAACCGGAGCTGCATCCGCGCTCCAGAGATCTGCATAGCTACGAAGAGGCAATAGAGCAGCTGAAAACCTGTATTCATGAGCGGGGAACCTTTATGGATGAGCACATTGATATCCTGAAGCAGTTCTGCGCCGAATCCAGTGTAAAGGAGTATAACTGACATGAAAAAATTTCTGCTTGTATGTCTGGCAGCGGCGGCCCTTTTTCTTGCCGGAAATTACATCTATTATCAGACGGAATGGTACCTTCCGCTGCGCCAGGGAGAACCGGAGGTTTTTGTAAAGACCGAGGGAAAAGAGATTTTTCTGCGGTCAGAGGATACCTGGTCATCCATCGATATCCGCGGTGTTAATGTAGGGTCCGGTATGCCCTCCGGTTTTGCGACGGAATACAAAATTACTTATGAGATGTATATGCGGTGGTTTCAGCTGATTCAGGAGATGGAGGCAAATGTCATCCGCGTATATACGATACAGGGCGAAAATTTCTACCATGCGCTGTATGACTATAATAAAGACAATCCCAGGCCGCTTTATCTTATTCAAGGCGTATGGGTGGATGATTATGCCATGCGCTCCCATCTGGATGCTTATTCGGATGAAATGCGCGGTGAGCTGCAGAAGGATGTGCGGGTAGTCAGCGATGTCATACATGGCAGGAAAAAAATTCCCTATACAGAGAAATATGCATACGGAACCTTTAAATGGGACGTTTCACCCTACGTGCTTGGCTATATCATCGGTGTGGAATGGGAGAGCGACCTCGTGCTGTATACGGATGATAAAAAGGCGGAGATTACCGGATACGACGGGGAATATATCTGTACTTCAGAGGAGGCGACGCCTTTCGAGTGTATGCTGGCTGAGGTGGGAGACGAGCTGCTGCGTTACGAAACAGGAAAATACAGGGAACAGCGTTTGGTGGCATTCTCAAACTGGCCGGAGACGGATCCGCTGGAGCACGCCACATGGAAGATTAATCAGAGCAGTAATCTTGCGCATCTGGATGTCGAGCACATTATATTTAAGGAAAACGTGTTGTCCGGAACCTTTGCTTCCTATCACGTTTATCCATATTATCCGCTGTTTTATGAATTTGAAGAACGGTATTCCCAGTACATAGATGAAGAAGGAAGAAGCAATCCCTATCGCAGATATCTGATGGATTTAAATGAGCACCACTCTGTTCCGGTGGTCATTGCGGAATTCGGCATTCCCTCCTCGCGCGGTATTGCGCGCTATGACGAAGCGCGGGGCTTTGACCAGGGAAACACGGATGAAAAACAGCAGGGCGAGGAGCTGCAGGAGCTTTATAAGGATATCCGCGAGGCTGGTTGTGTGGGCGGGATTGTTTTTGAATGGCAGGATGAATGGTTTAAGAGAACGTGGAATACGTGGCCGGGCGTTGATCTGACAAGAAACGTGTTCTGGAGCGACTTTCAGACGAATGAACAGTCCTTCGGGCTGCTGACGTTCGATCCGGGAGAGGAAGAAAGTATCTGCTATGTGGACGACAGCATTGCGGACTGGGAACAGGTGGAACCGCTGCTCTCGGCAGATGGCTGTTCGCTCTCGCTCCAGTATGATGAGAAGTTTCTGTATTTCCGCATTCACGACGATGCGGGAGTGGACGGGAAAAAGTATTATATTCCGCTCGATATCACGCCGAATTCGGGAGCGCTTTGCGAGGAAGAAACGGGGCTTTCCTTCCAGTATCCGGTGGATTTTCTGATTACGATAGACGGAGAAGAAAATTCTGCCGTTACGGTCCAGGAATATTATGATATGGTCTATGCGAATTTCCGCAGGGATATCTGGAACAATGAGGATGCGTTTCTGAACCAGCCTCAGAAGGACAGCACGGTTTTCCATACGATTTATCAGTATCTGAGAGGACCGATTGAGATTTCCGAGGGCGTAAAGACGAAGCCGCAGATTTTTGATACCGGAAAGCTGAATCCTGGAAATGCGAATCCAGAGTCGGAGGACTTTTATTCCATTGCGGATTTTTATATCCAGGAAAAGGACATTGAGATCCGGCTGCCGTGGCTGCTGCTGAATTTTTCCGACCCCTCTGAGATGAAGATCCACGATGATTATTATGTGTATTACGGGGTGGAAAATCTGAAAATTGATGAAATCCACGTCGGACTTCAGACTGCTGGTCGGAAAGAGCTGCATGATGCGGGAATGGAAGCCTTTGCACTGAAGGGTTGGGATGAGGATCCCACATGGCATGAACGGCTGAAAAAGTCTTATGCATATATACAGGAAATTTACCGGGAGTACAGCGAGGAGGGATGATATGCAGATTCTGCAGCAGAATAATTTGCTGATTTTATATTTGTGCCTGTTTTTTTGCCTCTGTATCGGGCTGTTTAACTGCTATGAGATTATACACCGGCAATACCGGCGCCGCAGTCAGAAAAAACAGAAGGAAAAATGGAAGCGTTTTTTCGGGCAGCAGCTTGAGCTGTACCGGGAGAATGAAAAGCTGCGCGAAGAGCTGGGCAGACAGTTCCGCAGCAGGCTGCACACATCCGGAACTCTTCTGATTCTGGAGCAGGCCTGGGACGAGATGCAAAAGGAAGCGAAGAGCGGAGACGGCTTCCGGTCCATGCTGGAGCTGTGGATGCATATGGTTCTCCATGCATATCGCGATTCTGAAGAAATCATACAGGCATATCTGATTATGCTTCTTGGAAAATACAGAATCCGGACAACGCAGAGCATTCGTTTTATATTTGATATGCAGAAGACAGAAAATATAGATATTCAGTCAGAAGCGTTTCACAGTATCTGCCGGATGAATGACGGAAATTATGCACGCCTGTCGCTTCTGCGTATTAACCGTCTGGATATTGAGGTAAACCAGAAGATGATAACGGATGCGCTGATGGAGTGTCAGGACAAACGGGGATTTTTCGCAGCGATTCTTCCGGAAATGAAAAAACTGAAAAGCTACATCCAGGTGGGGATTATTTCGGCGCTGGATGAGCGGGCGGATGAAAGCGTTGTAAGGATATTAAAGCAGCGGATGCGGGACGCGAAGGAGGACAAGGAAGTGCGGATTGCCGTTTTGAAGCTGTTTGCAAGATACCGGGATGAGGAAACGCTGGACATTTTGCTGGACTATGCCGCGTCCGGAGAGTGGGAATACGCTGCAATCGCCGCCAAATCTCTGGCTCATTATCCATGCAGGCGGACAGCGGAGCAGTTAAAAGCACGTGTCAGCGATAAAAACTGGCATGTCCGTTATAACAATGCCATGTCGCTTGTGACAATGGCGCAGCAGGAGGATATCGAAGAGATTTTATGCGGAAAAGATTTGTACGCCCGCGACATTCTGCAATATGCCCTGAACGGCAGAAAGGAGGGCGCGTATGGCATGGCTTAGGGTGCTGGTAGAGTTTCTGAATGTATGTTTTTTCTTTTATATGCTGGCATATTCCGTGTTTTTATTTATGTCGGCAATCGGCGGAGCTGTTGCGATGCACCGGAAGGCAAAGACAAGAACTTTCCGGAGAAAAATGTATCTGTACCACGATGATAATTATATTCCGGTATCAATTCTGGTTCCGGCATATAATGAGGAAGTCACGATTCTGGATACGGTGCATTCCCTGCGTCAGATGGATTATCCCGAATATGAGATTATTGTGGTAGACGACGGCTCTTCGGATGACACTGCCCGGAAGCTGATTGAGGAATTTCATCTGATAAAGGCGGAGCGTCCCATCCAGCGCAGGATTCCCACGAAAAAGGCGGTCAGCGTGTGGGAAAGCGTCGGGGAAGGCGCCAGGATCACGCTGATCTGTAAGGAAAACGGAGGCAAAGCGGATGCTCTCAATATGGGAATTAACGCTTCGCGTTACAGCCATTTTGTCAGTATTGATGCAGACTCTGTTCTGCAGCCGACGGCGGTAAGAAGGATGATGGAAGCTTTTCTGGAGGATAAGCGGGTGGTTGCCTGCGGCGGGATGATTCAGATCGCCAATCAGGCGGCTATTGTCAACGGGGAAGTAAAAGAGCAGTATTTTCCGAAAAAAATTATTGTGCTTCTGCAGATGCTGGAATACTGCCGCTCTTTTCTGGGAAGCAGGATCCTGTTTGATTTCTGGGGCGGAAATATGATTATTTCCGGCGCCTGCGGGATGTTTAAGAAGGAACTTGTGCTGCGGTGCGGAGGATATGACAGCGATATTATCGGCGAGGATATGGAGCTGGTGGTAAAGCTTCACCATTTCTGCCGCAGCAACCGGATCGATTATAAAATTGTCCACGAACAGGAAGCAATCTGCTGGACACAGGTGCCGGAGTCGCTGAATGACCTCAGAAAACAGCGCAGGCGCTGGCATACGGGCATGATTCAGAGTATTATGCTGCACAGGGATATTATTTTCAACCCGGAATACGGTCTGGTGAGCTTTTTTTCCATGACATATTATCTGCTGATGGAGTGTCTCGGACCGCTGATCGAGATTATTGGCGCGATTAATATTGTACTCGCCATCTGGCTGGAAATGATAGACTATGAGTTTATGATAACGTATTTTTTCCTGTTTATTTTTTTCAGTGCGGTAGTGACGATGATTACCTTTTTCTCACGCATGTATATCACCTCGTCCAGAGCGACGGAGGTGAAGCTGTCACAGGTAGTTATGGTAATCGCGTTTTCTTTTATTGAGTGCCTTGGTTTCCGGCAGCTTATCTCCATTTTCCGCACCAGCGCATTTTTCAATTACCGGAAAAATAAGAAGGAATGGGGGAAAATTACCAGAAAGGAACATAACCGTGGGGTGACGAATGAATAAAAAAAGAATTGCATGGACGGCGGCAGTCTGTGTGTTTGCAGCGGGAGCCGGTCTGCTGGCGGCGCATGTACATCCGGTCAGACCGAAGACGAAGTATGTTTTTCTGTTTATTGGGGACGGAATGGGAAATGGAGTGACGAAGGCGGCTGAAAAACTGCTTGACCACAGGCCTTCTTTCCAGGAATTTCCGGTCACGGGTTTCATGGATACGGACAACGTTTACGGTGAAGTGACAGATTCAGCGGCTGCCATTACGGCGATGATATGCGGGCATAAGACGAAAAACGGAAGAATCGGGATGGACCGGGAAGGAACGACCGGCTGGGAATCGGCTGCCATCCTGCTGGAAGAAGCAGGGTGGGCAGTTGGCGTGCTTTCAACTGCTCCGCTGAATCATGCTACTCCGGCGGGGTTCTACGCAGAAGCAAAGGACCGGGCGGAATATGACAGCCTTGCCGGACAGGCGATCCGGAGCGATTTCCTGGACGTACTGGGAGGCGGCGGCTTTCTGCTTGAGGATATGGAGAGTGCCGCACTTCTGGAAGAGGCGGGAAAACGCGGCTGGATTATTGTGGATGCGGCGGAAATTCTGGATGAAGGTGAAGCAGAAGAAACTGGTGACGGAGAAATGCCGGATGAAGCGGAAGAACCGGGCACCGGAGATATGCCGGCGGAGACAGACGCGGATGACGGTCCGATGCTTGTGACCTGCGAGGGAGAATATTCGGCTCCTTTTATGGAGTATGAAATTGACCGGCTGCGCATGGAGGAGTATGGGACTGAAACGGTTTCACTGGCGGATATCACGCGGGAAGCAATCGGGATTCTGGAAAAAAAGGAGCGTTTCTTTCTTGCGGCGGAGTCGGCTATGATTGATTCTGCACTTCACCAGGGGGATCTGGCAAGCGCAGTTTATGAGGTGGCGGCGCTGGAAGACGCGGTCGCGGAGGCAGTGGAATTTTACCGACGGCATCCGGAAGAAACGCTGATTATTGTGCTGGCAGACCATGAAACCGGCGGCGTTACGCTTCCGGCAGGATATGATCTTGCGCCGCTTGAGACACAGCGCGCGAGCTGGAGCCGTGTGGATGGCTATATCCGGGAGCTGCTGGAAGAAAATGCGGACGAGCAGGAATTTCTGGATATGATTGATCATTATCTGGGGCTTGGCTCTTCCGGCACATTACTTCTGGAAGAAGAGGAAAAGGAACTGCTGGAGGCTTACCGGGCGGGCGAAAAATCAGAGATACGGGATGCGCTTTTTGCTATCCTTCAGAAAAAGGCGGATATTTCCTTCTCTACGGACGGACATACGGCAGGGCCCGTCACGGTGTACGCTTTTGGCAACGGGCAGCAGGAATTTTCCGGATGCTTCGATAATACGGAAATTTTCCGCATCCTCTCAGAGCTGCAGTAATCTGATGGAAAAAACAATTCATCTGACGACAATACATTACAAAGGAGCGGCATATGGATTATTGCGAAATGCAAAGTATGGATACTTCCATAGAGACAATCGTAAATGAGTGTTTAAAGTGTGCGCTTGGGGCGGAGACTTATCAGGGAACCTTTGACCAGCTGCTTTCTTATGTGGGAAATAAGTTTCAGTGTGCGCGGGTTTATATTTTTGAATTAAGCAGGAATAACACATTTAGTAATACCTATGAATGGTGCGCTCCCGGCATAGCTCCGCAGAAGGAGTTTCTGCAGAATGAGCCGCAGGAGACGTTAGAATGGTGGATGGACACCTTCCGCGAGGAACGCCCGGTGCTTATTCAGGAACTTGAGACGATCCGGGAAAGCCATCCGTCGGTATATGCCGCTTTAAAACCGCAGGGCATCCGGTCTCTGGCGGTTTGTCCGTTAGAATCCGAAGGAGAGATTATTGGTTTCCTGGGAACGGATAATCCCGGACAGAATCAGATGCCGATGATCGTATCATTTTTCGGGGTGATGGGATACTTTGTCGTTTCGCTTTTAAAAAGACGGGATTTATCTTACCAGCTGACGTATGTCAGCCACCATGACCAGCTCACCGGCGCGCTGAACAGAAATGCGTATAAAGAAAAAGAGAAGCAGCTTTTTGGGGATATAAAGGTCGGCATTGTGTACGGGGATATTACAGGGCTGAAAAGGGAGAATGACCTGTTCGGACATGCCGCGGGCGATTCTCTTATCCGCCGCTGCTATGAACTGCTGTGCAGAGAATTCGGCGGGGAGCTGATATACCGGATGGGCGGGGATGAATTCATGGTCATCTGCATTGACATGGAGCAGCAGATGTTTATGGAAAAATGCCGCAGAATGAAGGAAATAATTTCCGGGGAGGACTGTCACATTGCAGTCGGCACCTCGTGGAGCTGCCTGCTGGAAATGGCGCTTCCGGCGCTTATCGCGAAAGCTGAGCGCGAGATGTATAAAAATAAAAGCGAGTATTACGAAAAAATGGATTTCATGGAGGGGAAGCGCAAAAGGACTCCAGATGATGCGAGAGGCATCAGCTTCCGGCAGGAATCCGTGGAAACGCTGCAGCAATTTCTGCAGCAGAATCCGGATGGCATTGGTCCGCTGATTGACTCGACAGAGATGGCGGATTCGCCTATCTGTCTGTATATTGGAGACTTGCGGACCAATATTTATTACATAACGGATAATATGCGCAAGATGTTTGGCTTCGACAGCAATGTTGTCTATGATTTGCTGACAAAATGGGAGAAAAGGATATGTCACGCGGAGGATCTGGAATCTTACCGCCGGGATATAAAGGAAATCTGGAATAAAAACCAGAAGGAGCATGATTTTAAGTACCGCGTCTATGATAAAGAAGGAAAGCTTCTGTGGATTCACTGCCGGGGAAAGCTATACCGGGATGAAGAGGATCATCCGCGTTATTTTGCCGGGTTTGTTTCCAGACAGGAATTCCTGATTGATCCGATTACGAGCTACCCCAGGGAAAATGCGGCTGTGAATAAGCTTGAAATGCTTCAGAAGAGAGGCGAACACACGATTGTAATTGGAATCGGGCTGAATCATTTTATGGAAATTAACGAGACGAAGGGCAGGGCTGCTGCGGACAATCTTATCCAGGAAATATCGATGTTCTGGGAAAGCCGTCTGTCAAATAAGGCGTGGTTTTACCGTCTGGACGGCGTATCCTTTATGGTAATCGTGAAACCGGAGTGTACGGAACCGGTGGACAGCTTGATTGCGGAGCTGCGGGAAAGTGTGAAATATCATTTCCGGAAGCGGCAGGTACTTGTAAATGTTCCAAGCAGCTTCTGCGTATTTCATTATCCGTCTGATATTGACGCTCCGGAACTGCTGGTGGAGAAGATAATCAGCTTTATTGAAATAGCAAAGTCGGATGTGCAGACGGATTACATCAGCTATTCCGTTCACACGATTGATAAATACCGTGAAGACGCAGGGTTGATCTTGCGTTTAAATGAGGATGTACTGAATGATTGCTGCAATTTCCGCATCGTGATACAGCCGATTGTATCGGCAGCGGACGGAAAAGCAGAGGGCGGCGAGGTACTGCTGAGATGGAAATATATGGGAAAAGATGTCCCGGCATATGTTTTAATCCCGCTGTTGGAGAAGAAGGGGCTGATTAGCAGAGTCGGACGCTGGGTATTTCATGAGACAGTGAGACACTGCGCCAGAATTATTGTAGAGAACAGGAATTTTCATCTGTCTTTTAACGTGAGCTATCTGCAGATTATGGACGAGGGCTTTATTTCATTTATGGCGGAGGTGCTCGGAAAATACCGGATTGACGGGCATAATCTGATTATGGAGCTTACAGAGAACCATTTTGATACCCACCCGGAGAAACTGCTGAAATTTATAGACGGCTGCCGGAGGCTGGGCATGTCTGTCGCTCTCGACGATTTTGGAAGCGGTTATTCTTCTATGGGAATTCTGATTAAATATCCCATAAATGTAGTGAAGCTTGACCGGTCACTTTTAAAAGGGATCATTGAATCACGGGATAAGCAGAACTTTCTTAAAGCGATTATTTTTGCCTGCCATCAGTTTGGAAAGCAGGTTTGCGCCGAGGGCGTGGAGGAGCAGGAAGAGGTGCGAATCGTCCGTGAAATGGGCGGGGACATGATTCAGGGATACTATTTTTACCGGCCGCTGGAGCTGGGGGATTTTTACCGGGTATTAAATGAGCTGTAGCGTGGCTGTTCCTTAAGATTATCGGAGTTTAAAAAAGTATTGCTAATGTACGGACAATAGCGTATAATGGGGATGTAAACGTAACGTCTTTAGGAAAGGAGCGATAACATTATGGCAAAATCAGCGAATCTCTATGCAAGAATTGAGCCAGAAGTAAAAGAAAAAGCAGAAAGCATTTTAGCTGCACTTGGGATTCCTGCTTCCAACGCTATCAATATGTTTTATAAACAGATTATCTTACAGAAAGGGCTTCCTTTTGAAGTAAAATTGCCCTCTGAAAAACCTGTTGATATAAGCGTTTTGTCAGAAGCGGGATTCCATGAGGAATTGGAGAAAGGATATGCGGATATGCAAAGCGGGCGTACAAAGGACGCAAGAAAAGCCTTTGCTGATATTCGTAAGGATTATGGATTATGATATTTACTGTGGAGATTTCGGAACAGGCTGATAGCGATTTGAGGGCAATCTATGAATATATCGCTTTTGAACTGCTGTCACCGGAAAATGCCGGCGGACAGCTTGACAGGCTGGAAAAGGGTATCATAAGTCTGGAAGAAATGCCAGAACGCTATCAGAGGTACGAAAAAGAACCGTGGTATAGCCGTGGCTTACGTATCTTTCCAATTGACAATTATGTAGTTTGCTATATCGCTGATACAGAAAAACGTATCGTAACCGTTATCCGTGTCATGTACGGCGGACGTGATATAGAATATCAATTAAATGTCCACGCAAAGCAATAGCAATAAAATACAGGGTTTATGGAAATAAGCAGTTAATCTTTCGTGGTTGACTGCTATTTTTATATAGATTTTTATAAAAATAAAAAGCCCGGTCAACACCGGACTTTACAAAAGCTGATGACGGGACTCGGACCCGTGACCTCCTCACTACCAATGAGGTGCGCTACCACCTGTGCCACATCAGCCTGCGCGATTGCTCGCTACAGTATGAAATATTACCATACTCTCACAGGGTTGTCAAGCATAAGATTTTTATTTTTTACAGCATATATAAGCCATTTATGATAATGTCCTAGTATACCACATATGAAAATGTCCCGGATGTGGTAAAATATCCTCTATCTATTTTAGATTGGAGGAAATCATTATCAGAAAGGTAATACTTACAATGGATGAACAGAAAAAATACGAAGTGATCAAATCTCTGGCAGATCACCCGGATGGGAATAAGGACAGGGCTGCCCTCACCCTTGGCTGCACCAAACGCCATATCAACCGTATGCTGGCTGGATACCGCAAAGAAGGAAAGGCTTTCTTTATCCATGGCAATAGGGGACGTAAACCGTCCACCAGCATCCCTGACGAGACCCGCAATCGCATCATCGATCTCTACCTTACAAAATATTTTGATGCTAATTTCCAGCATTATTCAGAACTCCTTGAGGCCCATGAACACATCTGCGTCTCACCTTCTTCTGTAGCTAAGATCCTGGAAAGTAAATATATTCTTTCTCCGAAAGTTACAAAGGCCAAGAAAAAGCGTATGGAAAAGGAGCTTCAGGATAAAAAGAAAAGTGCCTGCAGCCTGAAAGAAGCCGCTGTGCTCCAAACCAATCTCGTAGCGGTTGAAGATGCTCATTCAAGACGTCCAAGATGTGCTTATTTTGGGGAACTGCAGCAGATGGACGCAACTCCCTATGAATGGATCCCCGGGCAGGTATGGCACCTCCACCTGGCTATTGACGATGCTACCGGCCGGGTCACCGGAGCCTGGTTTGACACGCAGGAAACCTTAAAGGGCTACTATCACGTATTCCACCAGATCCTGACCACCTACGGCATCCCTTACAGGATCTTCACAGACCGCCGTACGGTATTTACCTATAAAAAGAAAAACTCCCCATCTCTTGATGAGGATACCTATACCCAATTCGCTTATGCCTGCAAGCAGCTTGGTGTTCAGCTGGAATCCAGCAGTGTCCCGCAGGCCAAAGGCCGCGTAGAACGCCTCAACCAGACACTACAGTCGCGCCTGCCAATCGAATTACGATTAGCAGGGATCACGACCATAGATGCTGCCAATGAATTCCTCCACTCATACATAAAAGAATTCAATGAGAAGTTCGCGCTTCCCCTTAATGGTATCAAATCTGTGTTTGAAACGCAACCGGAAAATGAAAAAATCAACCTGGTTCTCGCTGTCCTGACAGAACGGACCGTGGATTGCGGGCATGCGATCCAGTTCCGGCACCGCCATTACCGGATGCTGGACGCCAGAGGGAAACAGGTACATTACCGCAAAGGCACAAAAATAATGGTTATCCAGGCTTTTGACGGAAGCCTTTTCTGCTGTGTCAATGACAAGGATGTCCATGCACTGGAGGAGATCCCCGAACATATGGAAAGATCCCGGGATCTGGATGCAGACTATCAGCCGCCCAAAGCAAAAAGACATTATATTCCGCCAATGAGCCATCCCTGGCGCAGCAAAACTTTCCAGAAATTCGTAAAGACACAGGAGCACCATCTAATGGATGACGTTCCAGCATAAAAAGCAGCAGAAAAAGATGATAGGTATATACCTACCGAAAGGAGAGATCACATGAGGGACTGGATCGACTGCATCGAAGCGCATACAAAAGCACAGAAAAAATATGATAAAGAACATACACAGGGAATTTACTTAAAACTGAACCTCCGCACAGACCTTGATATCATCCGCTGGTTTTGGGAACAGCCGTCAAAACAGGGAGCCGTAAAACGGCTGATCCGTGAGGAGATCGCCCGAAAAAAGGCGGAAGGAACAGGGAGCGGAGGCGTTGTCAGGAGAACCGTGGAATAATGGGGTTGGGGCCCCGTTATGCCGCGAAAGTCTCTTGAGATAAGCCTCACGGAAAACGCTGTTTCTAAGGAGAAAGGATATATGCCCTTTCTCCTGCCCCCTGCGGGGCGGGTTCGGGCAGGGCCCGATTATGGGTCAAGGGACAGGTCCCTTGCGGGTTCTTAGGGCAGAGCCCTAAGCTTCCAGAGGACATCTGCCACGTAGCCATATGAAATCAGCACCGGAAAACCGGTGCTAATGTTTCAGTTTTTTCGGGACATTTTCAAAAATGCTTGACAGCATAAGATTTTTATTTTTTACAGCATAAGATTTTTATTTTTTACAGCATAAGATTTTTATTTTTTACAGCATAAGATTTTTATTTTTTACAGCAACATAGATGGTATACTACTTTTGTATTCGAGTTGCGCGGCACATACAAATATGATAAAATATTTCTGTTCACGCCAGTCTCAAACACTTGCTGCGACGCGAAGTTAGTCCTGTGGGCTTGAGGCGTGAGAACGTGATTCAAGCGTGGGCAAATCCCATTCGGGGAGTGAATTTTAAATGGATTTGCGAAGGTTGCTGTGAACGGAGCGAACAGTAATAATAAAATCGCAGTGAAGGAAGCTTCAAATAGAAAAGAAATGCGATGAGTGATATTTATATGAGGAGAGCCGGACATGGAGAAAAATAATATAAAAAAGAAAGCAGCGCCGTTTCTGATCTTGCTGGCGGGATGCCTTTGGGGGAGCATGGGGATTTTTGTGCGCACCCTGAATACCTGGGGACTTGCCAGCTTTGAGATCGTGGCGCTGCGTTCTTTTGTAACAATGTGCTGCATGTTTTTGATCCTGCTCATTTTTAAAAGAGAACTTTTGAGAATCCGTCTGCGTGATATCTGGTGTTTTCTGGGAACCGGGCTGTGCAGTATCGTATTTTTTAACTATTGTTATTTTCGAACAATTATGGAAACCTCGATGCCGGTGGCAGCCGTACTTTTGTACACTGCACCGGTGATGGTGGTGCTGATGTCAGCAGTGCTGTTTCATGAGAGAATCACACCGGCGAAGCTTGCTGCGCTGGTTTTTGTGGTTGCAGGCTGCGCGCTTGTGGCAGGACTTGTTGGCAATGGTCACACATTGACGCCGACGGGCCTGCTGGTCGGCCTCGGAGCGGGCTTTGGATATGCCCTGTACTCCATTTTCAGCCGCTATGCGCTGGAACGCGGATATCAGCCGCTGACAATCCTTTTTTACACATTTACGTTTGCGTCTGTCGGCGTATTGCCGTTTGCGGACATGGGAGCTGTCTGGCAGGCAGTATCGGCGGATGCCGTGCATGCGGGTATCTCGCTGGTATTCGGGCTTTTGAGTACAGTAATTCCCTACTTTGTCTACACAATGGGATTGTCTTATGTGGAAAATGGAACGGCGTCCATTCTCGCCTCTGTGGAGCCGGTGATGGCGTCCATTCTCGGCATTGTACTGTTTAAAGATCGTGTGGATGCGTGGCAGGCGGCGGGGATGCTTCTGGTGTTCGCTTCTATTATTATATGTAACCTTGCGCCGAAGGAGCGCGTGTGCCGGGAGCGGCGGGCGTAGATTTCGGAAACGCATGTGTGCAGAGTGTGGTGCTGTGGTGCCGGGCGCCTTATTGCGGGAAAAATGAGCGCAGTATACAGACAGTGCCGCGAAAGATACAGGAAATGCCGTGCAGCATGCAAACCGTGCCGCGCAGGATACAGGTAATGCGTGCGGTATACCAACAGTGCCGCGCAGGATACAGGTAATGCCGCGCAGCATACAAACAGTGCTGTGTAGAATACAAGCAGTACCGCGCAGAATGGAAAAATACAGGAGGAGATAATGCCGGAATTAGCGGAAGTAGAAATGATCAGAAGGGTGTTGGAGCCGCAGCTTCGAGGAAGGACAGTGACAAAATTATCTGTCCTGCGCCCGGAGGTAGTGGCGCACCCGCAGGCGGAGCAGTTCGCGCAGGAGGTCTGCGGAGCGGTGGTCGGGCAGCTGTGCAGACGCGGCAAGTATCTGCAGATCGTATTTGCAGACGGAGCGCGGGCGGTCGTGCACCTGCGCATGACCGGGCGGCTTCTGGTACTGCCGGAGAATACGCCGGAGAAGAAATACACACATCTTATCCTTTCACTGGATAACGGGCAGGAGCTTCGATTTATGGATATGCGGCGTTTTGGGCGCTGGTGGTATCTTAAAAAGGATGAAAAAGATGACTTTACCGGAATAGAAACGCTCGGGCCGGAACCATTTGACGAGAGACTGACTGCCGGATATCTCTGCGAAAAGGCGGGAAGCAGCAGAAAGACGATCAAGGATTGGCTGCTCTGCCAGCAGCTTGTCGCTGGAATCGGAAATATTTATTCCGATGAAATTTTGTTTGCAGCCGGTATTTATCCGGGGCGGGAGGCGCGGTCGCTGACGGCGGAGGAATGGGATCGCCTGGCGGAGCAAATCCCGCGCACAATGCAGTTTTTCGTTGAGAAAAATGAAATTTCAGCAGAGGATTATTTAATAGGAGAGGGGAGCGATTACCGGAACACACCGTATTTACAGGTGTACGGTTACAAAGGCGCGCACTGCCCGAAATGCGGGGGCATTCTGGCCGGCAGCCGGATCGCCGGGCGCAGCAGCGTGTACTGCACACATTGTCAGAAGTGATGCGGTTGGCGTGTACAGCACACGTTGCCAGAAGTGAGGACAGTTAACGTGTACAGCATACATTGCCAGAAGTGAGGACACTTGACGTGTATAGCACACGTTGCCAGAAGTGAGGACAGTTGACGTGTACAGCACACATTGTCAGAAGTGAGGATACCTGAGTCGTAAGGGCGGAAGAAAATCCGGGATTGAAAAAGTAAGGGAACAAAATTCGGTGGAAAAGGCAGTTGAGCAGGGAAAAGCATGAGGCGTATAGTTACATATCACATAAAATCAGAGTGGTCAGGGGAGAGCGTTGCCGCGTTCTTGCGCGCGCAGGGCTTTTCACGTCACATTTTGACGCATGTAAAGCAGACGGAAAACGGGCTATGCCGAAATGGACGGCCAGTGCGCCCGTCGGAGCGGCTGCAGATGGGCGATGAATTGACAGTGACGCTTCAGGAGGAGGATTCCTCGGAAAATATCGTTCCGATGCCGATCAAGCTGCATATTGTTTATGAGGATGAAGATGTTTTGGTGATAGATAAGCCTGCGGATATGCCGGTGCACCCGTCCATAAATAATTTTGACAATACACTTGCAAACGGTCTGGCGTATTATTACCAGAGCCAGGGGGAGGCGTTTGTTTATCGCTGTATCACGCGTCTTGACAGGGATACCACCGGGCTGATGCTTGTGGCGAAAAATATGCTCAGCGGCGCGCTTTTATCTGAGATGGGAAAGCGCCGGGAAATCCACAGAGAGTATCTGGCAATTGTGACGGGAAAAACGCAGGCGGAAGGGACGATCAGTGCTCCGATCGCGCGAAGGGAAGGCTCCGTGCTGGAGCGCTGCGTGGATTTTCAGCGCGGAGAGCGCGCTGTCACACATTATCGTACGGTAGAATATAAAGACGGGTATTCACTGGTGCGTCTGAAGCTGGAGACAGGACGTACGCACCAGATCCGTGTTCATATGCAACATATTGGACATCCTCTGATCGGGGATTTCCTGTATAATCCCGATTACCGGCTGTTGGATCGCCAGGCTCTGCATTCCTGTTATCTGGCATTCCTTCATCCGGTTACAGGGCAGAGGATGGAGTTTACGTCGCAGCCGCCATGGGGTGCGCTGTGGGAAGGGAGAGAGGAAAATGGAGGAAAAGAAATCGAGAGTCGTCGTTGTACCATGTGATTCTTACGATGAAGAAAAGGTGTATCGCGCGATGTGCAGCGGTATCGAGCTGCTGGGCGGCATCGGGGAATTCGCGGTGCCGCAGGAGAAAATACTGGTGAAGCCAAACTTTCTTTCTGCCGCCGCGCCGGAAAAGGCGGTGACGACGCATCCAGCGGTGATCAGGGCTATGCTGCGCATTTTGTCTGAGGCGGGGTGTGAGAATGTGAAATACGGTGATTCTCCGGGGCACGGTTCCTGTGGGGGAGCGGCGGCTAAAATCGGGCTGACGCCGGAAAATACCTTTGGCGCAAAGCTTGCCGACATGGCGGAGGAGGTCTGTACGCCTTTTGCGGAGGGAATGACGGCGCAGGAATTTTATTTTGCGAAAGAGGTGACGGAGGCGGACGCTGTCATCAGCCTCTGCAAGATGAAGACGCACGCCCTGGAGCGGGTGACGGGCGCTGTGAAGAACGTATACGGGCTGATCTGCGGCTACCGCAAGGCGGCAGGTCACGTAAAATATCCGAATGCCAGTGTGTTCGCGCGGATGCTCGCCGACATCCACCGCTGCGTGAAACCGCGTCTTCACATTATGGACGGTATTGTTGCAATGGAAGGAAACGGACCAGGCTCAGGCGATCCGGTGCCGATGAACGTGCTGCTTTTTTCAAAAGATCCGGTGGCGCTCGACAGCGTATTCTGCACGATGGTGTATCTGAATCCGGAGCTGGTACCGACCAACACGCAGGGCGAGGCGATGGGGATCGGGACGTATCACAGAAGCCGGATCGAGGTGGTAGTGCCCACAGCGGAAGCTGGCGGAGGGAAAGCGGAAACGAAACCGACGGGCAAAGCCAATAACAGCTTCGAGCGCCTCAATGTGACATCTCTTCGGGAACGCTTTGGCAACCGTGAATTTCAGGTGGATCGCCAGGGCACGAAGCAGACCTTCCTCTCGCGGTACTCCGATTTTATGACGTCTCTTGCAAGGCGTCCGACGATCGACAAAAATCTTTGTGTGAAGTGCGGCGTCTGCGTGGAGCATTGCCCGGTGCCGGGAAAAGCGGTAAACTTCAAAAACGGCAGAAACGAGCCGCCGGTGTATGACTATAAAAAGTGTATCCGCTGCTACTGCTGTCAGGAAATGTGTCCCAGACATGCGATCACAGCGGGCAGAAAGCGGAAATGATGCATTTCATCGTGAAACGATTTTAATTTGCCATGCATCCGAAGGGAACTGCCGGTGGCAGGTCCTGTAGGTAGATTTTTGCCGGTGACAGGGCAGCTTAGCTGAACTGTTACTGTTTTATAGAATCTTTAGAATATTTTAGAAACAGTTGATTGCGCTTTGAACAGGAAAAGCTTATACTGGATGAAGTGATTAAGGAAAAGGCAGGTTTTGCCGCAGTCTGGAGGGAGTTTTTTTGAAAGGATTAAAGGATAAGCTTTATCAGTTTATGCAGGGCAGAAATGGGATCGATGAGATGGGAATGGTTCTCATCTGGACGTCTCTTATTATTTTGATCATTGGCACGCTGCTGGACGGTTTTCTTCTGACATTGATCGCGTTTGCGCTGCTGATATACTCATATTTTCGCGTATTTTCCAAAAATCTGGGTGCGCGGCAGGCGGAAAACCAGGGCTATCTCGCACAGCGGGAGAGGCTGCGCTTCAAATTCCAGAGCTTAAAGGTGCGGATCGGACTGCGCAAGACCCACAAATATCTCAAATGCAAAAAGTGTAATAATAAAATGCGCGTGCCGCGCGGCAAGGGGAAAATCGAGGTCACCTGCCCGCACTGCGGAGAAAAGTTTATTACCAGATCATAAAAAGGGCAGAGGTTTTTCTACGCCGGGCCGCAGCTGTGACAGGGTCACCGCAATTATGCCGTGTTGGAATGCAGGCGCGAATGCGTACTTTGAAATATTAAATATAGAAAAACATAAAGGAGGATGCCGCCGGAAAATCGGGACATCCTCTTTTTACAGTATATGACATTTTCTTCAGGTAACCCTCAAAATTGTGAGATCACGCATTCAGAGGATATTTATCTGTCAGCTCTTTAACGATCGCCATCGCTTTTTCTTTGTTGTCTGCGCTTTGCACCATCAGTGCGATCGCCTCAGCGATCCTGTCCATATCAGCCTCGTTCATGCCGCGGGAAGTAACTGCCGCAGTACCGAGACGGACGCCGCTGGTAACGAACGGAGATTCCGGATCGTTCGGCACGGCATTTTTGTTGCAGGTGATGTTTGCGTCATCGAGCAGCTTCTCCATTGCCTTTCCGGTGATACCGGTGCCGCGCAGGTCGACAAGCATCAGGTGATTGTCGGTGCCGCCGGAAACGATATTGATGCCGCGGCTCATAAGACCGGCGCAGAGAGCCCTGGAATTTTTCACGATATTTTCCTGGTATACCTTATATTCCGGCTGCAGGGCTTCCTTGAAGCAGACTGCCTTTGCCGCGATCACATGCATCAGCGGACCGCCCTGGATGCCCGGGAATACTGCTTTGTTGAAATTAAACTGTTTTGCGATTTCGTTGCTGCTCATGATCATGCCGCCCCGCGGACCGCGCAGCGTTTTATGTGTAGTGGTCGTGGTGACATGCGCGTACGGGATCGGGCTTGGATGTACCCCTGCAGCGACAAGACCGGCAATGTGAGCGATATCTACCATCAGATATGCGCCGACCTCGTCCGCAATCTCGCGGAAACGCTTGAAATCGATGATGCGCGCATAAGCGCTTGCGCCGGCAACGATCAGCTTCGGCTTCGCTTCAAGAGCGATTCTGCGCACTTCTTCGTAGTCGATGACGCCGTCGTCATTTACACCGTAAGGCACGATGTTGAAATATGCGCCGGAAAAATTGGCGGGGCTTCCGTGGGAAAGGTGTCCGCCGTGCGCCAGGTTCATGCCCATAACGGTATCGCCCGGCTTCAGCATAGCGAAAAATACCGCCATGTTTGCCTGTGCGCCGGAATGCGGCTGTACGTTCACATACTCGCAGCCGAATAATTCGCAGGCACGCTGCTTTGCAAGCTCTTCTACAATATCGACGCACTCACATCCGCCGTAATAGCGCTTTCCGGGATAGCCCTCCGCATATTTATTGGTAAGCGGGCTTCCCATTGCCGCCATGACAGCCTTGCTCACCCAGTTTTCCGAGGCGATCAGCTCAATGTGGGAATTCTGGCGATCGATTTCCTGCCGGATGGCAGAAGCAACTTCACTGTCCACTGCCTGGATCTCATCAAAAGAATACATATTCATTTCCTCCTAAAATCGTGCTCTTGCGGTCGCAGCAGCGAATGCGTCGACCTGCCCTAAAATCACAGTATATCATACGATCTGACATTGTGAAATGTCTTTCGCTATTATAATCATAAATCCCAGCCGTGTCAACCAGAAAAAGACAAATATCCGCGTGAGAAAAACAAAAGGAAATTTCCAAAGAAAAAGCAACCTGTGAAAAACAAAAGGAAATTTCCAGAGAAAAAGCAACCCGTGAAAAACAAAAGGAGATTTCCAAAGTAAAAGCAACCTGTGAAAAACAAACGGGTTTGTGTTGAAGTATAAAAGAGATTTCGATATAATATATCCATCCCAAATAAAGGAGGATTTTATGAGCTGGGAATTTTCTATATTGGATGCGATCCAAAACCTGCACACGCCGCTGCTGGACAGCTTTTTTACCACAGTCACATGGTTCGGCAGGGATTTCTGGATCATGCTTGGCATTTTTCTGTTGTTCTTCCGCAGGACGCGGGTGTGCGGCATCTGCATGCTGTCCGGTCTGCTTGTGGGCGCGCTGATCACGAACGTGACGATCAAGCCGCTGGTGGCGCGGGACCGGCCTTGCTGGATCAATGATACCGTGCAGCTTCTTGTCTCGAATCCGCGCGACTATTCGTTCCCGTCCGGACACTCGCAGGCGTCCTTCGTGTCCGCGATGGCGATCTATCAAAATCACAGAAAATGGGGGATCGCGGCGTTTGTTTTTGCGGCATTCATCGCATTTTCCAGGCTGTATCTTTATGTGCATTTCCCGACCGACGTGGCGGTGGGAATCCTGATCGGGTTAGTTGTCGGTTATTTCACCAGCCGGTTTGTGAAAACATGGATACAGAAGCGCCCGGCAGTACAAAGATATCTCCTGTGAGAAACAGGCGCGGCGCATTTCATACTTTAAAACAGGCTTTGTAAAAGGGACTGAATTCTGCTTGGGGCAGGGTTCGGTCCTTCCTTTTGGGATTTTTGTTGAATAAAGTCGAATCTTGTGTTAAATTAGTATCAATGTTACTCGAAAAATTGGTAATTTATGGAAGTTTTTGAAGGTGACAATATGATACGGGAATACGAGAAACAGAATGTTTATGATGCATTTCAGGAAAGGATGCGTCTGATCTTCGAGGAGTTTGATAATATTTATGTGTCATTTTCCGGAGGGAAGGACAGCGGGCTGCTCCTTAATATGACGCTCGATTTTCAGCGGAAATACTTCCCGGAGAAGAAGATCGGCGTTTTCCACCAGGATTTTGAGGCGCAGTACACGGTGACGTCAGAGTATGTGGAGAAGACCTTTGAGCGCGTGAAAGACGAGGTGGAGCCCTACTGGGTATGCCTGCCGATGGCGACGCGCACGGCGCTCAGCAGCTACGAGATGTACTGGTATCCGTGGGACGATACGAAGAAGGATATCTGGGTGCGTCCGATGCCGCAGAAGGAATATGTGATCAATCTGGATAATAATCCGATGACGACCTATCGCTACCGGATGCATCAGGAGGATCTTGCCAAGCAGTTCGGGCGCTGGTACCGCCTTTCGCATGGCAACAAAAAGACGGTGTGTCTTCTGGGAATGCGGGCGGATGAGTCACTGCAGCGTTACAGCGGCTTCTTAAATAAAAAATATGGCTACAAGGGCGAGTGCTGGATCAGCCGGACCTTCAAGGACGTCTGGTGCGCATCGCCGCTGTATGACTGGTCCACGGAGGATGTCTGGCACGCAAATTATCTTTTTAACTATGAGTACAACCGGTTGTATGATCTTTATTATATGGCGGGGCTGAAAGTATCGCAGATGCGTGTGGCGTCGCCGTTCAATGATTATTCCAAGGATTCTCTGAATCTTTACCGGGTGATCGATCCGGAAATCTGGACGAAGCTGGTCGGCAGGGTGCGCGGGGCAAATTTTGCCAGCATTTACGGCAGGACGAAGGCGATGGGCTACCGGAATATCACGCTGCCAAAAGGTCACACATGGCGTTCCTACACGCTGTTTTTGCTGGATACGCTTCCGGCAAGGTTACGCAATAATTATGTGAAAAAATTCAACACTTCGATTGAATTCTGGCATAAGACGGGCGGCGGTGTGGATGAAGAAACGATCCAGGAGCTGATCGATCATGGATATAAAATTCGCAGAAACGGCGTTTCAAATTATACCTTAAAGAAAAAGACGCGCATCGTGTTTGTCGGAACGATTCCGGACGATACGGACGACATTAAATCGACGAAGGACATTCCGAGCTGGAAACGGATGTGCTACTGTATTCTGAAAAATGACCATACCTGTCGCTTCATGGGCTTCGGTATGACACGGGAGCAGCAGAAAAGGGTGGATTTGATCCGCGAAAAATACAAGAGTCTGGAGGATATGGAGAATGGAGCGTAAAAGTCCGGTATACAATGTCATCGCCGTTCCGGTGGAAAAAATCAAACCAAATACCTACAATCCGAACAAAGTGGCGCCGCCGGAGATGAAGCTGCTTTACGAGAGCGTGAAAGCGGATGGGTATACCATGCCGATCGTCTGCTATTATAATAAGACGACGGATACCTACATTATTGTGGACGGATTTCACCGTTACCGTATTATGCTGGAATACCCGGATATTTACGAGCGGGAAAAGGGGCTGCTGCCTGTCTCGGTGATTAATAAGCCGCTTGACCAGCGGATGGCGAGCACGATCCGCCACAATCGTGCGCGCGGAAGCCACGACGTCGATTTAATGAGTAACATCGTAAAGGAGCTGCATGAACTGGGGCGGTCGGACGCCTGGATTTCCAAGCATCTCGGGATGGATCGTGACGAGATCCTGCGTCTGAAGCAGATTACGGGGCTTGCGGCGCTCTTTAAGGATGTGAAGTTCGGGCAGGCGTGGCGTCCGGCGGAGGGAGCGCTGGAGGAGGAAGAGGATGAGGAAATGCTTGACCTGGAGTGAACTCCAGATGTTATACTGATGATACTGCGATGCCGGGTTCAGAGGGCGGAAGGCTGTCTGTATCCGGCATCACCGACATAAGAAAAGGAGAAAGGATATATGAATTATCGGGAATTGGGAAAGACCGGTCTGCGGGTGAGCGAGATCGGCATGGGCTGCGAGGGCTTTGGCGAGGATAATTGCCAGAATACACGGCGCTTTTTCGATATCGCCGAGGAGTGCGGCATCAATTATTTCGATCTTTACACATCGAACCCGGAGGTGCGTGCGAGCGTCGGGGAGGCGCTGCAGGGCAGAAGGGAGAAGTTCATCATCCAGTCCCACGTTTGTTCCGTCTGGAAAAACGGGCAGTATAAGCGGACAAGAAATCTGGCGGAGGTGAAGGAGGGTTTTGCGGAAATGCTCTTGCTTCTGCAGACGGATCACATAGATATCGGCATGATCCATTATGTAGATGCGATGGACGACTGGGAGCAGATCATGAACGGCGGCGTTCTGCAATATGTGATGGAGCTGAAAAAGGCAGGCAGTATCCGGCATATTGGCATGAGCAGCCACAACCCGGAGGTTGCGCTGGCGGCAGTGAAGAGCGGATATATTGAGGTGCTGATGTTCAGCGTGAATCCCTGCTACGATCTGCAGCCTGCGAGTGAGGATGTGGAGGAGCTGTGGGCGGAGAAAAATTATGAAGCGCCGCTGGTAAATATGGACGCACAGCGCCAGGAATTATATGAGACATGTCAGCGGCTCGGCGTTGGCATCACCGTGATGAAGGCGTTTGGCGGCGGAGATCTGCTGGACGAAAAATTATCTCCGGCGGGGAAAGCGCTGACGGTAAACCAGTGCCTGCATTATGCGCTCACGCGCCCGGCGGTGGCGACGGTGCTTGCAGGCGCGCACACAGAAGAGCAGCTTCGTCAGAGTATTGCTTACGAAGAGGCTTCTGAGGAGGAAAAGGATTACGCGTTGGCATTTGCCTCTTTCCCGAATATAAGCTGGAAGGGACACTGCATGTACTGCAGTCATTGCGCGCCCTGTCCGAAGCACATTGACGTGGCGTCGGTTACAAAATTCCTGAATCTGGCGAGAGCGCAGGGCGAGGTGCCGGAGACGGTGCGAGAGCACTACGCAGTTCTGCCGCACCATGCAGGCGAGTGCATTCAGTGCGGAGCCTGTGAGAGCCGCTGCCCGTTTGAGGTTTCTATTATGGAAAATATGAAGGCGGCGAAGGAAATTTTCGGAGCATGATCTTTTGTCGGATGAGAGACTTTTCGTGATGTTTAAGCGTCTGCAGAGACGCGCACGGCGGGCGTTTTGACGCCTGCCTCCTGCAGTGCCTCCGTGATGTTCTGGTTCAGGTCATAGAGGACATCCAGGTAGTCGGCATTGGTACACCAGGCGCGTGCGGTAAATTCCAGCGCGTCGCCGGTGCTGCCGGTGAGCCGGGCGAACGGCGCCTCCGGCGACGGCAGGATTCTTTCTGTTTTTTCCATAGCTTTCAGCATAAGCTCCTGTACTTTTGCAGGGCTTTCACTTCTTGCACAGGTAAAGATCACCTCTGCCCGCCGCAGACTTTCGGCGGAATAGTCAATGATGGTTGCATTCATCAGGTTTCCGTTCGGCACGGTAATTCTCTTATTGTCCGGTGTGACGATCACCGTGTAGAACAAATTGATTTCTTTTGCGGTTCCGGTGATGCCGCAGGTTTCGATATAATCTTCGAGCTTGAACGGTTTGAAAATAATCAGCATGATGCCGCCTGCCAGGTTGGAGAGCCCGCCCTGCATGGCAAGTCCGACCGCTACTCCGGCGGAGGCGATCAGTGCGGAGATGGAAGTCATCGGCACGCCGAGAATGTTGACGATGATGATAGCGAGCACACAGTAAAGCCCGAAATGCGCGAAGCTCTGGATGAAGGTTCTGACGGCGCCGTCCATCCGGGAGAGGAACGCGCCGTTTTCAAACATTTTCAGAAGCTGCCGCACAAGAAGGCGTCCGGCAAAAAAGACGATCACGGCAAATAAGATACGACCGAAAATACTGACGGCCTGCGACGACAATGTGTCAAATATGGTACTCATAAATATCATGTCCTCCGATCGTTGCAAAATCTTGTTCATTCCTGCATCATTTTACAGGATATGCAAAACAAAGACAAGTGAAAAAAGCATTAATAAAAAATCTTTCCATTTTGCGCGTGATATTTTGCGTGAGATGTGTTATAATAATAGATAATATATTATCTGAATTGCTTTAAAAATAGGGATTTTAGATAAAATATTATCTATTATTTTTGGGAGAAAAAGGCATGAGTGAATATATCTGGGAAACAGCGGAAGAGATGGATGCGCTTCTTGCAAAGCGTGTAAAACGGATACGGAAGCGCAAAGGGCTTTCACAGGAAGCGCTTGCAAATGCGAGCGGGGTCAGCTACGGTTCTGTCAAACGGTTTGAGACGACAGGGCAGATTTCGCTGTTATCACTTACGAAAATAGCGGTCGCGCTCGACTGCGCGGAAGAAATCCGCGGGATGTTTGCAGAGGTTCCCTATCGGGATATACAGGAGGTGCTGAATGAAACGAGATAAGCAGTTATTCGTGTTTTATAAGGAACGGAAGGTGGGCATGCTTGCGCAGACGTCGGACCGGAAGATTGCATTTGCTTATGACGATGCATGGCTTAAGGACGGCTTTTCCATCAGCCCATTTTCGCTGCCTTTAAAAAAGCAGGTTTTTATCACTGCGAAGCATTATTTTCACGGACTGTACGGCGTGTTTGCGGACAGCCTGCCGGATGCCTGGGGAAATATTCTGCTGAACCGTATGCTGCGGGCGCAGAATATCGGAGAGGATACGCTGAACGTGCTGGATCATCTGGCAATTGTGGGAAATTCCGGGATGGGTGCGCTCGTCTACCGTCCGGATATCGTTCTGCCGTCGGAGCTGAACGTGCTGGATCTGGACTATCTTGCGCAGCAGTGTGAGAAAATATTAAATACGGAATACACGGAGGAGCTGGATACACTTTACCGTCTCGGCGGCACCAGCGGCGGCGCGCGGCCGAAAATCCTCACGCAGATTGACGGGGAGGAATGGATGATTAAATTTCCGGCGCATGTGGATGGCAGGGAGGCGGGAAGGATGGAGTATGATTACTCTGTGTGCGCGCGAAGGTGCGGCATTGTGATGGAGGAAACCAGGCTTTTTCCGTCGAAGGTCTGCGGTGGTTATTTTGGCACGCGGCGGTTTGACCGCAGACGAGGGAATGACGGAAAAATAGAGCGCGTGCATATGCTCACGGCAGCGGCGCTTCTGGAGCTTGATTTTGAACAGCCGAGCCTTGATTACCATTCGCTGATGAAGCTGACGAAGATTCTCACCAGAGACAATGCGCAGGATATGGAAAATATGTTTCGCAGGATGTGCTTTAATGTTTTTGCGCACAACCGCGACGACCATGCAAAAAACTTTACTTATCTATATGAAGAAAAAACAGATTCCTGGCGGCTTTCGCCCGCTTATGATCTGACGTACAGCAGCACGTATTACGGGGAACACACAACCTCCGTGGACGGAAACGGCGCGAACCCCGGCAGAAAAGAACTATTGGCGGTCGGAACGGCTGCCGGATTAAACAGATCAAAATGCGAACGCATCGCGAATGAGATCGCAGATCGTGTCAGCGAAGAACTGCGGACGTATTTGTGACGCCGACGGAACACTTTAAATGCAATATGCATAAAAAACCCCTCTAAAACAAAAATCTCCCCCTCTTTTTGCACAATAAAATAATGAGTATAATAGATTTAAGAAAAAGAAAACGTACACACAGCGACCGGAAAGGCTCCGGAAGCTGTGCGACTTGTCTAACGGTAAAGGAGGGCGACGGAATGAATGAGGTCATTGTCTCCATGAAAAATATTACCAAGACATTTCCGGGAGTGAAGGCGCTCGATTCGGTTAATTTTGAGCTGCGCTCCGGTGAGGTCATGGCGCTTCTTGGAGAAAATGGCGCGGGAAAATCCACTCTGATGAAGATCCTGAGCGGCGTCTACACAAGGGACGGCGGTACAATGGAAATCTTCGGAAAGGAGTACGGAGATCTGACGCCAAAGCAGGCGCAGCAGGCGGGCGTGGCGATTATCCACCAGGAGCTGAATATGTGCCGTCATCTGTCGGTTGCGGAAAATATGTTTCTTGGACGGGAGATCCGGGGAAGATTTGCACTCGATAACGCAAAGATGGAGGAGGAAGCAAAACGGATCCTCGATGATCTGAAGATCAATATTGATCCACGGCAGACGGTCGGCGACCTGCCGGTGTCGAAGCAGCAGATGGTCGAGATTGCAAAAGCGCTTTCGATTAATGCAAAAATACTGATCATGGATGAGCCGACGTCCGCGCTGACGGCGAGGGAGATCGACGATCTGTTCCGCATCATCCGCAAGCTGAAAGCGGAGGGGCACGGGATCGTCTACATATCGCACCGCCTGGAGGAGCTGTCGCACATCGTCGACCGCGTGACCATCATGCGCGACGGGCAGTATATCACGAGCGGAAATTTTGCCGACATGACGATGGATCAGATCATCGCAAACATGGTCGGACGCGAGATCAAAGAAAAATTCCCGCATGTGGAGTGTGAGAAGGGCAAAAAGGTATTTGAGGTGAAAAATCTCAATGCCGGAAAAATGGTAAGGGATATCAGTTTTTCCGTCTACGAGGGCGAGATCGTCGGTTTTGCCGGGCTGATGGGAGCGGGCAGAACCGAGACAACGCGGGCGATCTTCGGGGTGGATCCAAAGGAGAGCGGCGAAATCTATGTGGATGGCAAACAGGTAAAGATCAACTGTCCGATGGACGCGATCAAAAACGGCGTAGTGCTTGCGCCGGAGGACCGCAAAAAGGACGGGCTCTGTACAAAGCTCAGTATCCGCCAGAATCTTGCGCTCCCGAATCTCGACTGGGTGTGCGGGAAGCTTGGCGTGATAAACAGCAGCAAGGAGGAAGCGCTCTGCGAAAAGGCTGTGCATGACCTGCGGATCAAGACGCCGAACGTGGAAATCGACTCCGGCAACCTTTCCGGAGGCAACCAGCAGAAGGTCGTTGTCGGCAAATGGCTGGCGCGCGATTCCAGGGTAGTCATCTTCGACGAGCCGACCAGAGGCATCGACGTCGGCGCGAAGGTAGAGATCTACAATCTGATGAATCAGCTCAAGAAGCAGGGAATTGCCGTGATGTTTGTGTCCTCGGAAATGCCGGAGGTCATGGGGATCGCTGACCGCATCATCGTGATGTGCGACGGCAGGATCACCGGCGAGGTGATGGCGAAGGAGACGACGCAGAATGAGATCCTGACACTGGCGACCACCTTTGAGGACAAGAAAATCGGCAGCAAGTAATCTGGGAGGAGAAATAGCATGAACAACAAAAATCAAAGCCCGCTGAAAAAGCTTCTGGGCATCCGGGGCATGGGCGCTGCACTGACGGCGTTCGTCGGTCTGATTATTATTTATATTGCATTTGGCGTGATTAACCCGGCGGTGTTCTCGGGGCAGAATATATTAAACCTGCTCCGTTCCATGTCGAAGTACCTGCTGATCGGTATCGCGCAGAGCTACATTCTGATCACCGGAAACATCGACCTTTCCATCGGTACCATGGTCGGCATGAGCGCGATGATCTCCGCAACACTGATGACGCACGGCATAAATCCGGTATTTGCAATGCTGGTGGCTCTGCTGGCATGTCTGGCGACCGGCGTGGTAAACGGTTATCTGGTAGGTAAATTTAAGCTGCCGCCGTTCATCGCCACACTCGGAACCATGTTTGTCACCAGAGGCGTTGCCTACATGGTAAACGGCAACCGCAACACCGACGCGATCGCGACCGGCGTCGGTAAGGAAACGGCTGATAAATTCCAGAATTTCTTCTATTACGGAAAAACATTGGGAGTTTACAATACCTTCTGGATCGCTATTATCGTATTTATCATATTCTTCTTCATCCTGTCGAAGACGCGCACGGGACGCCACATTTACGCGATCGGTTCCAACATCGACGCTGCAAAGCTCTCCGGCGTGAACGTGGTGGGAACGACGATCAAGGCGTATCTGGTAAGCTCTATCTGCTCCTGGATCGTAGGTCTGATCCTCTGTGCGCAGGCCGGCATGGGAAATATGGAAGCGGGCAATATGTATGAAATGTACGGCGTTGCGGCAGGCGTTATCGGCGGCGTATCACCGCTCGGCGGCACCGGCATCCTGCTTGGCACCCTGGCAGGTGCGGCAGTCTGGCAGACGCTGGAAAACGGTCTGAACATGATCGGCGCGCAGGTTGGTATCCAGCGGATCGTCATCGGTGTGATCGTGGTCGGCGCAGTGCTTCTCGACGTGGTCGTAAGAAGCGGGCAGTTTGGCAAAAAGAAAAAGAACTAGACCGCAGCATACTGCGGATAGGAAATAAAAACTATTTAATTTAAGGAGGATTTTAAAATGAAGAGAAGAATGTTGGCAGCACTTACCGTATCTATGCTGGCTGTAACGGCGGCGTTTGGAATGGGCGCATCCGCAGAGGGAGAAAAGATTGCCCTTATCACGATGGATTCCATCGACCAGCACTGGATCACCCTGAACGAGGGCGCACAGAAGGCAGCGGAGGAGCTTGGCGTAACGGTTGATTTCATGTCCCCGAACACCAAGGATGACTCTCAGCAGATCGAGTGTGTAAACAACGCGGTTGCAGGCGGCTATCAGGCGATCCTCGTGGCTGCAAACGGTCCGGATGCGATTTCTTCCGCACTTCAGGAAGCAGTAGCGGCAGGCGTGAAGATCGTTTACGTAGACTCCCCGGCAAATGTGGACGCAGAGGCTACCTTCTCCACAGACAACAAGGCAGCAGGTACCACGGCAGGCGAAGAAATGCTCAAAGCGCTTGAAGAAAAGGGCATCACCTCCGGCAAGATCGGTATCATCAATGTAAACGCGGCAACAGATTCCTGCGTAAACCGTGAGGAAGGCTTCCGCGCAGCATTTGAAGGAACAGAGTTCGAGCTGATGGAAACACAGTACGGCGAAGGCGACGCAGCGAAGTCCCAGACCATCGCTGAGAACTATATCACCCAAGGCGTTGTTGGTATCTTCGGCTGCAACGAAGGTTCCACGACCGGCGCAGGAAATGCGATCAAGGCTTCCGGCAACACGGATATCATCGGCGTTGGCTTTGATAAATCCGATGCGATCCTCAACCTCATCGACGACGGCTATCTGCTGGCAACCATGGCACAGAACCCGGATGTTATGGGCTACGAGGGCGTAAAGGCAGCAGTTGCGGCAATCGGCGGCGAATCCCTTGGCGGTGAAGTGACCGACACAGGCGTATCTGTTCTGACAAAAGAAGCAGAATAAGAAAACAGCGGCTTTACAAAGACCGTCGGGCTTCCGGCGGTCTTTTCGCAGTTCTTGTAAAGCGGGCTGTTTCATGATATCATGGAATACAACGATAAGCGGCGTGAGGATGGGGATATGTTAAAAGTAGTAATTGCGGATGATGAGGAGCGGATCTGCCGGCTGATCGAGGCGCTGGTCGACTGGAAGGCGCTGTCGATGGAGGTCGTCGGGACGGCGCACAACGGGCTTGAAGCGTGTGAGATCGTAAAGAAGGTCTGCCCGGATATTCTGATCACGGATATCCGTATGCCGGGGTGCAGCGGGCTGGAGCTGATCGAGCAGGTAAAACAGAGCGCAAAGCAGCTTGAGATCATTATTATCAGCGGCTATGCGCATTTTGAATACGCGCAGCAGGCGATCAAATTCGGCGTGGGCGACTATCTGCTGAAGCCGATCAGCAAGGCGGAGCTGACGGCGACCTTAGAGAAGCTGCGCGAGCGTATCTGTCAGAGACAGGCGTCCGAGCAGGACCGGCAGGAGATGAAGCGCAGGGCGGAGCTGGATGTGCGCCGTATGCGGGAGGAGCTGCTGGAGAATCTGTTTCTGCAAAAGGATACGGAGCTGTCTGCACAGATCCTCCGGGAAACATATGGAATGCAGGTGCAGAAGGGCTGTTTCCAGGCGTTTTGCCTGAAGCTGGATTTCGGACTGCAGGAGCCGGGAGAAGGCTCGGCTGCCGTTTTGATGGAAAAGGCGCGCGAGGTGCTGGAGCGCTCCTTAAAGGAAAAGTGCGAAAGCTTTCTGCTGGGCGTCCGGGATTTCTGGTGTCTGGGAATTTTAAATTATGAAAAATCGCGCCAGGAGGCGGTCCGCCGGATGCTCAAGGACTGTCTCGGTCAGATCGAGATGCAGAAAAATCTGTTCAGCTCCGTCACCTTTTCGATGTCGCTCGGAGGCGCCGTCACGCAGCCGGAGGAGCTGGCGGTGTCCATGAAGGAAGCGGCAGAGCTGATGCAGGAGCGGATCGTAAAGGGGACCGGCAGAGTGCTGGAGCATAAAAAAGAACCGTCGGCACTGAAAAACAGCAGTGTGATGGAACGCTATCTGCGGGAAATCACACAGGCTGTGGAGCTTACAAGCGTGGAAAAGGCGGACGCGGCGGTGGCACTGCTGGAGGAAGAGGTGCGCCGGACAAGGGAGGTGCGCGGCTGCGAGATCATAGAGCTGGTATTCTCCGCTGCTGATATTTTTTCGGCGCATGTGCAGATGCAGGAGCGCTCGCAGCGGCTGGAAGCGTTTCGCCGACGCTGCGGACAGTGCCGGAATATGGAGGAACTGTTTTCATGCCTTGCGGATTTTCTGCGGGAGCAGATCAGTGAGCTGCGGCAGAAGCGGGAGAATGATGCCGTCCGCCCGATCCGCAATGCGAAGGAGTATATTCAGAATCATTACAGCGAGCCGATCACACTGGAAGAGGTGAGCAGCGCGGTGGGCTTAAGCACCGCTTATTTCAGCACACTCTTTAAAAAGACGGAGGGCGGAGGCTTTGCAAAGTATCTGATCCAGGTGCGGATGGAGCAGGCAAAGAGCCTTCTGCGGGAGACAAACGCGCCTGTGGCGGAAATCTGCCGGAGGGTGGGGTACAATGACCTGAAGCATTTTACGCATACCTTCGAAAAAACGGTCGGCGTGAAGCCGGCAACCTACCGGAAGCTTTACGGATAGAGGAGAGACAAAAAACATGAAACAGCCGGAAAAACTGAAATATCTCTCGGTCCGCGTGGCATGTACTGCGCTCGTAACTGCCGCGGCGCTGGCGGCGCTGGCGGCTGCACAGCTGTATCTTGCATGGCGGAAAGAGGCGTCCGTTGCGCTGGCGGCGCTGATGCTGTGCGTGCTTGCCGCGGCGCTTGCGGTGAGCTGGTTCTGGATCGTCCTGCCGTACCGCCGCTGCGAAAAAATGCTGCAGCGTCTGGCGGAGGGCTATCCGCTGGCGGATACAAAGGATTTTGACATTGCCGCGCTCACGCCGGTGATGCATTCCCAGATCATGCTGATCGAGCAGAGCGCCCGCTCTCCGCAGTTTATGGACCTGAATAAACGGCAGGCGCAGTATCTGGCGCTGCAGAATCAGATCAATCCGCATTTTCTTTACAACACGCTGGAGAGTATCCGCGGGGAGGCACTGATCGCCGGTCTGGACGGCGTTGCCGACATGACCGAGGCGCTGGCGAAATTCTTCCGCTATACCATCACGAAGGTGGAAAATCTTGTCTCGGTGGAGGAAGAGCTGGATAATTGCGAGACGTATTTTGGTATACAGAAATACCGCTTTGGCGAGCGCCTGCAGTTACATATTGAGTATGAACCGGAGGAGTGGCCGGAGATCATGAACTGCCGCATTCCGAAGCTTACCTTGCAGCCGATCCTGGAAAACAGCATTATCCATGGAACGGAGCTGAAGATCGGCACGGGCAATCTGCGCATTTGTTTTGAACGCACGCAGGAGCGGCTGCTGATCCGCATTTCCGACGACGGGGTGGGCATGGATGAGGAAACCTTAACGAAGCTGAATCGCAAGCTTGGCAGGAGCGCCGGAACGCTTGGCTCGCAGGAGGAGGAGAAACAGGGCGGCATTGCGCTGGCGAATGTAAATAACCGCATTCATCTGATTTTTGGCGATGAATATGGGATCCATGTCTATTCGGTGCCGCAAAGCGGTACCGATGTGGAAATCACACTCCCGGTCGTGACGAGCGACCGGGAAATCAAAAACCGGGATGTGTTGGGATGAAGCAGGAAATATTTCGTATGGAGCGCGTGACATACATGGAGCAGGAGATCACGCTGCTGGAGGATTTCAATCTTCAGATTTACCGCGGGGAGATTATGGGCGTACTCCCGGTCAGCGCGCACGGCATGACGGCGTTTTTAAAGCTTCTGCAGAATAATCTTCCGCTCTATGACGGCTACATTTATTACGGCGGCGAGAAGATCAATTCCTGGAAGGAAGCAAAAAAGCAGCCGAACCGCATCAGCATCATCGAGGGAAAAAGCCGGCTCGTGGAAAATATGACAGTGATGGATAATATTTTTGTCCTGCGGCAGAGCTTCGGGCAGGAGATCGTGCGCACAAAGCTGCTCTCCAGGCAGCTTGCGCCGTTTTTCGAAGATATCGGCATCCATATTTTTGCGGATGCCCGCGTGGAGACGCTGTCGGAATTTGAGCGTGTGATCGTGGAGCTTCTGCGTGCGGTCGTCATGGGACACCGGCTGATCGTGCTGAATGATATCGGGACACTGATCAGCTATGAGGAGCTTAAAAAGCTGCACGAGATTCTGCACCACTACGCCGCGCAGGGCTTTTCGTTTTTGTATATCTGTCCTCATTTTGAGGAGATCGCTATGGTCTGCGACCGCTCTGCGATGTTTTCGAACGGACGCATCCAGAAGCTTGTGCGCCAGGAGGAGATGGCGGATGAGATCCTTCGCCTGTATTCAGCGGAGTATGACCGTATGGTGAGAAGCCATCTGGAGAGCCGGCAGAAGGATGGCGGCGGGCATGAGGAGGTCCTGCGCGCCGAACGGCTGTGCGGGGAATATGTCCGCGACTTTGGCTTTGCGGTGTCCGGCGGGGAGTGCCTGGTCGTGCAGATCCAGGCAAACCATATTTTCCAGGAGCTTGTGCAGATGATTGCCGGGGAAAAGGAGCCGGAGGCGGGAGAGCTGCGGATCCTTGGAAAACCGGCGAAATTCAAAGGCAGCGAAAAGCTTGCCGTCATACAGGAGCTGCCCACAAAGAGCATGGTGTTCCCGGAGCTTTCCTATATGGAAAACCTCTGCATCTCCCTCTCGCGCAGGATACCTTTCCTGTGGCTGCGCGGAAGCATCCGCGGCAGCATCCGGCAGGAATACGGCCCCATCCTTGGGGAGGAGGTTTTTGAGACGCCGGTGGAGGAGCTGAGCGAGAAGCAGAAATATCAGATGATCTACACGCGCGTGCTGCTGCAGAAGCCGAAGGTCGTTTTCTGCATCCAGCCCTTTAAGGGCGCCGATCTGTCTCACCGCATGTTTGTCTGGAAAATGCTGGAGATGCTGCTCGATAAGGGGATCGCGGTGGTGATCCTGACCATGATGCTCTCCGATTCCCTCTCGCTGGCGGACCGCCTGCTGGTGGTCAACGAGGACGGCAGCGAAAGAGAGGTGCTGCGCGGAGATTTTGCGACGATTTCAGCGGTAACGCCGTGGATCCATATTTATCAGCAGTAAAAAATCGCCCTGTATGGCACAAAAACCTTGACTTTTTATGCAGATAGAAACATAATTATGATATTAGGGCTGCGGAGTGATTCGCAGGCATCAAAAGATATATGATTAGAAGGAGAAAGTAATATGGCAGCAAATCCGATTGTAACAATTACCATGGAAAACGGGGACGTGATCAGGGCAGAGCTTTACCCGGAGATCGCGCCGAACAGTGTAAATAATTTTATCAGCCTGATCAAAAAGGGCTTTTACGATGGGCTTATCTTTCACCGCGTGATCAACGGCTTTATGATCCAGGGCGGCTGTCCGAACGGCACCGGTATGGGCGGCCCGGGCTACAGCATTAAAGGTGAATTTTCGGGCAATCATTTTAAAAATGATCTGAAGCATACAGAGGGTGTGCTCTCGATGGCGCGTGCGATGAATCCGAATTCCGCTGGTTCCCAGTTTTTCATTATGCATAAGGATGCTCCGCATCTGGACGGTTCCTATGCGGCGTTCGGAAAAGTGATCGAGGGCATGGATGTGGTAAACCGCATCGCAGAGGAGGACACCGACTACAGCGACCGCCCGCTTGACGAGCAGAAGATGAAAACGGTGACGGTGGAGACCTTTGGCGTGGATTATCCAGAACCGGAGAAATGCTGATCGCTCTTCAAAGGGTAGAGAATGAGCAGGCGCTTAAAGATGCGCTTGCATCGCCGATAAAGAGAGAAGACTGCGCATTTTATGTAACAGAGATGCCGGAAGCGGCGCGCGCACTTGCGCAGAGGAAGCTTCCATGCATATTCCTGGAAGGAAGCGCGCAGGAAACAAAAAAAGGCGCGGGCGTTTACGGCGTGGATCTGATCCTGCAGGGAGACAATATGCGGGGGAAGCCGGGCGGCACCCGGCGGGAGTGCAGCCGCAGCTGTCAGACGGACGCGGCAGGAGACGAATCGGTCCGGACGTATCTGGATGATGCCGCACTCACCCGGCTGTGGCAGCGGCACTACGGGCTTCCGTGGACGATCGCCCGGACGGAGCGGCTTATCATCCGCGAATCGGTGATGGAGGATCTCACAGCGTTTCTCGCTATGTACGGCGGGGAAGCAAAGAACCCGGACGTCACGCAGTTTGCAGAGAGCCCGGAGGAGACGCTGTACCTCTATATAAAGCGGCAGTATCCGCTGTACGGGTACGGGCTGTGGACGATCGCCGAAAAAAGCACCGGTGAAGTCATCGGGCGCATCGGTATAGAAAATGACGAGGCGGGGGAGCGGCAGCTTTCCTATCTGATCGCGCGAAAGTACCGTCGCCGCGGTTATGCAAAAGAAGCGGCGCAGGCTGTACTTGCCTACGCGCGGGAAGCTCTTGCGTTCCGGGATCTGAAGCTTTGCACATCCGACGGAAACACCGCTTCACAGAAACTGGCTTTCAGTCTTGGCTTCCGGAAAACAGACATTTCTGGAAATTCTTACACAATAGACTTGACAAGCCGCTGAAATCCGTGTATGATTAAAAATCATATAATTCCTAGCAAGAAAGTAGGAAAACAAAAAAGGAGGACAAGATTATGAAAAAACTGACAGCAGTCGCATTTGCGGCAACCCTGACACTTGCTCTGGCAGCGCCGGCAGCAGCAGAAGAGGGAACCATCACCGTGGCGGCATCCCCGACACCGCACGCACAGATCCTGGAAGCAGCGGCACCGCTTCTGGAGGAAAAGGGCTGGAAGCTGGATGTTGTGGAATTCACCGATTACGTACAGCCGAACCTGGTAGTAGACAGCGGTGAAATGGATGCAAACTATTTCCAGCACATTCCGTATCTGGAGAGCTTCAATGAGGAGCAGGGCACCTCTCTGGTGAACGCAGGCGGTATCCACTATGAGCCGTTTGGCATTTATCCGGGCACAAAGTCCAGCATCGAAGATCTGGAGGAGGGCGATGTGATCGCGGTTCCGAATGATACCACCAATGAGGCGAGAGCGCTTCTTCTTCTGCAGGACAACGGTCTGATCAAGCTGGCAGACGGCGCAGGTCTTACCGCAACCGTAAATGATATTGAAGAGAATTCGCTGAATCTGGAGATCCTGGAGCTGGAGGCGGCGCAGGTTTCCAAATACACCGCAGAGGCAGCGCTTGTCGTTCTGAACGGCAACTATGCGCTGGATGCAGGCTTCTCCGTAGGCAAGGATGCGATCGCTTATGAGTCTTCTGATTCTGAGGCTGCAAAGACCTACGTAAATGTTATCGCAGTAAAAGAGGGCAACGAGAACAACGAGGGCATCAAGGCTCTGGTAGAGGTTCTGAAATCTGACGAAATCAAAGATTACATCAACGAGACCTTTGACGGCGCCGTAATTCCGTTCGAGGACGAGGCGGCGGATGCGGCGGAGGATGCGCAGGCAGCGGCAGAAGAGGCGGCATCCGAGGCAGCGGAAGCAGAAACTGAGACAGAAGCTGAGTAGGAAGCGATGTTACTGTGAATGACGTGAACCAATGTCATTTAGTTAAGGCAATTGAAAAAGATCAATCTGAAGGTCT